>NZ_CP096247.1:2400000-2711778 GCF_023204875.1 Prevotella sp. E15-22
CTCGTAGGACTCTTTGAGCCCACAAGCGGACAAGTGCTTTACGACGGGCGCGACTTTGTACAGATGTCAAAGCAGGAGAAAGTGATGATGCGCCGTGAGATGGGTATGATTTTCCAAAGCGCTGCTCTCTTTGATTCACTCTCAGTACTTGAAAATGTGATGTTTCCCTTGGACATGTTCTCAAACATGACCTATCGAGAACGCAAGGAACGAGCCATGTACTGCTTGGACAGAGTGAACCTGGTGGGTGCCGAAAAAAAGTATCCTGGCGAGATTTCGGGTGGCATGCAGAAGCGTGTGGCCATTGCCCGTGCCATATCACTAAACCCCAAATACCTATTCTGCGACGAGCCAAACTCAGGTCTTGACCCAAAGACATCACTTGTCATTGACGAATTGCTTCACAGCATCACACAGGAATTTAACATGACCACTATCATCAACACCCACGACATGAACTCTGTGATGGGCATTGGTGAGAATATTATCTTTATCTTTGAAGGTCATAAGGAATGGCAGGGTGTTTCATCAGAGATCATGAACAGCACCAACCAACGACTCACCGACTTTATCTTTGCAAGCGACTTATTAAAAGAGATGCGTGAGGCAATCAGGAAATAAATTTCTATAACAACATAAAAAGAATGAGGCAGACTTATCATCTACCTCATTCTTTTTATTATTTCATTTTCCATTCACCTTGACATTCCACCATTGGAACAACGATTTCCTCTTGTGTACTATCAGCATAGTTAACCATTAGGAAAACCTGCATCATTTGGAGAGCCGAGTCCATTTGGGCACGAGAGGCCGTGAAAGAAGTAATACCAACATGCGCCTCTTCCTGCTGACGGACAAACTGTTTATAAGCCACCAACAACTGTTCATTAAATGAGGCTGGCATGCCCTCCATATCAGCACGTCCTGCCAAGAAAGCCTCATAGTCGCCATCCTTTAGACCATTATAGTACTCCTCGGCAGCTTTCATGGCAGCCTCTTCTGGTGATTCAGCACCACCACAGGACACCAATCCAATAGCCATCAGTAAAAGTAGGATACGCCTCATTACTTCTGACGAATAAACACGTTGATTGGCGAACCCGTCAGTGTCCAATGCTGACGAATCTGGTTCTCCAGGAAACGGCGATAAGGCTCCTTAATATACTGTGGCAGGTTAGCATAGAACACAAATGTAGGAATCTGCGTGTCAGGCACCTGCGAGACGTATTTAATCTTAATATACTTACCCTTGATTGAGGGGGGCGGTGTAGCCTCAATGATAGGCAACATCACCTCGTTAAGCTTATTAGTGCCAATGCGAGCCTTACGATTCAAATACACCTCCTTGGCAGTCTCAAGCACCTTAAAGATACGCTGTTTGGTCAGTGCTGAAGCGAAGATAATGGGGAAATCCACAAAAGGAGCCATACGTTTGCGAATAGCTTCCTCGAAAGTCTTAATGACAATCTGCGACTTATCCTCTACCAGATCCCATTTGTTCACAACTACCACCAGCGATTTATTGTTCTTCTGAATCAGTTGGAAGATATTCATATCCTGCGCCTCGATACCACGGGTGGCGTCAATCATCAGCACACACACATCACTATTCTCGATAGCACGGATAGAGCGCATCACACTATAGAACTCCAGATCCTCTGAAACCTTGTTCTTACGACGGATACCTGCAGTGTCGACCAGATAGAAGTCAAAGCCAAACTTATCGTAGCGTGTATAAATACTATCACGCGTAGTGCCAGCGATATCAGTCACGATGTTACGATCCTCACCGATAAAAGCATTAATCAGGCTCGACTTACCAGCGTTAGGACGACCTACCACTGCAAAACGGGGTATACCATCCTCAAGATTATCTTTATCTTTCTTAGGCAGAGTCTCAACAACCTTGTCAAGCAGGTCACCCGTACCACTTCCTGTGGCTGCACTGATACAGAAAGGATCACCTAGGCCAAGTTTATAAAACTCATACTGCCCATAGGTATCCTTGTTATCGTCAGCCTTATTAGCTACCAACAACACAGGCAGTTTGGCACGACGCAGAATCTGCGCCACATCCATATCCCAATCGGTCACACCATTCTTAATATCGCAGAGAAAAAGAACCAAGTCAGCCTCCTCTGTAGCAATAATCACCTGCTTACGAATTTCCTCCTCAAAGATATCGTCACTGTTGACTACCCAGCCACCAGTATCGACCACCGAGAACTCGTTACCACACCATTCACACTTGCCATATTGGCGGTCACGGGTGGTTCCAGCCTCGTCGCTCACAATAGCCTGACGAGAGTTTGTCAGACGGTTGAATAAGGTGGACTTGCCCACATTGGGGCGGCCCACGATAGCTACTAAATTACCCATAATACGTATTATTTGGGTGCAAAG
The DNA here is from genome assembly GCF_023204875.1 of Prevotella sp. E15-22. NCBI lineage: Bacteria > Pseudomonadati > Bacteroidota > Bacteroidia > Bacteroidales > Prevotellaceae > Prevotella > Prevotella sp. E15-22. Next base: position 2,402,404 of record NZ_CP096247.1, read on the forward strand.
TTACAAAAAAGAACTGAAACGAACAACGTTTCAGTTCTTTTTTATACTCAATCAGGATTGTATCCAAAGTTATCCAGTTCCTTCTGGGACGAGCGCCAATCTTTGTCAACCTTGACGAAAATCTCCAGATAAATATGCTTATCGAAAAATTTTTCAAGAGCTTTACGAGCTTCTGTAGACACCTTTTTCAAAGCCACGCCCTGATGACCAATAATGATACCTTTCTGAGAGTCGCGTTCTACATAGATAACAGCGTTGATATGAATCTGCCGATCATCTTCCTTAAATTGCTCCACGACTACTTCTACGGAATAAGGAATTTCTTTATCATAGAAAAGGAGTATCTTCTCGCGGATAATCTCCGAAACAAAGAAGCGAGCAGGTTTGTCTGTCAACTGATCCTTATCAAAAAATGCCGGGCTCTCGGGCAACAGTTCCTGAATACGTTTTAACAAGATATCTGTACCAAACTTATTCTTGGCAGAAATAGGCAGAATCTCTGCTTTTGGCAAAAGCGCATGCCACTTTTCAACAATATCCCCCAACGTTTTCTGGTCACTCTCGTCAATCTTATTAATCAAGAGAAGTACTGGAATTGTCATTCTCTGAACCTTCTCCAAGAACTCCATATTCTTCTCAGGGGTCTCCACAACATCGGTAACATAAAGAAGAACGTCCGCATCTGTCAGTGCCGACTCAGAGAATGCCAGCATCGATTCCTGTAGTTTATAATTAGGCTTCAGTACACCTGGGGTATCACTAAAAACAATTTGCATATCGTCGGTATTAACAATACCCATGATGCGATGACGAGTAGTCTGAGCCTTGAAGGTGGCAATAGAGATACGCTCGCCCACCAATTGGTTCATCAATGTAGACTTTCCCACATTGGGATTGCCCACGATATTTACGAATCCTGCTTTATGTTTCATGTGTTTTTTATTTGTGCTGCAAATTTCGGTATTTTTCCTGAGACTGCCAAACTTTTACGAAACAAAAAAAAGAATCCGGACGACCCAAGCCATCCGGATTCCCAGTACTAAGAACAATTAATTATTTAAAAATGAGTTGTGCAAACTGATATAGGCTACGACGCCAGGTGTGCCATTCATGGGCTGTTCCAGGAGACTCATAACCAACAGCGTTCATACCAAGCTGGTCATGGATATTCTTTGCTGCCTCAACGCAGCCCATATTCTCCTTACCACCACCACTCATAAAGAGCAGTTTAACGTTCTTGGTAAAGCCATTAGACTCCTTCACCTGGTCAACGCTCCACGCGCCACTACTGAAAGAACCAACATAAGCAAATTTCTCAGGGTTAGCAAGTGTAATCTCACGAGCCTGCATACCACCCATAGAAAGGCCTGCATAAGCACGATGCTGAGGATCAGCAATCACGCGATAATTCTTCTCGACCATCGGGATAATATCATTGAACAGCACGTTCTTAAAGCCCTCTGAGAAGCCACCAAAACCGCCAAATCCACCACGACGGGGACCAGCCTGTCCAGGAGCTCCTTGTGGACGCTGGCCACGAGGTGCGGCACCCTGAGCGCCCTGAGGACGCTGTGGACGTTGACCGCTTCCGAATCCACCTTGCTCACCAGGACGATTGGCGTTCAGTCCATTATCCATCACGATGATACAAGGAACGGCCTTCTTCTCTGCAATCAGATTATCTAAAATCTGAGCAGTATGGCCCTGCTCTGCCCAACCATACTCATTCTCTCCCATACCATGCTGCAGATACAGAACAGGGAACTTCTTAGTGGGATTCGTATAATACTCAGCAGGCAGATATACATGACAACGACGCATCTTCTCAGTATAGGTTGACCAATAGAACACTTCGCTCACTGAACCCTGAGGCACATTCTTCACTTGCCAAAAATCCTGATCAGCCGAAGGAATCTCAATACCGCTACCCCAACGACTGGCACCATAATAGTAAAGACTACCTGGATCGGGAACAGAAGCTCCATCGATATTCAACTGATAGTAGTGGAAGCCCTCATCCTGGGGAGCCGAAGTGCCTGTCCACACACCATTCTCATCTTTTGTCATCAAATAAATCTTGCCACCAATATCGAGACCGACCTCCTTAGCATCGGGAGCCGAAATCTGGGCACGAACCATACGCTCTGAGTTAACCATGGGATACTGTTTATTATCCTGGTTACTGGATGCAGGTTTAAAATCCTCAACACCGGCAACGACAGAAGGAACTTTCTGATTTCCTCTCTGACCGCCAAACTGAGCAGATGCCGTCATTGAAAAAAGGGCTGCTGCCACAAACAAAAATAGCTGTTTCATAGGTTATTATTTAGTTATTAAAAAATGTTTCGACCTTTTGACGTTTTGAAAGAATAAAAGTAAAACAGAGCCAGCCACTTGTTAAGCAACATTAACATTTAGACATAAAAAAAGCGAAGCACTTTATCCTAGTGCTTCGCTCCTTAGAATATTTGTATAAAAATTATTTGCCATCATAAGCCCAACGGAGATAGTTGGCTCCATGAACGAAACCTGCTCCGAAGGCAGTCATAATGATATTGTCACCCTTCTTCAGTCTGGACTCATACTCCCAGAGAGCCAAAGGAATAGTTGCAGCCGACGTATTACCGAAGTGCTCAATATTAACCATTACCTGGTCCATAGGCAACTCCAAACGCTTGGCCACAGCCTCAATGATACGCATATTTGCCTGATGAGGCACCACCCAATTGATGTTATCCTTGCTCAAGCCATTGCGTTCGGCAATAAGGGCACAGTCGTCGCTCATATTTGTCACAGCATAACGGAACACCGTACGACCCTCTTGATAGCAGTAGTGCATACGATGATCAACGGTGAAGTGACTAGCAGGACTAACTGAACCACCCGCCTTCATATGAAGGAAGGGAAGTCCCTGACCATCGGTACGCAGATAAGAATCCATCAAACCGATGTTCTCCTCCTCAGTACCCTCAAGCATTACTGCTGCTGCACCGTCACCAAAGAGCGGACAAGTATTACGATCCTTATAGTCTGTTGCAGACGACATTTTGTCAGCACCAATCAGGATAATTCTCTTATAACGACCGCTTTGAATCATTGACGAAGCAACGTCGAGCGAATAGAGGAATCCGCAGCAAGCAGCCCAGAAGTCGAATGCCATAGCATTCTTCAGACCTAACTTGCCGATTACGATGCTGGCTGTTGAAGGAAAATGATAGTCGGCCGTTGATGTAGCAACGATAACTGCATCGATAGAATCGGGGTCAGCACCCGTTTTCTGCATCAACTGCTTGGCTGCCTTGCGCGCCATATAAGAAGTGCCGAGACCCTCTTCTGTGAGGATTCGGCGCTCCTTGATTCCGACACGCGTCATAATCCATTCATCGTTGGTGTCGACCATGCGCGACAGTTCCTCATTAGTGAGGACATAGTCGGGCACATAACCTCCAATGCCGGTGATGATCGCGTTAATCTTTCCCATTATTCAGCTACCTCTTCGTCCATCTTGATAGCAACCTTGCCACGATAGTAACCACAAGTGGGGCATACGGTGTGATACACATAGTAAGCGCCACAATTGGGGCATACTGCCAGCGTAGGAGCTACAGCCTTGTCGTGAGTACGACGCTTAGCGGTACGAGTGTTTGATTGTCTTCTTTTAGGATGTGCCATAATTCTTTAATATTTTTAATTTTTAAACCTTTAAATTTTTCAGAGCTTCCCAACGAGGGTCAATCTCCTTAGCGTCCGCATCGCTGCTTCGGGCAGCCGAATGCTCGTTGAGCACCCGCATCATAGCATCGTTACAATCGCCAGGTTGATGAACGTGCTGGATGGGTACCGCCAGTATGATAGACTCATAGATGAACCATGCCAAATGAAGAACGCCTTCATTCTCATCGATGGTAATGATGTCATCATTCTCTTGGTATTCGCATCCCAGTTTCACCACCAAGCGGAGGTCGGTCTCAATGGGCTGATCCATCATCTCTAAGCAGCGATCGCAGGGAATGCGAACTGTGCCGTCAGTATGCAGCTGTAGTTCAAAAAAGCCGACGGCCTTGCGTATAGACCCCGACACGTGCAAAGAACCATCCTGCACCTGAGCACCCTCGAGTGACTGAAAAAACTGACTATCCAACTCCCACGAAAGAGAGGTATTCTCGTCCGTAAGTGCCTTTAAATCAATATCAAATCGCTCTAAGTTACACATATACACTCTTTTAGCGGGTGCAAAGGTACAACATTTTTTTCTAATTCATTCAATTTTTCATCACTTTCTTGCTATTTTTTCAGAATAATTACGTATTTTTGCCGACAAATAGTCTATACAATGCAGTGGACTGATAAGATTAGACAAGTAAAAATATGGCTGGTGGCAGTAGCAATCCTCATTGCAGGAGCGGCGCTTCTGGCCTCACATTATTTGGTGCGCGATCTTCAAACAGAAGAGCGCAACAAGATGGAGGTTTGGGCAAAGGCCATGGAGGCATTAAACCAAGAGGACGAGATGTCATACCTGCTCTTGGTAGCCCAAGTAATGGAGGGCAACAACACGATTCCAGTCATTGTACTTGACTCAAAAGACCACGTAATGGACTATCGTAATATTGAAGACTCGTCCAACGTTGCAACGTATGCCATGCGAATGAAACAGGCGGGTAACGTAATAAGAATTGAACTTGGCGGCGACTACCAGCAAGTATGCTACGACGAGTCTATCATGCTAAAGCGTCTTACCTACTATCCCTACTGGGCGCTAGCCGTTGTTCTCATCTTTGCCATTGTGGCCGTATTTGCCATACTCACGGCCAAACGAGCAGAACAGAACAAGGTATGGGTAGGCCTATCCAAGGAAACAGCCCATCAGTTAGGCACCCCTATTTCAAGTTTGATGGCATGGGTAGAAGTTCTCAAAGAGACCCACCCTGACGATGAGCTCATTCCAGAGATGGAAAAGGACGTCAAGCGACTGGAACGAATTGCAGAGCGATTCTCTAAGATTGGCTCAATGCCCGAGCCCGTTGACACCGAGATGAAAGAACTCCTAGACCGTGTTATAGAATACATGGACAAGCGTACATCACAGAAAATCAGCATCAAAGGACATTATCCTGACCATGCTGTAATGGTAAAAACCAACGCGTCACTATTCGAATGGGTTATTGAAAACCTATGCAAGAATGCCGTAGATGCCATGGAGGGTGATGCCGGCAAGATTGACTTATGGCTTTTAGAAGAAGACGACATCGTGGCTGTGGAGGTGGTTGACACGGGTAAAGGTATTAAGAAGAAGAATATCAGCAATGTATTCCGCCCAGGCTTTACCACCAAAAAACGTGGCTGGGGTTTAGGCTTATCATTGGCCAAACGTATTGTTGAAGAATACCACAAGGGGCGCATCTACGTCAAGGAATCAGAAGTAGGACGCGGCACCACGTTCCGCATAGAATTAAAGAGATAGAATCTTTTCTTTTAAGAAAGCATATGAGTCATATTGGCGTATGGTTCATATTGCGGCAGAAGCCAACCATAACGAGTCCAGTCAACCACGCGCCCCCACCCCATATTCATATAGGCAGAACTCAGATAATCCGTTTTACCGCTAATACCCTTTCGCACAGGAATATACATACTGACGCAACCACAATCTGCCTGCGTTGCATCAAACAAGCTAAAACTATTCTCCAAATTCAGACTTGAAGTCATCCATTGCGCCGATGTTACATGATATGGAACGGCTTTCTTAAATATCTCATCCCACGCATTAAAAGCCGCAGCAGGCGAATTTGTCTTCAAGAACTCCCTCATATCATAGAATATTGGTACTCCATAATACCAATAAAACGTCACGGAAGAAGTCCCATTCCTATGAACATTGATTGTTCCCGGATAGACATAGTCCATCATAAAAGCATCCATAATATCATGCGTTGCCGCAGCCAACTGTCCCACATAACGGGTATCAATCACCGACATAGGCAAACTATAGCCCGCCAAACTTTGATTATTCTTATACGCCTCCTTATAATAATTATAATAGGTATCTATCAAACCTTGATAAAGCTCCGCATCATCCTTATACAAAAAAGGCATAATAAGCGAATATGGAGCACCCGCCCCAGGAATCTCCGCAGGCGACCCTATCAGATAGTCAGTAGCATGCTGAAGCTCATAGCCAACCTCCACACACATCATGTTACAGCAGTCTGCCATGATATAAGCGAACTTAGGCAGATCCGAAAAGGCGCGTGCCATCTGCGTGACATTCATCCATTTCTCTCCCATACTGCTGTCGTCATAGCTTCTGTCTATCCCATATGCGCGAAACATACCACCTTTTTCTTCCACGCTATCAGGCGTAATTATCCAACCGCTGGCATGTCCCCAAAGCACCAAGCCATAACTATCAGCTTCGGCTGCCCCTATCATAGTCTTCAACACCTCGCGAAAACAATCAGGATCACTGGACAAGAAATTCGACTCGTAGCGTTTCACCACCTCAGCCGACCCACCATGCAACTCCAGGATATACGGAGCACTATTCTGAGCATCGTAGCTTGCGCTATCGACAAATACCAGCAAGCGCTGATGGTCGGAAAGTTGTCGGGAGCCGCGAATCAACTCCTTCAAGTCCTCTTGCATATATCCTCTCTGCCCCAAATCATTCTCACCGGCCATATACACCAACACGGTACGTTGAGCCCTACTTTCTTTCCATGGTCTGCTTTGACCATCATCATCCTTACTGCAAGAAGAGAAAACGCCGACTGCAACAAGCAACATGAGCATAGCCACCTTAGACGAGCGACAGAAATCATCAATCTTCATCAGAAGGATACCAGCAAAAATCCACAGAATCTCTCTTACACGACAGATAATACTCACGAAAATACCAAGTGCTGCCGAGTCGACATTGCTTCCCAGCTTTGTCGACATGCCAATAAGTGCAATGGACAACATAAAGCCACCCTCCTGCACACCCAACTGCATAGGCAGGAAACCTATCAGATTTGCAAAAAGCGTGGTAAACGACAGAATTAGAACAGAATAAAGAAAGGTAAAGAAAAGCCCTTGAAAGCCACCACCGCAGTCAATACCAAAGAGCAAGAGCATGAACAGGATTTCCAGTGCCTGAACAATACGCGATGCATACTCTAACAATAAACTACTGTAGAAAGCACGTTTGTCCTGCTTATGAAGCGAAGCAATCTGAGCATCAATATTCCTCAACGTCTCAGCATGTTTCTCCTGAAAGCGCACACTCCAGCCTTTCAATCCAGGAATCTTACCTATCCAACGGATAAGTTTCACTACCATGCCATTCTTATATCCTTTTGAGAATACATAAAAAGCCAACAGACAGAAGACAATGGCCGCAGCCATACAAGCCCCAATAGCCGGCGTAAGAGGCACATAATCAATAACAGCCAATGCCAGATAAAGAAAGATAGAGGTAAACCACAGCCAGAAATGCGCAAAGAAGTGCATCATAGCATATAGAATGACCGACGAAGTAGCGCGTTCATTACCGATATTCTTCGACAACTCCATAATACGATAAGGCTCGCCACCAAGTCCACCCACTGGCGTTGCATAGTTCAGCGCATAACCCGTAATAGTGAGTCGATAGATACGCCAGAAGCTCACCTTCTGCGTATCCTCCTCCGTATTATAACTAATAATACTTTGCCATGCCCAAGCATTCAGTCCATAGACTAGGAACCAAATACCCAATATAGGTATCAGCCAATAACCAGCCTTACACAGATGCTGCCATAGTTCAACAAAGCTCACATCAAAAGTCAGCATCATAGCCACCACAGCTACAATACCGACTATAAAAAACAGGTTGTTTAAGCGTTGCTTAGTCCATTTCATGAGTTACAGGCCTTGTGCAATGCGCTTGCAGAATGATTCGTGACGATGGTTGACATACCAATAGATAAGTCCCATACCTACAATCTCCCACAAGAAGTTGCCCACGGGGAAATCAAGCAAGCAAAAGAGGAACAGCCAAAACTCGCGGAAGTTAAAGGTCAGCAGTCCATTCCACTTCATCAAAGGCAACGACTCACGATGAATATCATCACGCACCTCCTGAGGAACATTATCCAAGCTACCATATTTCTCACGCAACGCAGCCAGAAGTCTCTGGAACTCAGGCGTCACATCCTCCTGTTTCTTCGTATATTCGATATACGATTTCTGGAACCAGCGCTCATAGAAAGGCGTTTCCTTGGGCATCTGCTCATAGATTTCTTTCTGACGCACAGAGTTATCCAACTCTGACCCCTTCTCGCCCTTCAGGAAGAACAAATGTACTTGAATATAATAGTCAGCCAGGCGCTGTTGTCCTTGAAGCCCCCATAAACCAGAAATCAGAGCCAACACAAACACCACACCAGTGGCAATAAGCGTATTCTGCTCGTTGTTATCTATACCAAGCCATGCAAACTCACGGTCATGATGCAGATAGAATCGCCATACCAAAGCTACATAGATAGGAAAGAACCAAGTAAAGCCAGCCAGACCATCAAGGATACGTCCCAGACGACTCTTCTTGCCCGTCATGCGCGCCAACTGCCCATCTGTACAATCGAAAATATCACCCCACATCAGCAGGAAGATAGCTACGATGTTATACACCAGTCCCAGTGTGCCACCATAGAAGAAACTGCCCTGTGCAAAGAACCACGCACTGGCAGCACCAATAATCATCGACCAGATAGTAATGGTATTTGGGTGCACGTCAAACTTTGCGAAGAACACTGCGCAGTAATAGCAGAAAGGACGGATGACATGCAAGTCAAGCCAGTCTTCCGTCTCAGACGATTTCAGTGTTGCTCTGAATTTCTCGTTCATACCTTATTATTTGTTATTAAAAACACGCTTGATAGTATCGCATACTACCTGTGTCTGTTCCTTACGACCCAGCGTGATACGCAGGCACGACTCCAGTCCCTTATCGGTCATGAACTTAATCTTGTAATCCTGAGCCTTCAGTTCCTCCATCAGCTTATCCTTAATCTCAATAGGATACTTAATCAGGATAAAGTTAGCCACACTCTTATATACCTTGAAGCCAGGCAAACTACCCAGTTCCTTCTTATACAACTGACGTCCCCATTCCATATCATCAGCTACATGGCGATAGTGCTCATCACTATCAAGTGCGGCCAGAGCCACAGCCTCAGAGAAGCGATTGTAACCCAGATACTTGTTCACATAGCTCAGGAACTGATCATGTCCCTTACCAATGAAGCCAAAACCACAACGCAAGCCAGGCAAACCATAGAACTTAGACAGAGTACGCGAGATAATCAGGTTACTGTATTTGTTTACCAGTGGAGCGATATAAGCCGTATCCTTAGAAATAAAACTAGCATATGCCTCGTCAATCAGAACGATTGTATCTGAGGGAATATTTTCCAAGATACGAGCAGTCTCCTCGGGAGTCAGACCGTTACCCGTGGGGTTGTTGGGTGATGCCAGCAACAGCATGCGAGGATGAACACGATTGGTATATTCAATCACCTCATCAATATCGTAAGCAAAGGTATCCTCCTTCTCGTGCAGAGGATACATCTCGAAGGTACCACCACACTCCTGAGCCACCTTATTGTAATACCACCAAGAAAACTCAGGTATAAGAATCTTTGTGTTTGGTGTGCCATTCACCTCCTGACTGTTGATTGACAGGAAATAATGAATAGCATTCTTCAGCATATCCTCACCGCCATAGGTCAGCAGCACCTGTTCTTCAGGCACACCATAAATCTCACCAACGCGCACGCTGATAACACTTTTCTTACCCTGATCGTAGATGCGAGTATAGAAGCACAGATCCTTCGGATCAAAATTCTTAATAGCCTCTACCACCTTCTGGCTGGGCTCAAAATTAAATTCATTTCTATCAAGAAAGTTCATAATTAGCTGCTATTATATTTATCGGTTAATAAAGTTCTTCAGGAATCAATTTCTTAGCATTCTCGAAATCCTCAGGCGTATCAAGTTCTATCGAGAAGTACTTTGTGGTATCAACCACCGTAAAGGTAAAGCCTTGGGGAATGAGTCGTTCGAAAGCACGTTCATAGAAGATATCAATCAATCCCTCATGTTCAATCATCTGCTCCAGTTCCTTGAAAAGTGCCTTACTGTAGTCTGCTGTCATTTTTTCAAAGCCAACGCTCTCACCAATAGCCTTCTCAACAGAACAAACCTTACTGATCTCTACAATATTGTTATTCTCGTTCACAACGACCTTCATCTCCTCCTCGCCCAACTCATGACGATTCACAGCCAGTGCACTGCCTTCCACATTTAAAACAGCAGGAATAATCTGAGGATCAAACAAGATATCACTATCCGACAGCAGGAACTCACGGCCTTCAGTAAAGGGACGAGTAAGCCACAACGAGAAGATGTTGTTATTATGAGCATAGTCGGAGTTATCTATAAAGTGGATGGTCAGTGAAGGATAATGCGCCGTCAAGAAGTCACGTATCATCTCGGCCTTATAGCCTGTGACAACAACCAACTCATTGATACCCGCCTGCAGCATAGCATCCACAGTGCGCTGTAAAAGCGTGCGCTCACCCACTTCAAGCAAGCACTTAGGACATTTATCTGTCAACGGGCGCAGGCGCTTAGCCATACCTGCTGCGAGGATAACGCCCAGTCTGCCACCGTCCGTTCCAGTCTTAAATGTGTTATTCATTACCTTATTTAATTAAAATATTAATCAAGCTGCAAAGGTACACATTATTTCTGATACCTCCAAAACTTTTAGCATTATTTGATTTTTTCCAAAATTCGCTTCGGAATGTAGAAATTATTTCTTACCTTTGCAAGAGACAATCATTAACAAGACGCATAATATGGAATACAGTTTAAATCCGCACAGTCAGGAGCTGTTAGAACAATACCGAAAAAACCTACCCATCTATCAGAAGATAGAAGAAGTAGCCTTGCAAGCCATCCAGCATGTAATTAAAGAGTTGGGTATCTCTCTTAGCAGCATGGAGCATCGCATAAAAACAGAGAAGTCATTGGCAGGAAAACTGGAACTAAAAGGTGGAAAATACGCATCCATCAACGATATCACCGATCTCTTCGGCATGCGCATCATCACCTTCTATACAGACGATGTTGACAAGGTTGCAGCACTCGTCAAACGCACGTTTGATGTTGACTGGGACGAATCGGTAGACAAACGAAAAGCACACGAACTAACCAGTTTTGGTTACAACTCACTTCATTATATCTGCCGATTACCCAAGTCGCTTGCCAACGACCCTGAAACACCTCAGCTCAATGAAATCCGCTTTGAGATTCAAATGCGCACAGCCCTGCAACATGTGTGGAGTACCATTGAGCACGACATTGGCTATAAAGGCAGCATCAAGATACTCCCCGAGTACAGACGCCAGTTCAGTCGACTGGCCGGTATGCTGGAGCTTATCGACGACGAGTTCAGTCGTCTGCGCACCACGATGACTGATTATCGCCGCCAAATGCAAGCCCTTGTAGCCAGTGGCCAACTGACCGAGGTTCCCCTTAACCCCAGTACCTTCCGCAACTACCTGGACATGACACCATTCAAAAAACTCAACCAGCGCATTGCCGCTTCCAACCAGGCCGAGATACTACCCTATCCGCTCATGTCGTTCCTACCCATACTCGAACATTTCGAAATGAAAACGCTGGGAGACGTACAACATTTCATCGAGGAAAACAGCGATGCAGCCTACCAACTGGCCTTGTCACAATTGGCCTTTACCGACATCGACATTATCTCCGAGAGCATCGGTCTGCAGAACCTGTGCATTGTTGAGACACTTAAACGAGGCGAAGGTCAGGAAGGCATCCAACTCATTTTCGATACCCTCAATGGTCGTCAAACCGAGAATAAGGCTATGGCAAAAATTATGTACGAGCAGGCTGCCATACTACCTTTCATGCAAAAAAGCAAATAAAAGTTGATATAAATCATGAGAAAACATTCAAAAGTATTAATCTTATAACTTTTTTCAATGATTTCGATTTAATTTCGTACTTTTGCGACTCGAAAAGATAAAAACTGTAACAATTATGACAACACATCATTCATTTGTTGGTTCCAAAATCAAAGGAATCCGCGAATCAAAGAACATCTCCATCGAAGAAGTATCAGAGCGCAGTGGCCTCTCCACTGAGCAAATCAACTCCATAGAAACAGATCAGAACCTCCCCTCACTAGGACCGCTGATTAAGATTGCACGCGCCTTAGGTGTACGTTTGGGAACATTCCTTGACGACAGCGATGCCCTCGGTCCCATTGTTTGTCGTGCAGCCGACCGCGAGAAAGACAGCAGCATCAGTTTCAGCAACGGTGCATCCGATGCCCGCAAACACATGGAATACCATCCTTTGGCACAGCAGAAGGCAGGTCGACACATGGAGCCATTCGTCATCGACATCAACCCCGAAGAGAATCCCGATTTCCAACTCTCAGCGCACGAAGGCGAAGAGTTTATCTATGTGATGCAGGGCGAAGTCGAGATTGTCTATGGCAAGGAGACATACAACCTGAAAGAGGGCGATTCCATTTTCTATGATAGCATTGTGAATCACCATGTACACGGTGCTCCAGGCAAGGCCGCCAAGATTCTTGCCGTTGTATATATTCCATTTTAAATAAACGTGATAACGAAAAAAAAAGAAAGAATGGCAAAACTTGATATGGCAGGCCGCCCATTGCCCAACAGAACATATCCCGCAGAGACCGGAAGCGAAGGCTACCACTTGTGGGAGCGCACATTGGGACAATGGCTCGAATACTGGGCCGAGACGACGCCCGATAAAGAATATATCGTATACTCAGACAGAGACCTGCGCTTCACCTGGAGCCAGTTCAATGAACGCGTAGACAACTTAGCCAAAGGCCTCATCTCCATTGGCGTCAAGAAAGGGTCCAATGTAGGCATCTGGGCCACTAACGTACCCGATTGGCTTACGTTTCTATATGCAACCGCTAAGATTGGCGCCGTACTCGTAACCGTTAACACCAACTATAAGCAAAACGAGCTAGAATACCTTTGCAAAGACTCCGATATGGAGGTTCTCTGCATCACCGATGGTACTTGGGACTGTAACTACGTTGATATGACCTACACCATGCTACCCGAACTGAAGACCTGTGAGCGCGGACATCTGAACAGTGAACGTTTCCCACATCTGAAGGACGTTGTCTACATCGGCATGGAGAAATATCGCGGCATGTACAATACAGCCGAATTATTACTTCTGGGTCAGAACATCGAAGACGAGACACTGAACGAGATGAAAAAACAGGTCAGCTGCTACGACGTATGCAACATGCAGTACACCAGTGGCACCACTGGCTTCCCTAAAGGCGTCATGTTAACCCACTACGGAATCGCCAATGATGGCTACTTCACAGGCGAGAACATGGGCTTCACTGCCGACGACAAACTGTGCGTCTGCGTGCCCTTATTCCACTGTTTCGGCGTGGTGCTGGCCACAATGAACTGCCTGACCCACGGTTGTACCGAGGTCATGGTCGAGAAGTTCGATCCCCTGGTGGTACTGGCCTCTATTCATAAAGAGCGCTGCACGGCCCTATATGGAGTGCCCACCATGTTCATTGCCGAGCTCAACCACCCCATGTTCAACATGTTCGACCTCAGCTGCCTGCGCACAGGCATCATGGCAGGCAGTCTCTGTCCCGTGGAACTGATGAAGCAGGTATCAGAGAAAATGTTTATGACCATCACCAGCGTTTACGGACTCACCGAGTCTTCACCTGGCATGACACAGACCTGTTTGAACGACACCTTCGAGCAGCGCTGCACCACTGTTGGTCGCGACTTCCCATTCGTAGATGTCAAGGTGCTCGACCCAGAGACCGGCGAGGAATGTCCCGTTGGTGTGCAGGGCGAAATGTGCTGCAAGGGCTTCAACGTGATGAAGGGCTATTATAAGAACCCCACCGCAACGGCTGAGGTCATCGACAAGAACGGCTATCTCCATTCTGGCGACTTGGGCGTAAAAGACGAGCAAGGCTTTTATAAGATAACAGGACGTATCAAGGACATGATTATCCGTGGTGGCGAGAATATCTATCCTCGCGAGATTGAGGAGTTCCTCTACCACATGCCAGGCATCCGCGACGTACAGGTGGCCGCTGTGCCCTCAAAGAAATACGGCGAGGCCGTTGGTGCCTTCATCATTCTTGAGGAAGGTGCCAAGATGACTGCCGAAGACGTGCAGTTGTTCTGCCGCGGCAAGATTGCCCGCTACAAGATCCCCAAGTACGTCTTCTTCATCGACCAGTTCCCACTTACCGGTTCTGGCAAGATTCAGAAATTCAAACTGAAAGAAATGAGTCTCGAGCTCTGCAAACAGCAAGGCATCGAGGTGATATAACAAATAAAGGGCGAATCGCATAGGATTCGCCCTTTTTCTTTATCATTTATTAGAAACGTTGGTTTTCGCTGTTATACGTCCCTTCAACAAAGACAGAACGATATAAGAGAAAAGTCCTGCAAGGATGCCATCTGTAATACTCCCAGTTACAGGCATCAACAAGATAGTCAGGAATGCAGGCATGGCCTCAGTGGGATCAGAAAGATTAATATGTCGAACCACTCCCAAAAGATAGAAGCCGGCCATCACCATGACGGGGGCAGTAGCAGCCGCTGGTATTGCCAGGAACACAGGAGCCAGAAAAAGACTTGCCATAAAACAAAGTGATACGACAAAGGATGACAGTCCCGTGCGACCACCTTCCGCAAAGCCCGTGGCACTCTCAACATAGGTTGTCACCGTACTACATCCCAGACAAGCTCCCGTCACAGTGGCAAGCGCATCACTGAGCATGATACGACGCATATGAGGAATACGACCATCCTTTCTGATAATACCAGAACAAGCCATCACACCAACAACGGTACCTAGGCTATCGAGCACATCAAAAAACAACATGGTCACCACACAAACCCAGAAGTCGGGCAACAAAAGGTAGTCGAAAGAGAACCGACAGAATAGCGGTGCCGCTGAGGAAGGCATTTTAATAAAATCGTCCGGCATCACAGTCACGCCCAAAGGTACACCGACTACCGTTACAATAAGGATGCCCAACAGCAGCCCACCCTTCAAACGCATAATAGTAAACACCGTTGTCAGCACCATTCCCAGAATGAAAAGCAATGAATTAGGCGTCACCAGCGTCTCCATATGATTAAAGACTGTTCCTTCCGCCAACAGTCCGTTATTCTTGAATCCAATCATCGCAATAAAGAATCCTATGCCAGCTGCAAAAGCATACTTCAGCGATGTTGGCACCATCTCGAAGATCATCTGTCGAATGTTTGTCACACAAAGAAACACAAACAGCAAGCCCTCAACAAGAACGGCCGTAAGCGCAAACTGCCACGGATAACCCAAGGACACGCAAACAGTCTCAACAAAGAAAGCATTAAGCGTCAATCCTGGCGCCAGGCCAAACGGTTTCTTGGCGATAAAGGCCATGAGCAATGTACCTACAGCTGCAGCCAAGGCTGTTGCCGTAAAAATCGAATCCACAGGAAAGCCCTGTTCTCTTAAAGGTTCAAACATCACCGGCATCAACGCCAGGATATAAACCATCGTCAAAAAAGTAGTAAAACCCGATTCTATTTCGGTCTTCAAGCTATCTCGCTGCATCGAGAAGCCCACGAGTGACAGTAAACGTTCTTTCATGCTTGCTGACTAAAAGGGATCACAAAATCAAACTTTGCTCCACCATGATAGCTGGTATCAAGAGTCAGTGTTCCACCCAGGCGTTCTGCCACCATACGTGCGATAGCTAACCCCAGACCTGCACCCTGAACAAAACTATCCAGTTTGGCAAAGCGTTCAAAAATAAACTCACTCTTATCTTCAGGTATACCAGGTCCAGAATCAACAACCGAGAAGTGTAAACAATCTTCCTCCTGACAGAGACTCAGCACAACACTTCCCTTCTTCGTAAACTTTGCCGCATTATCCAGAAGTCGCGAGAGAACAAGCTGTATCATACGCGGATACGATAGGAGTACCCGACTGTCAGGAATATCACATCGCGTTGTCATTGCCACAGACGAGGGCAACTGCGGACGCACCTGTTCTTTAGCCACCTCCAGGAGTCCAGAGGCAATACACTCTTCCGCAGGAGGCAGTTCCGTACTACTCTCCACATTAGAAATCAGAATCAGGTCGTCAAGGATATTTGTCAGCAAGCGAATATTCTCCTGAATACGCTGACTATAATCCAAGCGCTCCGAGTCTGGCAAATCAACCCCCGACATAGTAAGCACCTGACTAAAACCACCTATAGCATTCAGAGGTGTACGCACCTCATGAGTGATACCCCGCAAGAAAGCCGTTTTCGCCTTTAAGGCCGACTCGGCACGGTCACGTTCTATGGCCAGTTGTTTATTCTGTGCCACCACCACATTGCGTTCGCGCTCCAGTTGTCGGTTTTTTATCTCCAGTCGATGGCGCCATCGGTTATTAGCCACAAGGAACACGAGCATCGCCACGATACCCAAAATCATAGTCACGCCACCAGTTGTAAACCGCGAACGCTGTTGTAATTGCTCATTCTGTTTCCTCATCCTGTCAAGTTCTACCAAGTCCGACGAAACAGTATCTTTCGAAGAATAATTCATGTCAACGTTGGCAGCGACAACCACCGTACTATCCTCTGCCCAACAGTCAAAGGACACTACAAACGTCAGCAGCAACGCGACGAGAATTCTAAAATAGGTCGATCTCATCCAATTCAAGTACTTATCATTTACAAGAAAACGCAACCATTTGATATCAAACGATTGCGTTTCTCAGCGGAGAGAGAGGATTGTGAACCATCCTCCTAAAACGTTGATTACCAGTCTCGTTAATCTCTACTTTAATATCTCTGTAACACTTTTGTCACCAAGAGTCTTTTTTGAGACTTATAACTAACTGATATTCAACTATATTATTTTTAAGCGGAGGGAGAGGTTTTTGAACCAGTTTTTGAATCCCACTCATTATCATTTAGTTGGCAATCAGCCAATATCTTGCGTAACACAAAATGTAACACGTTTCTGTTAGTCGTTTTGACCACGACTTGACTACCGCAGTAGTCTTCTTACGTGGGTACAAAATTACACAAAAATGAACAGACCACCAAAAGAAATTGCTTAAAAAACGCAAACGATGGCGGGAAACATGCATTTTTAACGGTTTGAAGCCGACTGAACGTATGTTTTTCGAGACTTCAGCGGAAATAGATGTGTGTTACATGTGTTACACTTGATTACAGCAATGATACAATCAACACAAGTTTGGAATAACCGACAATCACTAACCATAAACATGCGGAAACTCATAAAAAACAAATGTTTCCGCTGGTTTATGGTTTATCCCACATTTCGAGTTGGTCTCTGAGACTTTTGGGTAAGACCTTAATTATGGGATTCCGCACATGTTAATGGAATACAAAACTAAACCAAGTCGATATTTTCGACAAAATTGCGGTTAGACGCAAAAAAATCGAGATATTATTTTGCTATACAAAGAAAAATATCTATATTTGCACTCGACAAAAATGCGTATTAAAACAAAAATATCGAAAGTCATGCTAATAGAAAGGAATTCATATTTACAAAAATTGATTGCACGGCGGGACAATGGTCGTGTAAAAGTTATCACCGGCATACGCCGTTGTGGCAAGTCCGTATTGCTTTTCGACATCTACAAGGAGTACCTGAAGAAAACGGGCATCAAAGACAATCAGATTATAGAAGTCCATCTGGATGAAAAGGTCAATGCAGAGTATCGAAACCCCATGAACCTAGATAACTATCTGCATAAAAGAATTGGCAGGAAGAGGTCACAGCTCTATGTGCTGATAGACGAGATACAGGAGGTCGAGCCGATACAGAATCCGTGGCTGCCGGACAACAAGGAAGCGAAGATTACCTTTGTGGATGTTCTGATTGGGCTGATGAACAAGAAGAACGTGGATGTCTATGTGACGGGCAGCAATTCGAGGATGCTTTCAAAGGATGTCATGACGCAGTTCAGAGACCGTGGCGATGAAATACATGTGAATCCCTTGACCTATAGGGAATTCTATAGCTCATATCAAGGCGAGAGGAGAGACGCATGGGGAGCATTCTGCACTTTTGGCGGACTACCCAAAGTTGCAACAGAGGCCACAGATGAAGACCGAACCGCCTATCTGCAAGACCTGATGGCGAGAACCTACCTGCGCGATGTCGTGGAGAGGAACAAGATACAGAAAGACGAGTCGCTGCTCAGGGAGATGCTACTTGTAGTGGCAAGCAGTGTGGGGTCGTTGACTAATCCCAAAAAACTGGAGCAGACCTTCCAGAGTGTGAGGCAGCAGAAGCTCACCGATGACACCATCAGTCGCTATCTTGACTATTGTGAGGAAGCTTATCTGATAAAGAAAGCCTTCAGGTATGACATTAAAGGTAGGAAATACATCGGTACGCCACTGAAGTATTACTTCACCGATGTCGGCCTGAGAAATGCTCTGCTGAATTTTCGTCAAAGCGAAGAGAATCACCTGATGGAGAACATCATCTTCAACGAACTGTGCGTTCGCGGCTTCAGTGTCGATGTAGGTATTGTGGAATACAACTATAAAGATGAGGAGGGCAAAAGTAAGCGCAGACAAGTGGAGGTGGATTTCGTCGTCAACAAGACCAACCTGCGTTACTACATCCAATCGGCGTTCGCCATTCCCGATAACGAGAAACGCGAGCAGGAAACAAACTCGCTCAGGCGTATAGGTGACTCATACCAGCGGATTGTCGTTCAGCGTGATTTGCACCTACCTTACTATGATGAGAACGGCATCTATTACATTGGCCTGGAGGATTTTCTGCTAAAATTCATTGATGAAATGTAAAACTTTTTGCCATTTCCATTCGTGTACATGCCATATGTTCAGAGTACTCCAAGCATACGTTGTAGATATCCAAAACGAAGTCTGCCAGGAAGACTTATATACTTAATCTCCTGCATAGACATACAATTACACTTCCAGTTCAGCTTCATACCATAATCCAATAAAAAAAGAAACTTATGTAGTATATAACGGTATTGATAAGAATAATCAAACAATAAGAAGAGACTTCTATGGCAGTCATGCTATGGAAGTCTTTTCTTTTTTGCATAACCACTCACCTTCTATCCTGATTTTCGGTAAAAGACACGAAAGTCGAAAATACCGACAAGTGTCGATTTTGTGCGCACAATCAAACAGTCAAACAAGTGTAACTTTGCAAAACAAATGAAAATCAGAATAGGATATATCATCAAGAAATACCGTGAAGCCCACAATTATGATCAGGCTTCACTCGGCAGACTCGCAGGAATCTCGCGAGGAAAGGTCGTATATATTGAGAATGACAAATCAACTCAGAAAGAAGATCAGTTGGAAAAACTGGCTAATGCCATGGGAAGCACATGGCTTGACATGGTAATTGCGAATGCGCTCCCCAAATGGATGGACGCTGGCACAGAGCCACATCTTGTAGATGAGTATGGCAAGATTATTCCCAGTGTCTTATTGAAAATCCTGAAGGATTCTATTAACGCCCAATCAATAGAAGCTATCCTATTAGCAGAATTGAGTAAAATCAGGGAGAGTGGCAAAATTGTCATAAACATAAATATCGACGACAATGGAAGTAATAACAGTAGATAGTGAAGTATATCAGTTATTCAAAGAACGTTTGGATAGAATTGAAAAATATATTGAACGAGCAGCCAATATGGAACACAGTATAGGCAAGGCGCTGCTGATGACGACACGTGATGTAATGGAAACACTACAAGTATCACAGTCCACCCTCTTCAGGTGGCGGAGAGATGGTAAGATACAGACTATCGTCATGCCATCTGGAGAGCTACGATTCAAGTTTGAAGAAATCTATACAGCACTAAGGTGTTGTCAGATTCGTGTTCAGGGGTGTTCAAAGGAAACAACCATCAAACGGATGGACGAATTCAAGAATGCGACAATCACAAAGAACATAAGAGAATTAACAAAAGAATAATTAAAATGGATGAAAAAGAAAGAGCAATCCTTGAATTGCAAAAGAAAGTAGATTGTATCCTGAAAGTGACAGACAGAGTCAGTCCTATGGAAGAGAGGCTAAACAATTTGGAAAGAGAATCCATCTCCTCTAAGAAGATTCTTACGTCACAGGAAACTGCGGTTTATATTGGTGTATCATTGAGCCAGCTATACAAGATGACCAGTACGCATAGCATTCCACATTATAAGCCTAGAGGCAAGATGTGCTATTTCGAAAGGAAGGAACTTGACGCATGGCTATTACAAAACCACAACGGGCCTGACGTTATCGCCGAAAATGAATAGAAGAAAAAAACTCATAGAGATAGACAGCCCAAATGAGGAAGAGCTTGAAGCACTCATCAAGTTCTCAACCATCAGTGTGACTGAATATTCTCATAAAAAAGACATTCATGGAAGAAGAAATAATAGAACAGAAGATGGGAGGACAAAATCAATGGTCAGAAACAGAGCTTGCTCTCCTCCTTCAAAACGCCACGATTAAGGCAAGCGACAAATTTGATGTTCCGCCTGAAATTCTTTGGGTTGGAGATTCAACCATTGCGACTTTCGGGAACTTCAGTGCTTCGACTGGAAAAGCCAAAAGTCGCAAGACATTTAATGTCTCTGCCATTGTAGCAGCCTCATTGGTTAATGGAACAATTCTGAAATATAGGGCTTGTCTCCCAACCAAGCAACGGAAGATATTATATTTCGACACAGAACAAAGCCGGTATCATTGTCATAACGTCCTGACAAGAATACTGAAATTGGCAAATCTTCCGATAGACAAAGACCCTCAGAACATGAAGTTCATAGGTCTTAGAGAATACTCTCCTACACTTCGCCTCCAGCTCATTGATTATGCACTGAAAACTAGCAAAGGCTATGGCCTTGTTGTCATTGACGGCATACGTGACCTGATGTATGACATCAACAGTGCAAGAGAAAGTATAGATTTAATAACCAAAATGATGGCATGGTCAAGTCGTTACAACCTTCATATTCATTGTGTTCTACATTTGAACAAAGGAGATGACAATACCAGAGGTCACATTGGCACTGAATTGAACAATAAGGCAGAATCTGTACTTGTCATCAGTAACAGCAAGACCAACAAGTCTGTTAGTGAGTTGAAACCAATGCACATGAGATCAAAAGAGTTTGACCCATTCGCCATCACTATCAATTCAGAAGGACTACCTGTTTTGGTCGAGCAGTATAACTGGGAACAGCCAAAGGCTGGTACTACCATCCAGGACTTACCAGAGGAAAAACATAGAGAAGCATTACAAATCGCATTTTCAGACAGTGAGATTCCAAGATATGTTGATCTTATCAATGCACTCATCAAGGGCTATTCCGAGATTGGATTCCAGCGTAGTCGGAGTTGCATGACAGAGGTTTACAAATTCCTTGTATCTCAGGGCGCAATTGTAAAAGGTCATAATGGGTATCAATTCAATTCCGACTTTGAGATGGGCGAACAGGAAGAAGATAAATAAGTTCAAATTTCAGTTTAGTTTGGTACAGTGTATATATAATGTAATGTGGACTAACACAAGTAAAAGGTATGACAATAGAAGAAGCAAAAGCTATTGACCTCAGAGATTTTCTTACGGCTATAGATTGCAAGGAAGTCAAAACTCGTGGTCACAACCATTGGTATCGTTCCCCTTTCAGGGCTGAGCATGATGCCTCGTTTAAGGTTAACTCTGAGCGTAATGAATGGTTTGATTTTGGAATTGGCAAAGGTGGCAATATCATTGAACTTGGGAAGTTGCTGTATAACACAACCTATATACCAGAGATTCTGCGTCATATAGAGACCCATGCCGCTAGGATACCAAACGAGAAGGAATCCCCTTCTAACCAAGTTCCTGTCGAAGACACATCCAAAAGCAATATCCAGCTATTCTCATTATCACATCCTGCGCTGCTGTATTATGTAAGAGGCAGAGGGGTTGACATTGAAGTAGCCAAAACTTATTGTAGGGAAATACACTATCAGGTGCGAGGTCGATCTTATTACGGAATCGCCTTTCTCAACCGTTCTGGTGGAATGGAAATACGTAATCCGTTCTTCAAGGGGTGTGAAGGAGGCAAGGATATTTCCATAGTACATTCTATACAGGGCAATGTAGCCAATCAATGTTGCGTCTTTGAAGGCTTTTTCAATTTCCTGTCCTATATGACACTGAAGAAACAAGGGATAAAAGGTATTTGCAATGCACAAGAATACGACTGCATTATACTGAACTCTGTAAGCAACATAAACAAAGCTTGTTCTGTTGTCAGTCAATACGATTATATTCATTGTTATCTTGACAATGACGATGCTGGGCACAAAGCAACCGAGAAACTTTGTTGCCTCTATCCAGACAAGGTAATCGACGAAAGCCACCTTTATCATCCGCATAATGACCTGAACGATATGTTAAAATGTGGCGTAAAATGAAAATTCAAGACATACAATTTGCACATACAGACTATTACGATGATATTACATCGTAATCAGACAATTGATAAATTGATGTAAACGATGAATATATCACAAGCTAAACTTATCAGCTTGGTGGACTTTCTCGAAAAGGAGGGACACAAAGCTATAAAGCAAAAGGGAAACAGCCATTGGTATATCTCCCCTATCCGAAGTCAGAAAACAGCATCATTCAAGGTTGACTCCAGACGCAATGAATGGTATGACTATGGCATTGGAGAAGGTGGTGACATTCTCGACCTAATTAAGGGACTGTACAATGTGAAGTCAACCAGTGAAGCTCTTACTATTCTTGCGCCAAAGTGCAATACTTTCATCAACGCTATGTATCATCGAAAGGATGCACTTCCTATTAGGCAGGATTCCGGACAGATGCGTAATGTGTCATATCGTCCACTCGTGCATCAAGCTTTACTGTCTTATATGATGAAACGGAAAATTGATGTAAACCTCAGCCGTGTGTATTGTTGCGAAGTTCATTATGAACTACGCGACAAGCACTATTTTGGTATTGCCTTCCGCAACATGGGTGGAGGGTTTGAGGTAAGGAACCCTTATTATAAAGGATGTATAGGACATAAGGACATTACGATTATCAGACAAAATAAAGAGGATATTCAAGAACGTATCATCATATTCGAGGGCTTTATGGATTTCCTTTCCTACCTGATGCTGTATGATATTAATAGCAGTCGTATTTGTCTGCCCTATCAATGTGATTATATGATATTGAACTCTATCAACTGCCTCGACAAGGCTTTAACAGAGTTAAGTTCATACAAGCACATACATTCTTTCCTTGACAATGACGATGGTGGCAAACGGACATTTGAATTAATAAAAGATGTTCTTGGTGATACCGTCATTGATGAGACGTATAGATTCAATCCCTATAACGATTTGAATGACTATCTCGTAAAACAACCTAATTCCGAACTGTAGCCAGGCTAATGCTGCCATGTAAATAAGGAGTCTCAACCGAGGCTCTTTTTTTGTTTATATCCCTTTTCGAGTATGATAATTTCTGCAATATTATACTCAAAACTAAACTCCTGTTAATATTCGATTGTAATTCAAATTTTCTTCATTTTATATTGATTTATCTATGTTCCTTTGCACTCGCAAATTTTAAGTCGAACCAAAAATTCAAGTATCAAAATGAGTGCATTTGCCATATTCGTATTAGTTCTGACAGTCATCTATGTCATCTACTATTCCGCAATCATCATGCAGGATTTGTACGCGAAGAAAGATGCTCCTAAGACAGAAGAGGAAGACTTTGATGTCAGTCAGATGCAGAATCAGGAAGAACCTATTAGCATTACTGAAGATGCTAATGGATTCCATCTTAATGGTGATACCACTGAAGAACAGGAAGAACCATCGTCCGTCACTTGGATTGAAAATGATGACGATGCCAACAAGTACCAGGAAAGGATTAAGAAGGAACATACCAGTGTCGAGGAAGAATGCCAGCGTTTGCAGGATTCAATGGAAGACGTGGATGTTGACAGCACAGGTGAAACTGAGGCTGATGTTATGGTGAACATGCTGCTTAACCAGAAGCCTGGTGGTCCAAAAATCTTCTATTCAAGGGATAACGTATGAAAACAGGTTTGGGTGTAACACATAAGATTGTCGGTTTTTGTTCGGCTGGCATCCTGCTTTTCCAGCCAATGTTAGCATCTGCCAAATGCGGAGGTGTTGACTACAGCTGGGGAGCGGATGCTCTGGCGAATGCGCATGACTATACAGTTACAATGATGCTATATGTGGTCTATCTCTCCTATGCCATCGCTGCTATCGTTGCCATCATTGGTGCATTGCAGATTTATTTCAAGATGACAACTGGAGAAGGTGACATCACTAAGAGCATTATGATGCTCGTCGGAGCTTGCCTGTTCATGATTGGAGCATTCATCTTATTCCCAGCCTTCTTCGGATATAATATCATTTAGGATAACGAACACGATAACAAACAGGATAACAAATAACAGGATAACGAAAAATCTCAAATGGCCAAGAGAGAAGAATCGTGTGAATAGTAATTAACAAAATCTGTAAAACGTAAGAAAGAAATGAAGAAAATTAAAAAGTTTGCTAAGAATCTCTTCAGTGCCAATCGCATGAAGATGCTCGCCATGATGCTTCTTTGCGGTACTGCCGTAACCTTTGCGCAGAACGCAGCTGGTGACTACACCGCAGGAACCAATGCTCTCTCCACCGTCACGGAGGAGATTGCGAAGTATGTTCCTTATGTAGTGAAGCTGTGCTATGCCATCGCCGGTGTAGTTGCCGTTGTCGGTGCGATCTCCGTGTACATCGCCATGAACAACGAGGAGCAGGACGTCAAGAAGAAGATTATGATGGTTGTCGGTGCTTGCATCTTCCTCGTTGCAGCTGCACAGGCTCTGCCTCTCTTCTTCGGTCTCTAAACCATATTCAAGCGTAGATACACACTATGGCAGCAGGAACAGAACACAACGAATATGTCAGTTACCCAATGTTCAAGGGACTTCAGAAGCCTCTGGAGTTCATGGGCATCCAAGGGCGTTACATCACATGGGCAGCTTGCGCTGTTGGCGGTGCCATTCTTGGCTTCATCATTGCCTACTGCATCTTTGGATTCGTTGTTGGTCTGATTGTTCTTGCTGTTTCTCTCTGCACTGGTGCCGGACTTATCTTCTTCAAACAGAAGAAAGGTCTGCACACAAAGAAAGAAGACCACGGTGTGTTTATCTACGCTTGTTCACGAAGAATGTAATTTTCATCGAGTGTAGTTTATGAGCAAGTGTATTGAAATCTGAATAAATGTAATCGGTAGGCTTGCCCCTTCGACAGGGTGAGTCTGCCTTAATTTGGAGATAAGAATGATTCTATATGTCATCATAGCATTTACCGCGATACTCATAGGCATGGCCATCTCTGTCTATGCCTTTGGAACTGGTGGTAAGCGCAAGAAGATATTCCAGGACATCTACTTCTCCATCGAGGATGTAGATGGTATTGGTGTTCTCTACACGAAAACTGGTGAATATTCAGCTATAATCAAGATCGAGAATCCCGTTCAAAAGTACTCAGCCAATATAGACAGTTACTATGAGTTCACTCATTTGCTTACTGCTATTGCACAGACGCTGGGAGAAGGTTATGCCATTCACAAGCAGGATGTGTTTGTCAGGAAACAGTTCAAAGATGAGACCTCTGACAATCATGAGTTCCTTTCTGAAAGCTATTTCCGATACTTTACTGGCCGTACCTATACAGACAGCCAGACCTATCTGATTATCACTCAGGAGAACAAAAAGAGCCGTCTATTGTCCTTTGACAGCAAGAAATGGCGAGATTTCCTTGTAAAAATCCGCAAGGTTAAAGACCTCCTGAAGGACAGCGGTGTAGATTCCACCTATTTGGGTGGTGAAGAAGCTCGTCTTTATGTTGACCGCTATTTCTCTATGAACTTTAACGACAAGATTGTGTCGATGACCAACTTCAAGGTCGATGACGAGACCATTTCCATGGGCGATCGTCGATGCAAGGTGTATAGCCTTGTTGACGTGGACTGCATCAACATCCCTTCGATTGTCAGGCCGTTCACCAATATTGAAGTGAATAACGTTGCTATGCCTGTCGATCTTGTGTCTTTGGTTGACAGCATCCCTTCAGCAGACGTGGTTGTCTATAACCAAATGTTCTTCATGCCAAATCAAAAACGTGAACTGGCTTTGTTGGACAAAAAGAAGAACCGCCATTCCAGTATGCCCAATCCAAGTAATCTGATTGCTGTTGAGGACATCAAGAAGGTTCAGGATGTTATAGCAAGAGAGAACAAACAGCTTGTATATACCCATTTCAATTTGATTGTAGGTGTCCCCAAGGATGCCGACATTCAAAAATGTACAAACCATCTGGAGAATGCTTTTGGTCGCCTTGGTATTCATATCAGCAAACGAGCCTATAACCAGCTGGAGCTGTTCGTTAACTCCTTCCCCGGCAACTGTTATGGAATGAACCAGGACTATGACCGTTTCCTCACTTTGAGCGACGCTGCTGCTTGTCTGATGTACAAGGAGCATATTCAGCACAGTGAGGACACACCTCTCAAAATCTACTATACGGACAGGCAAGGTGTGCCTGTAGCCATTGACATTAGTGGAAAGGAAGGCAAAAACAAGATTACGGATAACTCCAACTTTTTCTGCCTTGGCCCATCTGGTAGCGGTAAATCCTTCCACATGAATAGCGTAGTCCGTCAGATGTGGGAGCAGAATACCGATGTTGTCATGGTTGATACAGGTAACTCTTACGAGGGCCTATGTGAATATGTAGGCGGTAAGTATATCAGCTATACAGAAGAACATCCCATCACCATGAATCCATTCCGCATCAAGCGTGAGGAGCTGAACGTGGAAAAGACAGGATTCCTGAAGAACCTTATCATGCTGATATGGAAAGGTACGCAGGGAACTGTCACTAAGACGGAGGAAAGACTTATTGAGCAAGTCATCACAGAATACTATGATGTCTATTTTAACGGCTTCAATGGCTTTACTCCACCCCAACGCGAAGACTTGCGGAAAGGATTGCTCATTGATGACCGAAACAAGAATGTCAACAGTAGGGAAACAGAAAATGAGCGTATGGCACGTATTGAGGCACAGATTGATGAGATAGAAAGTCGCAGGAAACAACTTCCTGTAACCGAACTGTCATTCAATTCCTTCTATGAGTTCAGTGTGCAGCGTATTCCCGACATCTGTCAGGAAAACCAGATTCAGGGCATCGACATCAGTACCTATCGCTATATGATGAAGGACTTCTACCGAGGTGGCAATCACGATAAGACCCTGAATGAAGACCTGGATTCCACACTGTTTGATGAGACATTCATTGTCTTTGAGATTGACTCTATCAAGGATGATCCGCTGCTTTTCCCATTGGTAACGCTTATTATTATGGATGTATTCATCCAGAAAATGCGTATCAAGAAGAACCGTAAGGTGCTTGTCATTGAAGAAGCATGGAAAGCTATTGCCAGCCCTATGATGGCAGAATACATAAAGTACCTCTACAAGACAGCCCGTAAGTTCTGGGCAAGTGTCGGCGTGGTAACACAGGAAATTCAGGATATTGTTGGCAGTCCCATTGTGAAGGAGGCCATCATCAATAACTCCGATGTGGTGATGCTGCTTGACCAGAGTAAGTTCCGTGAGAGATTTGATGAAATCAAGGCTATCCTTGGTTTGACTGATGTTGACTGCAAGAAGATTTTCACCATCAACCGACTGGAAAACAAGGAAGGACGAAGTTTCTTCCGTGAAGTCTTCATAAGACGTGGAAGTGTTGGAGCTGTCTATGGAGTCGAAGAACCCCATGAGTGCTACATGACTTACACCACTGAGCGAGCTGAGAAGGAAGCTTTGAAGCTCTACAAGAGAGAACTGAAATGTAACCATCAGCAAGCAATCGAGGCATATTGCCGTGATTGGGATCGTTCTGGTATCAGTAAATCTCTGCCTTTTGCCCAAAAGGTAAATCAAGCAGGGCATGTATTGAACTTAAAACCAATTGAAAAGCGTTATACATGAAAAAATGTCTGCTTATAATTTCTCTTATCATCTGTGCCCTGACAACAGCCAAGGCACAGTACTACAGTGTCAACTTTGATAAGGAAACTGTAGCCAAGATGGTAGCATCCTTCAATACCGAAGCTGCCACAGAGATGTATTATGCAGACCAGATAGCCAAAATTCGAGAGCATTATCAGGCTGCAGAGGTAGCTGCTGCTGGTATCTTCACGAGTAAGTTCCTTGACCGCAAGGCTTTGACAGACCTTGGACTTTGGACAAGCAGCACAGAGAACTATTACTATCGACGTATTTATCACATGGTTTCGGCTAAGATTATGCCGAAGATTTGGACTGTTGCCGGAATGATGCTCAAAAGTCCCCAAAATGCCTTATATTGGGGTTCCTACCTCTATAAGGTTTGTGATGAGACGAAGAATCTGTGCTATCAGTTTGAGTCTATTGTCACCAATAGCAGTCTAAGTTTCAGGGATATTGCATTTCTTGAAATCAACGAGCAGCTTAGGGACATCCTGAAGCTTTCAGAGCTTGGCGATGTGGATTGGAAAGCCATTTTGGATAATATCGGCAATATACCTTCAAATTTCAGCAAGGAAAGTCTTCAGGAAGATCTTGACAACCTCTATGCTATGGGCGTTAACATTGCCACAGCTGGAGCAAACAATCTTATCAACTCCATACTGGCGAATAGTAACTTTAGTGGCACTATCATGGATAAAACAGCCAGTGTCATAGAGGTTGCTGACAACGTATATAACCTGTATGAGAACATTACGACCAATACAGGTGGTACTTTGCTTAATATGATTGGTGGCCAGGATGCAGTAGCAAACCTATTCAATCTCTCCAATTATAATGCTACGGCATGGTTAACAGACTATGCCCGTGAGGGAATGGGACAATATTATACCCAGCGTTGGTATATTTATCGTGTGGATAGAGGAAGTGTTAATCTATGCGACTACTACCCACCTACCGATGACAATAGCATCCTTTATGGAGATCATTGGTATCGTATTGATACCAGAGACCCTGACTTCTATCCAAACAGCAGCCAAAGAGAAGCCGCCTTGCAGAACTCCGAGAATCATGCTGGATGGAGTCGTAACCGAGTCCAACAGCTTAACAACAGCAATGACGGCTTCTATTACTATATCAACTATTGGAGCAGTGCCTATATTCTGAGCAAGAGCCGAAGCGGACAATATGCCAAGGCTTATGCCTACGAGATTCATGTCACAAAGTCTTGGAATAACACAGAAATCAAATATGAGGATGTCTTTGACTCCTATACGATGGATCTGGCTTCTTTCAAGGCTGGTCTGAATGCTCGTCTGGCTGACTATAATGACAACGAAGAAGGTTTCACCTACTACATCGGTTCAGATTCAAAGAAATACTATCAGGCAACCGATGCCCAGAAGATTGCAGGTTGCGAAACTGCCACTATCAGCGTGACCTGCCATGATGGAGCTAAACTTGGAGAGGGGTCAACCCAATACAAATGCAGCAGTTGTGGTGGTTCTGTAAGTAACCACACAAAACAATGTGCCATGTCCACCTCCATCACAGAATCTGGATTTGACACTTCTGAACTGGATGGAAAAATCAGCGAGGCAGAGAGTAAGATTGCCATGCTTCAGTCTCAGATAGCTGCATTGGAAGCTCAAAATGCAGACTTAATCAAGAAGATTGCCAATGCAAGTATCAATGATGCCGCCACCTATAGGCAGCAATATAATGCCAACAAGAATCAGATTGCCTCTCTTACATCAGAAAAGAGTAATTGGGAAAGCCTTTTGGCTCAGTACAATCAAGCCAAACAGGAGGCTATCAACAGTGAGTCTGCCCAAACAGATGACTATTATCGAATACCAGCCATCATGCAGGACTATAAGACAGCTTATAATCTTACATGGAATGGCAGTGGTTCCTGGGAGGGTAACACTTTCGTCCGTACTGCTACCATGCCAAACGTCAATGGAGTTATCACCTTCAGGGCAACAGTCTCGATAGCTCGTGGCCCGAAATATTTCCTTGGTATCAAGATACACCGTGCCATCGTACAGATAGCATGGACACTTACTACTGATTACAGCGATACACAAGTTGTAGCCGTCCTTGACCTCGATCCGCAGAAGAGCGATGCGGAAAAAGCAGCTGAAGTAAATGCTAAGATTGCAGAGATTGCCCGTGAATATCCCAACTGTGATACGTCTGTGGAATACGCAAAGACAGAACCTGCAGAGGCTGACGATACGGATGACACTTACCATCTTCTTTGGTCAAGCGACCGTCTGGAGATTGCGCGAGACATCGACACTCGCCTGACAAAGATATATGCAGACCTTGTTTCGTTGGAGAAAATGATGCATTACAAGCATTCCATCATTGACATATTGAGGACTATAGCACCATACATCAATGATGAACAAGGCCGCCGACTTACTCTTGTAGAGCAATGCAGGAAGCGTTGGCTCAGACATGCTGCCAATAGTAGCCATTCAGATAGTTATAACGGAAAATACGATGATGAAG
Organism: Prevotella sp. E15-22; assembly: GCF_023204875.1. Classification (NCBI taxonomy): domain Bacteria; kingdom Pseudomonadati; phylum Bacteroidota; class Bacteroidia; order Bacteroidales; family Prevotellaceae; genus Prevotella; species Prevotella sp. E15-22. The sequence goes on from NZ_CP096247.1 coordinate 2,433,152, forward strand.
ATGAATAGAATAATTATCATAGCTATTACGCTCTTGTCACTGTTTCCTACCATTTCGAGAGCACAGTTCGGTTTCGATATACCATCCGTCGAAGCCTATATCTATGACCATAAGGAACAGCGTAGTCTTCTGCTTGTCCGTTCTACCCTCGAAGCAAGCAACAAACTGCTGCATGACTATTCAAGTGACGCAAATATCGGCTATAAAGACATCAATGCCCAGCTCGACAGATATACTCGTGCCTTTGATGTCATAGACATATTATATCAGACCTTGCGAACAAGTCTCAATGTCTATAACACTTATGAGACAGTTAGTGACCGTATTGGTGATTATAAGGACATGCTTGAAGATTTCAACAAGAAATGTCTGGAGCGAGGAAACATTGTCAGTACCGATACGCTTATCATCACCATCAATGCCAGAGCCTTGGCAAAGATTGCTGATGAAGGTGACAATTTATATAAGTCTGTGAGTGATTTGGTTCTCTATGCCACAGGTGCTGCTGCCTGTTCTACGTCTGACTTAATCTTAGTACTGAGTAGCATAAACCAATCTCTCGACAACATAAAAAAGCACCTGAACAAAGCCTACTTCGACACATGGAAATACATCCAGGTTCGTATAGGATATTGGAAACGTCAGGTGTATCGTGCTAAGACAAAACAGGAGATTATCGAAGGTGCTTTTGGAAGATGGAAAGGAGCTGGCTACCTCGGATATTAGTTCATAACAGATATTAAATCATCACTTTATGAGAAAATACATAATCTATTTGAAATCAATGACATTCTTACTTGGATTGACAGTAACAATTCAAGTAAAAGCACAGTCTTATGTGACCTACAATCACGATGAAACCAAGATGAACCAGATAACGGTTCAGGAGATTGGAGCAGGATGCCTTACTCCCGATTTGTACTATTGGACATTTCACAACAGTTACCGAAACTCAGCTGCATCGAAAAACAAACTGACCTATCGCGCATTGGCAGGAGTCTCTGCCTATCCACAGGTAGAAGATGCGGACTCCATAGAGGCTGCATTAACTAAACGTGCAGAGATTGAAGCCTTGAATATAGCAGACCGCCAGATTGACATTGCCTGGTTAGCTGAAGGGTCAAAGATAACTGATAAGCTAAACGCTTTCCAGACCAATATCAACCGTATTGTCAGTGCTGGCGGTTCTATTCATGACAAAGACAGATGGAATGACTACTACCATATCTTTCAATGTGCCATCAAAGCTACTCAGGATGCTTATATGCCCAATGCACAGCGAAAGAAAGAGTATCTTGCCATCTATGCAGACATAACCAAACAGAATGAAACGCTGATAGCCTATCTTGTTCAACTCAACAAGAAAGCGAAAACAGCAAATCTTCTTTCTGCAACATATAACAAGCCAGACCATCGTGCAGCTATTGCTTCGGCAGCTCACAATCGTTGGAGGGATGCCGGATGGGGAAATAATAGAGGCAACTCCAATAGCGGTTCAAATACTAACGGCATAATTATCCAAGAATAATATGGCAGACACGAATATCCTTTCAGACTTTGGCATCAACATCCTTGAAGAGGAGATTGATGATGTTATCTTCCAGACCAACGAGTTCCTTTGTGATGCTACCTTCACAGGTTCACAAGGGCCTTTCTGGTGGATATTGCAGATGTGTATGGCTCTTGCAGCACTCTTCTCCATCATTGTAGCAGCAGGAATGGCTTACAAGATGATGGTGAAACATGAACCGCTTGACATCATGAAGCTGTTCAAGCCGCTTGTTGTCAGCATTATCCTATGCTGGTGGTACCCACCTGCAGATACTGGCATGACAAATAGCGGCAGCAGCTGGTGCGTTCTGGACTTCCTTTCCTACATTCCAAACTGCATTGGCTCTTATACGCATGACCTCTACGAGGCAGAATCCACTCAGATTGAGGATAAGTTTGCGGAAGTCCAGGAACTCATCTATACAAGAGATACTATGTACACAGCTCTACAAGCACAGGCTGATGTGGCTCATACAGGAACTTCTGACCCCAATCTTATTGAAAGTACAATGGAACAGGCTGGTGTCGATGAAGTGACGAACATGGAACAGGATGCTTCAAAACTATGGTTCACGTCTCTTACGGCTGGAGCTGTCGTAGGTATCGATAAGATTATCATGTTGATTGCCCTGATAGTTTTCCGTATCGGTTGGTGGGCTACCATCTATTGCCAACAGATTCTTTTAGGTATGCTGACGATATTCGGGCCTATCCAATGGGCTTTCTCGCTACTCCCGAAATGGGAAGGAGCTTGGGCGAAATGGCTTATACGCTATCTCACTGTCCATTTCTACGGAGCTTGTCTATACTTCGTCGGCTTCTATGTGCTGTTGCTCTTTGACATTGTTCTCTGTATTCAGGTTGAAAACCTTGAAGCCATTACGCAGAGTGAGCAGACAATGGCAGCATACCTTCAGAACTCCTTCTTCTCAGCAGGTTATCTGATGGCAGCAAGCATCGTTGCACTCAAATGCCTGAACCTTGTTCCAGACCTTGCAGCATGGATGATTCCTGAAGGTGATACGGCATTCTCTACCCGTAACTTCGGTGAAGGTGTAGCACAGCAAGCAAAGGTATCTACACAAGGTATGATTAGCAGAGTATTATAAATTATCGAAATAGTAAAACTATGGTTATCAAGAATCTCGAAAACAAAATCAAGTTGGTGATGATAATATGCTCCCTCTTCTTGGTGGGATGCATCATCATCAGCATTTCCAGTATCTGGACAGCTCGTGTAATGGTAACAGACGCACAGCAGAAAGTGTATGTGTTGGATGGTAACGTTCCTATCCTGGTTCAAAGAAGTACGATGGAAGAAACCCTCGATGTGGAAGCCAAGAGCCATATCGAAATGTTCCATCATTTCTTCTTCACGCTTGCCCCTGATGACAAGTACATCAAATACACGATGGAGAAAGCCATGTACCTGATTGATGAAACTGGTCTGGCACAGTACAACACTTTGAAGGAAAAAGGGTTCTACTCTAACATCATGGGTACGAGTGCCGTCTTTAGCATCTTCTGTGACAGCATCAAGTTTGACAAGGATAAGATGGAGTTTACCTACTATGGTCGTCAGAGGATAGAACGTCGTTCCAGCATCCTGACGCGAGAGTTGGTGACAGCAGGACAGATAAAACGTGTTCCTCGTACAGACAACAACCCTCATGGTTTGCTTATCACCAACTGGCGTACCCTGCTGAATAAAGACATAGAGCAGAAAACAAAGATGTCATACTAACAACATACAGCTATGTCTTGGAAGAAAATGATTATGGGCGAAAAGATGCCCGACAAGGATGACCCGAAGTATCGAGACCGCTATGAAAGAGAGGTCGATGCCGGACGCAAGTTTGCCAGAGCAACAAAGATTGACAAAGCCGCTGCCAAAGTCCAGCAGTTTGCCAATGACCACAAGAAGCTCTTCTTAGCCATCGTCTTTGGTTTCATCATCCTTAGTTTCGCTGCAAATCTCATTCGTATGGGCAAGGTATATAACGCCCATCAGTTACAGAAATCTGCCACTGAGGTACAAGAAGAGTTGGTCAGGAACCGACATAAGCGAGTTAAGCACGCTATCAGCTCCGTCCACACCATGCCTGTAAGTGTAAACAAGGAGTTCAAAGAATCACAAACTAAAATCAATAAAGACAATGGACATTCTGAAGAAGATTAACTGGAAGCAGCCTAAATATATGCTGCCCCTCATCATCTATTTTCCTTTGCTTTTTGTCGGATATTTCGTCATTGACCTCTTCCATACGGAAAAGGCTGAGATACCAGACAATAGCCTTACTACTACAGAATATCTGAACCCAGTATTGCCTGATGCAAAAATGAAGGGTGACGGTATTGGCAACAAATATGAGAGTATGGTTAAGTCATACGGCAAGATCGATGACTTAACTGCAATGGAAAATATAGACAGAAACAATGAAGAAGAAAAAGAATCTTACGACTCCAAGTACACAGACGAGGAGCGTCAATTACTCGAATCTCAGGAAGCCGCGAAGCTCGCTGAGATTGAGAGACAACTACAAGCGAGTGCGCAAAAAGGTCAAGAAATCGCGAATGGTAGCGGCATGAGTGAAGCTGACCGTCTCGCTCGTAGTCAGCAACGTGAGCAGGAAGCAATGGAAGAACTCAACCGTGCCCTTGCTCAGGCACGACTACAGGGTCAGCAAGCGATGACACCTCCAGCTGATAGTAATGCAGATAACGCACCTTCTAATAGTCAACCATCGGACAAAGTGGAAGGCAAAATCAGTGTGAATGAAAGAGCTGTTAAAGGTGTCTCTGATGATGATGAAGCGCAGGAGGTAGTGAAGAAGGTCAAAGTCACTTCCGATTATTTCAATACTCTTACTGAAAATGACCCTGAGCCGAACCTTATCAAAGCCATCATTGATGAGAACGTAAAGGCTGTAGATGGTTCTCGTGTAAGGCTTCGTCTGCTTGATGACATTGAAATCAATGACATTGTAGTTCCCAAAGGAACGTACATCTATGCACTTATGAGTGGCTTTGGCAGTCAACGTGTCAAGGGAAACATCAAGAGCATACTTATCAATGATAACATCATCAAGGTCAACCTTTCGATTTACGACACAGACGGATTGGAAGGTCTGTATGTCCCAAGCAGTAATTTCCGAGAGACCACGAAGGACGTAGCAAGTGGAGCCATGAACAACTCTTCAGCTCTAACGTCAAGTTCAACAACAGCTGGAAATTCCCTCATTCAATGGGGCAACCAAGCCATCACAAATGCCGTACAGAAAACGAGCAATGCCATTAGTAAGTCCATCAAGAAAAACTCAGCCAAGCTTAAATATGGCACGTTTGTCTATCTGGTCAACGGCAAAGAGAAGAAAAACGATTAAAACAATTTTCAAATATAATAAACATGAAGACTTTCAAGAAAATCGGCACATCACTTATCTGTGCTTTGTTTGCAATGCCTCTGATGGCACAGCAGACGTATGAAGAGATGGAACAACTCACTGTTAACGAACAGGTGACTACCGTCATCACGGCTTCTGAGCCAATCCGTTTCGTTGACATCAGTACCGACATGGTGGTTGGTGACCAGCCCATCAACAACACTATCCGATTGAAGCCCAAGGAGGGAGCACATGCCGATGGTGAGGTACTTGCCATTGTTACTATTGTCACTGAGAGATACAGAACCCAATATGCGCTTCTCTACACTACAAGGCTTCAGGAGGCTGTTACAGACAAGCAAATCCAGCCGGAAGAGAGAATTGCGTATAACAATCCATCCGTATCAATGAGTACTGAGGATATGGCAAAGTATGCTCGTTCCATCTGGAACTCGACTGCCCGAATCCGTAATGTCAGTACCAAGCAGCATCGTATGATGATACGTCTGAACAACATCTATTCCGTTGGAGAATATTTCTTCCTGGACTTCTCTGTGGAGAACAAGACGAATATTCGCTTTGATATTGATGAAATGCGCTTCAAACTGGCAGACAAAAAGCAGTCGAAGGCTACTAACTCTCAGATTATCGAGCTTACTCCTGCCTTTGTCCTCGACCAAAGTAAGACGTTCAAGTATGGGTATCGTAACGTCGTTGTGCTAAAGAAGATGACCTTTCCCAATGACAAGGTGCTTTCTATCGAGATTTCAGAGAAACAGATTAGTGGACGTACCATCATGCTCAACATTGACTATGAGGATGTCCTCTACGCCGATTCGTTCAATGCTATTTTACTGAAGGAGGACTAAACAATGAAGAAGTTATTTGCTATTATCGCTATCTTGGGTTCTATTTCCCTTTCATCCTTTGCTCAGTCACATAGTGACAGGATTACCTTTGGCGTGGGACTACTTTATGAGCGTGGACTTGATGCCACACTTGCATGGGAACACGAAACCAAGTACCATAACGCTTGGGAATACTTCGTTAATGGCTATCTCAAATGGGATGAGTGCGAAAGCTGCGGTCATGTCTGTCCAGAATCGTTCTGGAAGAACTACCGTACATGGGGGGTTGGCGTTGCCTACAAACCCTGTGTTTGGCGAGGTCGTAACAACTATGGGAATTTACGTATCGGTGCCAGTGCAGGAAGCAACACGGATAAATTCTTGGGTGGCATCCATGTTGGCTACGAACATAACTATGCACTTAGGCACGGATGGGTTCTGTATTGGCAAGCCAAATGTGACCTAATGTTGCCGGATAGAAAAGACTTGTTCCGTACAGGAGTTACCCTTGGATTCAAAATTCCCACAAGATAATCAAACTTAATACAAAGTAAAATGAAGCTATTACATACTATCTGTGCTGCCTTTATTATGGTGGCCATAACAAGTTGCGACGAACACCGTGAGTTTCCTGACACGGCAATGAAGACCTGCGACATACTATGTACAGACGGAAAGGTTGTGCGCTATGAAGACATGAAAAGTCAGGGAAAACAGCCTATTGCCGTTGTGTTTCATATCAACCAAAGCAATGAATCTCAGGGAACAGGTTATGCCGTTTATCTTTGGGACATTGCGCCAGAAGCATATAGTGACAGTATCGGCGTGAAGCATAATACTTCGGCCAATATTACCGCTTTCGACGGGAACATGAATACTCATTCCATGTACTCATCTGGGGCATCTCCAGCTGCAACAGCAGTCTTTGATATGTGGCAATATGGACAGAGTGCCTACATACCATCAGTAGCCGAGATACGCTTGCTTTATGGGGCAAAGAACACGGTAAATGACTATATCAAAAAGTGTGGTGGCGATGTCATATCTGATGATCCAGACGAGTGCTGGTATTGGACTTCAACTGAGGTGAAAGATATGGAATCTGCTAAAGCATGGTTGTTCTCTCTTGCTTCTGGAGCACTTCAAGAAACACCTAAAGAACAACGTCATAAAGTACGACCTATCATCACTTTATATAATTAGAGTTTACAACTATTCAAGTAAGAAATGGAAGAAACCAAAGAACTTCAAACTGCCTATAAGATATTTCGTGCGGTCATCTATGTGTCGCTACTCTTAGAGTTTTTCGAGTATGCCATTGACCCGGAATTGCTTGATTATTGGGGTGGCATCGTATGCGATGTGCATGACAGAATCAAACGGTGGTTCATCTACCTTGACGGCAATCTTATATGGAGTAAGATAGCAACCTTTGTGATTATCTGTATCACCTGTATAGGGACACGAAACAAGAAACACTTGGAGTTCGATGCCAGACGGCAGGTACTCTACCCACTCGTCAGCGGTGTGGGCATTACCATCCTGTCTGTCTGGCTGTTCGGCTATAGAATGGATATGCGGTTCTACATGATACCGCTGAATATCTGGCTCTACATGGCAGCTACCATCCTTGGAACCATTCTGATTCATGTAGCACTTGATAATATCTCGAAGTTCCTAAAGGAAGGGCTTCTGAAAGACAGATTCAACTTCGAGAACGAATCATTCGAGCAGTGCCAGGAACTTATTGAGAATAAGTATAGCGTGAATATACCTATGCGCTATTACTACAAATCGAAGTTCCGCAAAGGATGGGTTAACATTGTTAATCCCTTCCGTGGCACTTGGGTTGTCGGTACTCCTGGATCAGGTAAGACCTTTAGCATCATAGAGCCATTTATCCGTCAGCATAGTGCAAAAGGCTTTGCTATGGTAGTGTACGACTATAAGTTTCCTACGCTTGCCCAAAAGCTATACTACCATTATCGTAAGAACCTTGCAGCCAATAAAAAGGCTGGCAGAGATTTCAAATTCAACATCATCAACTTTGTGGATGTGGAGTATTCACGCCGTGTAAACCCAATCCAGCAGAAGTATATTGGCAACCTTGCTGCTGCCAGTGAAACGGCTGAAACACTGCTTGAATCTCTACAGAAGGGAAAGAAGGAAGGTGGTGGCGGTAGTGACCAGTTCTTCCAGACATCAGCTGTCAACTTCTTGGCTGCTTGCATCTATTTCTTCGTGTCATACAAGAAAGTGCCTTATGACAAGGATGGCAATCCCTTGATAGCAGAGATGACTGAGGAGCCCAAAACGCACAGACCAAAGCCAACAGGCCGTGTTTTCGACCATTCAGGCAGGGAGGTGGAACCAGCCTACTGGCTTGGCAAATACAGTGACATGCCTCATATTCTCTCTTTCCTCAATCAGGACTATAAAATAATCTTTGAGGTTTTAGAGACAGACCCAGAGGTTGCGCCGCTTCTTGGGCCTTTCCAAACAGCCATGAAGAATAATGCGATGGAACAGTTGGAAGGTATGATTGGTACGCTGCGCGTCTATACTTCACGACTGGCCACTAAGGAATCTTATTGGATTTTTCACAAAGATGGTGATGATTTCGATTTGAAAGTCAGCGATCCTGCGAATCCAAGCTATCTTCTTATTGCCAATGACCCTGAAATGGAGAGCATTATTGGCGCATTGAACGCCCTTATCCTGAACAGATTGGTCACTCGTGTCAATACTGGTCAGGGAAAGAACATTCCCGTAAGCATCATCGTCGATGAGCTGCCGACGCTTTATTTCCATAAGATTGACCGTCTTATCGGTACTGCCCGAAGCAATAAGGTTAGTGTTGCTCTCGGTTTTCAAGAGCTTCCCCAGCTCGAATCTGACTACGGAAAGGTAGGAATGCAGAAGGTTATTACAACTGTCGGCAATGTCGTTTCCGGCTCTGCCCGTGCTAAGGAAACACTCGAATGGCTCTCCAATGACATCTTTGGCAAGGTGGTTCAACTGAAGAAAGGTGTAACCATCGACAGAGATAAAACTTCCATCAACCTGAATGAGAACATGGACAGCCTTGTTCCTGCATCCAAGATTTCGGATATGCCGACTGGATGGATAGCCGGTCAGACGGCTCGTGACTTCATCAAGACAAAGACAGGGCGCAATGGTTCCATGAACATACAGGAATCAGCAGAGTTCCAGACCTCAAAATTCTACTGCAAGACTGACTTCGATATGAAGGAGATACAGGCAGAAGAAGCCGATTACGAGAACTTCAAACTCCCCAAATTCTACAAATTCCCGTCAAAAGATGCCAAAGAACGCATCTTGTATCAGAACTTCTGCCAGGTTAATCTCGACGTGAAGAACATGATAGACGAAATAAACAAATTCAAGACCAAATGATTTTCAAAACAGTATTAACAACCTTATTACTTACTCTTTGTCTGGGCATGGATGCTCAGGCAAATGAGTCGCCAAAACAAGCATCTATTTTTGCACTTCAACCATTTGAGCGAGCTATCTGCTGCATCAAATATTATGAGGGAATCCATCGTAAGAAGGATTATCCTTATGTTGGCTATGGCCACAAGCTAAGACCAGGAGAGCATTACTCTTCTAATATGTCTCTGAGGGAAGCCGATGCGCTCTTGCGCAAAGACCTGAAGGAACTATGCACTATGTTCCAGCGTTACGGAAAAGACTCCCTCCTACTCGCCGCATTAGCTTATAATGTTGGGCCTTATAGAATTCTCGGTAGCAGAACCAAGTACCCCAAAAGTACACTCTTGAAGAAGATTGAATCTGGAAACAGAGATTTCAAAGGCGATTATGTCCAGTTCTGCCATTGGAAGGGAAAAAAAATACCATCTATCGAGAGAAGACGGTATGTTGAGTTTATGCTATTATACCTTCCATAGTATTTAGCTTTATATATTTAAACGCACAAACAATAAAAAGCTTAATAATCTATCCTCTGCAGAAGTACTTCCTTACGAAATACACATTTGAGATGTGAAAGCAAGGAGTTAATATAGAAAAAAATCATTTTTCGTAAAAAAAATGAGGAATTAGACAAAAATATTATACGTTTCATCCAATTTAGTAACATTCGTCTTATTAAATCTTGACGATGATTATCACAATATAATAAAAGATAAAAGCCATACTAAAACATTCCATTTTACATATTCTCGGTTCTACAAAATACAATTGTGCAAAAAAGTGACAAAAACAGCAAACAAACATATATTTTCTTTTGGCTGAGAAAATGGTTATGCATACATTTGCATTGCATTTGACAATTAACCTTGCAAATGCGAAAAAAGAAGTGTTAAGAATATTGGGATGCATAATAAAGACAATATTTATGGATGAATAATCCGTAATCTGTCTGAGTTATGTATTTTCTTTATTCGCACTGAATACCTGTATAAAAATAATCCTGGAAGCAGCCCTCTCTAACCAAGGTACCACCCAGAGAACACTGCCAAGGAAAAACAACAAACAGCTATGACACAGATAGTATTATCCCCTGTCGCTTTAGTGGCAGGAGGAGCAGGATTTATAGGCTCACACCTGTGTGACCGCCTGATTGATGACGGCTATAAGGTTATATGTATTGATAATCTATATACTGGAAGCCTTCATAACATAGAACACTTGATGTCGCATCCACGATTTACTTTTGTGAATCATGATGTGACTACACCTTACGACATGCCTGGGCTATCCCTAGTCTTTAATCTTGCATGTCCTGCATCGCCAGTACACTATCAAAAAGATGCAGTTTATACAGCAAAAACAGCATTTTTAGGAACTTTAAACATGCTTGAACTTGCTCGTAAGAATGATTGTATCATGCTTCAAGCATCAACGAGTGAAGTGTATGGCAATCCACTTGTACATCCTCAGCCAGAAACATACTGGGGTAATGTCAATCCAATTGGCATCCGTTCTTGTTATGATGAAGGCAAGCGAATTGGCGAAACCCTCTGTATGGACTATCATCGTCAGTATGGCACAAAGGTCAAGATAGTACGTATCTTCAATACATATGGTCCACGTATGGCTGAGGATGACGGACGTGTTGTTTCCAACTTCATCACACAAGCTTTGAGAGAGGAAGATATTACCATTTATGGTGATGGTAGCCAGACACGCAGTTTCCAGTATGTATCCGACCTTATTAATGGCTTTATGAAGATGGTTAAGACCGATGATTCCTTTACTGGACCAGTAAATCTTGGTAATCCAGAAGAATACACAGTCAAGCAGCTTGCAGAGACAATCATTAAGCTCACAGGCTCGCACTCTCGTATTGTGTATAAGCCATTACCACAAGATGACCCGATTAAGAGGAAACCCAACATTTCCATTTTAAAAAACAAGCTATATATAGAGCCCCAAATCAATCTTAGGAAAGGACTTATAAAGACAATTAACTTTTTTATGACAAAACATTCAAATAACAAACAAAATACGGAACAAAAATATGTTGGACATTTATATTGTTGATGTATACGATAATAGATTAACTGGATATACTACATATAAAAAACATCTTAGTCAAATAGTTGTTTCTTTGGGATATAGATGCCATAATATCATATTATCTAGTACATATAATTACTTATGTGTGGAAAATAAGGATGAAATGGAATTAATATATGTACCGATGTGTCATATAAAAACGACTGGCACCCTTCTGAAACTTTATATAGAAGATTGCAAAACCAACGTTTTTATGCAACATTTTTCCACTTCATATCCAACACTTAGTATGCTTAAACAAAATTTTCCAAAGAGTAAGCTTGTATATGTTATTCATGATTTTATTTGGGCAACATATGTGATGGGGAATGTGGAACTATTCAAAAAAATAGTTAGAGATAATGTAGAACACAAGTATAAAGATATTATATGTTCTTCATACTATGATGGCGTTAAATCATTTAACCTTGTGGATAAAGTCGTATGTTTATCAAGTGATACCAACAACATACTTAACGGTTTTTACAAGATAGATAATTGCAAGATAGTACAAATATCAAATGGACTAGAAGACAATAGCAATACTCCAATAATTAATGATTCTCTTATACGCAAGAGGTACAATATTTCCGAGGATGATTGCGTTTATTTGTTTGTTGGAAGATTAACTGAACAAAAGGGTTTTTTTGATTTGGTTCGAGCTTTCTCATTATTAAAGAATGATGTAAAAAAAACAAAACTAGTTTGCGCAGGCAATTATGATTCAGGCATAATTAAATATATAGATAGCTCTATAAAAAACGATGTTATTTTATTAGGAGTTATTGACAAGAATGAATTATATGCTTGGTACAAAAAATCCGATTTTGGTATAATCCCTTCGTTTTATGAGCAATGTAGTTATGTGGCTATCGAAATGATGTCTTTCTCTTTACCTATTATTGCATTAAGCGGAATGGGAATTAAGTGTATGTTTAACGACAATAATTCTTATTATGTGGAAAACAGTGATAGTAATCAGCGCCATGTTGCTTTATACAAGAAGATGAAACAAGCTTTTTATTCTGGTGATTTCGAAAAAGAATTAATTCGAAATAAATCCAGGATTAATTATGAACAGAATTACACGCTTGAAATAATGAAAGAAAATTACGAAAAGAAATTATTTCTGCCATTATATGAATGACTAACAGGCGTACTAAGTAATAGCATAAAGAGGATATGCTAACAGTTATATTTATTATACGAAATATACGAAGAATTTATATTCAACAAATGTTTATAATATAAAAAAATTATATGTATGAAGATAAAAAAAATTAATATGATTGAGGAACCAAGAATAATTCTTAATCAACACGAAATGAACAAGGTGATTGGTGGTGAACTCTGTGCATCTTATAATGGCTGTATGAGTTATAATGAGTCTGGTAATGTTTGCAATTGTTATGGAGCCTACAATCCTAATGAACCTTGTTCTAATTCTTGGGGTGTTTTATGTACTTCGTATGGATGGTAATTGTTAACAAATCAAGGCTCAGAGGGAGTCAACATTATACAGGGAAAGGCAGTACACTGTAAAAATAAATATCGATATAAAAAATGTTCTTATAAGAGCTCTATAAAAACATTACAAGCCAATTTGATTATATCTCAAATATGGCATATTGTATTAATTAATTTAAAAAAATTAAAAATGAAGATTAAAAAAATTCAAATGATTGAAGAGCCAAGGAAGGTCCTCAATCCTAGCCAGATGAATGGTCTGGTCGGCGGTAGTGGTAAAGTCTGCTATAGCTACGACGATGGTTGGATACATGATTCATGCGGAACTTACCAACCAAATAAGGAATGCGATGGTAGTACTAGCGGTGTTCTATGCTATTCTTATGCATGGTAATTATTAGTGTACATACATCTACTAATAACAATTTCCGAACAGTTTAAAGGATTCTTTGTAATAGTAGGCAGTGTCACACAAAATTATGTAAATGTTTTTAAACTTACTTGAAAGTATTTATCGAGTAAGTGAGAGTAAATTATGTGGAAAGTGTATCATATGATACACTTTCCTAAAATAAAAATTATGATTTGGTCAAAGTATAATTATTTATTCAAATGTAATAATCATTATTATTTGTATAATTCGCTATCAAATGGGTTCGCTGAATTAGATCAGGATACATACAATAACATTAAAAATAATGCAAATAACATAGAAGCATTAGAAAATGATAGTGAAATATATGATTTTTTATTCAAAATGAAAGCTATTGTAAATAGCGATCAGATAGAATTTGATAAAATTAAATATGTAACGCTGAGAAATAGGTTTAAAAGTAACACTTTACATCTAACAATAAATCCAACGCTAGATTGTAATTTCGCATGTCCATATTGTTTCGAAAACGATCATATCAAGAATTATATGACCGAAGAAACAGAAGACAAGATTGTAAAGTTTATAAAAAATTACAGCAATATTTCATCTGTTTTTGTGACATGGTTTGGTGGTGAACCTTTATTAGCATTTCGATGTATTCAAAGTTTAACTCATAAGATTGAGAAAATAGGCTTAGAATATAAAGCAGGTATGATAACAAATGGATATTTGTTAAACAAGAATATAATATGCAAACTAAAGGACTTACGAATAAAGTCTTTACAAATAACTTTAGACGGTTTAGCTGCCATACATGACAGTAGACGTTGTCTTAAAACAGGAGGAAAAACTTTTGAGAGAATTATTTCCAACATCACTTTATTAAACGAGTTAAATCCAGACATAAAGGTCAATATTAGAATGAATATTGACAAGACTAATTTGGAGGATTTTGTCAAATTGTATTCTTTCATTCAGAGTAAAGGCTATAAGAACGTGTACATCAATCCTGCTTTCGTTGAAGATGTCGATAATCCGAATTCTAATCCTTGTGTTTTTAATTCTGCGGAGAAAGCTGTTTTTATTCAGCAACTACTGCTTGAACATGGGTTGTCATTTTCACTATTATATCCAAGTAATGAACGTACAGAATGTTCTGTTCGTAATCCAACGTCTGTAGTTATTGGTCCGCAAGGAGAACTCTATAAGTGCTGGCACGATGTTGGTAATAGTGAGATGGTGTATGGTAGTCTTGACAATGGCATTACTAATGAAAAGATTCTGCTTGATTATTTGATAGGAGCAGATCCGTTTGAAGACAAATCATGTATTAAATGCAAATTACTTCCAGTATGTAATGGAGGATGTCCACATGCTCGTCTTCAAGCAGAAAAGAAAGGCCTAAAAAATGCCGTTTGTCCTCCGATAAAGAACAATTTAAAAACCTTTCTTGTGTTACATAAAAAGAAAAAAACGTTATGATAAGGTCTGTTGTATTTTTCACCATATTTTTATTAATGCATGTTACATGTGCTCAAGATTTGATTAATCTTGAAGGAAAAGTGTATGACTTCAAGACTCGTAAAGATCTCATCGGTGCAAATGTACAGATTATGGATGCAGATAGTAACGTAATCGCTACAACGGTAGCATCATCTTACATTCAAAACGGAGATGTTAAAACATACAATTCTCGTTTTTGGGTTAGTGTGCCTAAGAACGACGATGTAACATACATTATAAAGGCATCAATGGTTGGCTATAAAACATCTTATACAGATGTTGCATTTGCAAAAATGTCGAAGAAACAACTTCGTAAGGAATTACCACCAATACTTATGAAGGAAGACAACAAGATACTGAATGACGTGCAGGTATCGGCAACAAAAATCAAGTTCTATTACAAAGGCGATACTGTAATATATAATGCAGATGCTTTCTTATTATCCGAAGGCTCTATGCTTGATGCATTAGTACGCCAATTGCCTGGAGTTGAAATGAAACCTAATGGTGACATTTACCATGAGGGTAAACTTGTAAAGAATCTATTGCTTAACGGCAAGAATTTCTTTAATAGCAATAAAAATATTATGCTAGATAATCTACCGACATACATGGTAAAAAGTATCAAAGTATATGATAAACTCAGCGATAAGGCAGAGTTTCTAAAAGCAAAGGAAAGTGAGGACAAATCATATGTTATGGATATATGTCTTAAGAAAGACTATTCAATAGGATACATTACAAACTCAGAAGTTGGCGCAGGTGATGCGGACAATACTAGCAGCAAATTAAGTCCATACATAGGACGATTGTTTGGCATGCGTTTTACTGATCATTCCGGTATTGGCTTATACATTAATGCAAATAACATTAACGATGACCGACGCCCAGGACAGACTGACAGTTGGTCGCCATCAAATATGGTAGAAGGAAATAGGAAAGAGTTGCTTTCTGGCCTTGATTATAATGTGGATGCTCGAAACAAAAAATGGAAGCTGCACGGTGAGACAAATTTCTCTCAAAGCATATACGACAATGAAAGGAATTCTTACCAAGTTAATTTTCTCAAATCGGGTGATTTGTATGAACGTATACAGAATACTGACAGGTTGAAAAATTTCAGTCTCAATACAGAACATGATTTTACGCTTACGTTTAAGACTATCATGCTTACTTTATATCCTAAATTGGATTACCATAAGTATGATAATAGTAGCCATACATTTCAACGCGCATATGCTGATACAACTATTAATAAATATCAGTCAAACTATCTAAAACATGGTTATGAGTGGAATGCAGGAGTACAACTCAAATCTACATTAAAAATTGCAGATTCATATAATTATGTGGATTTTGGGGGAGAATTTTCATATAGAGAAAAGAAATATGATGAGTTTAACAGGTATTCTTTACAATTCGGGAATACAGAAACGTTGGTTAATCATGCAGATCAATATATCAAGAATAAGCCAAACAACAACACATTCATAAATGCATTTGTAAGTTATCATCATAGGATAAATAGCAAATGGTCTGCATCTCTTGAATACTCTATCGCACACACTGATAGGAAAGAAGATTCATATATGTATTTGCTTGATAAAATGCAGAACTACGAAACGAATGAATTTGGTACTCTTCCGTCTATCATGGATTATGAAAAGAGCATTGATACTCGCAATAGTTTTATTCAACAAACATGCGAGACATCACATTGCGTTGTTCCCTACATTCGTTATGGAGGAAAACAAAATAACGGAAGTAGTTTGGTATGTCAAGTATTCTTTCCTGTATCTATGAGGTCTCAACGGCTTGAGTATTTACGAGGAGAAATCGATACTACAATCACAAGACATCCTTTATTGCTAGGAACATATGGTACTTACGCAGAATGGAGAAGTAAGGATAATAACACGCAAATGTATATGGGTTATCAACTTGTTGGCAAAACTCCAGATTTGCTAAATATGGTTAACATGCATGATGATAGAGACCCTTTGAATATCAAGGAGGGCAATCCGAATCTCAAATGTAGTTATGAGCATAAATATTCATTATCATTTAGAAAAAGGAGTAAAGTAATGTATGGCATACAAGGAAGATACAACTATATTTCAAATGCCATTGCGATGGGATTATTATATTCAGAGAATGGTATACGAACACACAAGGCTTATAATGTGAATGGTAATTGGAATGCGAGCTTAAAAGGTTATATTCAAATGTATTTGGACAAATTAAAGCGTTTTTCATTTACAAGTCAGGAATCCTTTGAACACATACAAAATGTTGATTTATTAAGTCAGAATGTACTTGCTGGTATGACAGAGAACAAAGTTCTATCCGAGAATTTAAGCGAACAAATAAATTTCAAATATGAAAATGGGAAGATAAACATTGCTTTCGAGAGTAAACTATGCTATAGAAATATACATAGTTCCCGTGCGGGATTCACTGAAATGAATATATTTGACTACGATTATGGTTTAAATGGTGTATTCGCTATGCCTTGGCAGATGCAGTTTGCGACAGATATTACCATGTATTCACGACGTGGATATGGTTCTTCAGAGTTAAATACAGATAACTTGGTGTGGAATTTACGTATTTCAAAGAGTGTCATGAAAGGCCGACTTGTATTCATGCTTGATGGTTTTGACGTACTTGGCAACTTAAGCAATATAACATTTTCGCTTAATGGTCAGGGACGTATGGAGACTCGTCGTAACGTATTGCCACGCTATACTATGTTGCACGTCCAATATAAACTAAACAAAAAGCCTCATAAGAAATAGTATGAAAAAAGTTATTGAACCGGATTTACAAAGACTAATAATCGGTATTAATGATCTAAGAAACAATGGACTTCTATATGGCAAAATTGGAGTTGCATTAGCAATGTACCATTTTGCAAATAGTCGTTCACGATATTTTCTAAATGATTTTGCTGACGGTTTAGTCGAAGAAACATTGAATTCCATTACAAAATATGATAATTATGATTTTGCATATGGATTATGTGGCATTGGATGGGCTGTAGAATATCTGATTCATCATAAATATGTTGAAGGAGATTCTTTGTCTATATGTGAATATCTTGATGAAGCAATAATGAAAATAAATCCCAACAGATTAGATTATGGTTTAGAACATGGTCTTAAAGGGTTGCTACATTACGTATTAGCACATATATATAATTGTTATAACCAATGCGGTATCATACCATTTGATAATGACTTTCTAAATGATTTAAAAAGTGCTTGTAAAACTGCTTATATAAATACCAAAGACATTGAATTATTAAATCTTTGTAACAATTTCTTTAATTTTATTTCTGGCAAGGAAATATCATATAGTTATAACATCTGTCAATTTATTCAGAAATCTGACAAAAAAGACGAAGAAATGGCAAGCGATTTATCCATTCGAACTGGTTTAAGCGGAAAATTATTGTTAAATTTATTATAATCAATTATGAAAGTGTCCATTTTAATGTGCGTTTACAACTCTGAAACATACTTAAAAAGATGCATTCAGAGTATTCAAAATCAGACATATAGAGATTTTGAAGCCATAATTATTGACGATGGCTCAACAGATCTCACGTCAAAGATTTTGGATGATATTAAAGATAGTAGATTTCGAATCTTTCACAGGCAGCATGGCTATATTACATCTCTAAATTATGGCCTTCAAATTGTACGAGGTGAATATATTGCAAGAATGGATGCTGATGATATAATGATGCCAAATAGAATAGAAACACAAGTTAATGTACTTGATAATAATCCAGAAGTAGCAGTTTGCTCTTCTTGGATTAAAATATTTGGCGAAGGACTTGAAGAAAAAAATATAAAAAAAGCAAGTGGCAAGTTAGATTGTCCCTATGTACAATTGCTTGATAGTAATTATATTTGTCATCCAGCAACAATGATAAGAAAAAATTTCATTGATAAACATCACATACAATATAAGGAATACATCCATGCCGAAGATTATAAATTATGGTGTGACATAGCATTGGCTGGAGGCGACTTTTGGATTATTCCAGAAGTTCTATTAGCATATAGAATATCTTCTGGACAGGTATCAAGCAAGTATTATCATGAGCAAAACAAAACAGCCATGAAGATAAAAAAAGAAATATTATTAACAATACTAAACGATGACAAGATAACTTGTCATGAAGAATTACAAAAAATATACTTGGAATTGGAAAAAATTAACAATATGAGATTATTATCAGGAAACACTATATTTCATATTATCAGTGTTTTGTCCAAAGAAATTCATACTTATAATAGAAAATGAAATTTCCACACTACGTACAACATGATTCTTCGGATTGTGGTCCCACTTGTCTTCGAATGATTGCCAAGTATTATGGTAAGACATATTCTTCGGAGATGCTTCGGAACCATAGTTTCATCTCTCGTGAAGGAGTGTCAATGCTTGGAATCAGTGATGCAGCTGAATATATAGGCTTTAGGACACTTGGAGTTAAGATTACATTCGACCAGTTAGCTAATGAAGCGATGTTGCCATGTATCCTTCATTGGAATCAAAAACATTTTGTAGTTTGCTATGACATAAAAAAGAATTGGCGTGGCAAATACAATATATGGATTGCTGACCCTGCATCTCAAAAACTTTGTTACTCGGAAGATGAATTTAAGAGATGCTGGCTGTCTACAAGGGAGGATAATGAAGAATGTGGAACTGCATTATTACTTGAACCAACGCCAGATTTCGGAAAAAGAGAAGATGAAATAAGGAAGAATAAAAGTGTCACATCGTTTTTTAGATACTTTTTCCCATACAAAAAATTACTCTTGCAACTTATTCTTGCAATGGTTGCAGGTAGCTTATTTAGTCTTGCTTTTCCATTTTTAACTCAGGCTATGGTTGATAAAGGAATCAATGGTCGTGACATGAGTATTGTAACCTTAATTCTCATTTCACAGTTGATGCTGTTTTTTGCACAACTATTCATTGGTTTTATCCGTAGTTGGATTCTTCTTTATATAAATTCACGGATTGACATATCGCTTATTTCAGATTTTCTTATTAAACTTATGAATATGCCGTTACACTTCTTTGATACAAAGAATACTGGCGACATAATGCAGCGTATAGGTGATCATGGAAGAATAAAAGGCTTTCTGATGGGAAACTCAATAAGTATGGTATTCCAAGCTGTGAATCTCGTTATTTTCACAGGAATACTTGCTTATTTCAATTTGAAGATACTTTTTATATTTCTTACAGGAAACATTTTGCATGTACTTTGGATTCTGATATTCATGAAATATAGGAGAGAACTTGATCTTAAAAGATTCAACCAATCCACGAATAACCAAAATAAAATTATTCAGTTAATCCAAGGGATGCAGGATATCAAATTAAATAATTGTGAACGACAAAAAAGGTGGGAATGGGAAAAGATTCAGGTAAATCTCTTCAAAATAAGCGTAAAAGGTCTGAAGATAGGCCAGATTCAACAGTCTGGCTCTATTTTTTTTACAAAAGCAACTGACATTATTGTATCTTTCATTGCAGCAAGTGCAGTTATTAATGGAGATATGACGCTTGGTATGATGATGTCTCTTACATTTATACTCGGTCAAGTTGCTGGTCCAATATATGAATTTATTAGTTTCGCTCAATCATTGCAAGATGCCAAGATTAGTCTTGAACGCTTAAATGAAATACATTCTCAAGAAGATGAGGAACAAAATATCGGAGACAAATTATCTGTTTTACCGCAAACAATGGATATTGAATTTAAAAATGTAAAATTCAGTTATAGTGGAGCAGATAGAGACTTTGCCATAGATGATATAAACCTTATGATACCTGAACATAAGGTAACTGCAATCGTTGGTGAAAGTGGTTGTGGAAAAACCACACTAATCAAATTACTGCAAGGATTTTATGTACCAAATAGTGGTAGTATTACAATCGGGGGGGTTGCTTTGTCTTCAATAAATCCACATTTGTGGCGGCGTGCAACAGGTTCCGTTATGCAAGAAAGCTTTATATTCTCTGATACTATAGCTAAAAATATAGCAATGTGTACGGATGATGTGGATGTCAATCGTTTGTATTATGCTGCTACTATGGCAAAAGCAAATGATTTTATCACTGCATTTCCTATGGGTTATAATACTAAAATCGGAATGGAAGGAAACGGAGTAAGCCAGGGACAACGTCAGAGAATACTTATTGCACGTGCAATATACAAGAATCCTGAATTAATATTCTTTGACGAAGCGACTAATGCTCTTGACACTACTAACGAGAGTGAGATAATGAATAATCTTCGTGAATTCTATAAGGGCAAAACTGTCGTAGTTGCAGCACATAGATTGAGTACAGTAAAAGATGCTGACCAGATAATCGTCATGAAACATGCAAAAATCGTTGAGACTGGTACTCATGCAGAACTTATAGCAAAACGTGGAGAGTATTACACATTAGTAAAGAATCAATTAGACCTAAATGCATAAACATTTATTGTCAATGGAAGAAATGGAAAGTAAATACTTACCAGTCATAGAACTGAGAAGTGAAGAAGTTCAGGAGTTGATGGACAGAAAACCATCCTTTATCTTGAGCTATGGAATTGGTGTGGTTCTGTTTTTGTTGTGTTGCTCTTTTGCAGCAAGTAAATTCGTGCCATATCCAGATGAACTAAAGGTTAATGTAATACTTTCACCAAATGTAAATACAAAGAAGTTCGTAAATACAAGAGATGTTGAAGTTCTTTATATCACTCCAAATCTTGAATCAAAAGTCTGCAATGGTGATACGCTTGGAGTTTTTGCATACGAAAATGATACTATGTCATTTGTTAGTCCGTATAACGGTATTGCATATAGAACTGGAGGCTATAATTGTGGAGATATTATCAAGTCTGGTAACCTTACCATACTTGTGTCGGATTGCGAGAGTCACACTTCTACTGTTTATGCTTACTCGTCTGTCAATATGGAAAGTGCAAAAAGAATAAGACGTGGCATGAGTATGACAACAGAAGGAGATAAGGATGAATATGTGGTAAAAGAATTATCATCAATT
Source organism: Prevotella sp. E15-22 (assembly GCF_023204875.1). Taxonomy (NCBI): domain Bacteria; kingdom Pseudomonadati; phylum Bacteroidota; class Bacteroidia; order Bacteroidales; family Prevotellaceae; genus Prevotella; species Prevotella sp. E15-22. The sequence goes on from NZ_CP096247.1 coordinate 2,454,907, forward strand.
CCAGATGTGAATGGGTTATATACCATCGTATTTACAAAAAAGTTTAAGCAGAGACAGAAGATTATGACACAACAGGAAACGGCTGGAAGCATTACACTTGATAACACAAATGTATATGACAGATTCTTTGCTCACGGGATTAAAACTATGATAAAAATATGAATAAATGATATCTATTTCTTTGAAAAAAGGCGTAAGCAAAATTGTACAGTTCTTATCTACTTAATGTTTAATGGGAAACTGTCGATAAATACGAGACGAGATACGAGGAGTGTGAAAGGGATAATATATTCTATCATCCTATAATAGATTTTAGTATCTTTTCATAAAAATAACTGTAAAATGAAACAAGCAATTCTTTTACTCTCTAACAAAACAGATTATGTTGTACATGAGAGGTATAGCAAGTTGGCGAAAGATTATGGTCATAAGGCTGATGTCTATTTGCTTTTTGACATTACTAAAGGGTATAACAAACAGGATTTGGTACACTTTGAACGCGTATATTCCTTTGACGTGAACTCAATGATAGATGATGGTTATATTGCCTTGATAGAAGGTTTTCTTGGGAATTGCCACTATCCAGTATTGGTATTTCATAAAGAACACCCAGAATATGACTATTGTTGGATTGTGGAGGATGACGTTATTTTTACTGGCAATTGGAGTGTTCTGTTTGAGTCTTTTTCAGATGATTCGTCGGATTTGATTGCCACCAGAATACGTACTTATGAAGATGAACCTGCATGGTCCTGGTGGCGGTCGATGAGGGCTGGCGAAGGCGTTACACTTACTAAAGATAAAATGTATGCCTGTTTCATTCCCATCTATCGTCTTTCTGCAAGAGCAATAGAATGTCTTGACGTAGAAATGCGCAATGGATGGCGAGGACATTTTGAAGGTGTCGTTCCAACAGTCTTAATTAAAAATGGACTGACATTAAGAGACTTGAATGGTAAAGGATATGGATTGGCCGAACGTGTTAATCCTCATTTTTATTCAGACAGTACACATGACTGCTCGCCATTGCATGTACAGTCATTTAAAAAGAATATGATTTATCATCCTATAAAAGAAAAGGTAAGTAAAAAAACATATCAACGTTATTGTTTACTATCTGTTGTTGGAGAATACAGCATACATAAAGAATGGATAACAGGTAATGTGAGAAGAAATTATGACGTTCATCTAATAGTCAATGACATGTCGTTTGGCAAACATTATGATGATGCAGACTTTGTGTATGGTAAAGCTGGTAGAAAGATAGAATTGATAAAAGATTACTTCGATAACCACAAATATCTGCTTAATCAATATGACTATTTCTTCATCATTGATGAAATGTGTAGAATGAACGTGGAACAAATAAATGAGTTGTTTATAGAAATGGCACAAAATAACTATGAGTTTTCTCTTTTAGGCATGACCATGCCGTGTCTAAGACAGGATGCGATGATGCAAGCGATAGAAAGTGATCCAGAAAGATCAATAATGTTCTTTGAATAAACAAGACTATGAAATATGATTATCTCACAGTTGGCTCAGGATTATTTGGAGTCACATTCGCATATTGCGCAAAGCAAGCAGGTAAATCAGTTTTAGTAATTGATTCTCGTCCTCATATTGGAGGAAACGTGTATCAGGAGAATGTGGAGGGCATAAACGTACATAAGTATGGCCCTCACGTTTTCCATACATCCAATGAAGAGGTGTGGAAGTTCGTAAATCAGTTTACTAAGTTCAATCACTTTGAGTTGCACACTATTGCCAACTACAAAGGAGAACTGTACAACCTACCATTCAATATGAATACTTTCCATCAGATGTGGGAAATATGTACACCAGAGGAAGCGGAGAAAAAGATTAAAGATGCAAGACGAGAGGCAAAAGAACTATTGAAGTTTGACGAGCCTCGTAATCTTGAAGAACAAGCATTGTCTCTTGTTGGACGTGATATTTACAAGAAACTTATCAAGGAATACACGGAAAAGCAATGGGGACGTAAATGTACGGACTTGCCATCATTCATTATTCGTCGCCTCCCTGTAAGGTTCACATACGACAACAACTACTTCAACGATATCTATCAAGGCATTCCTATTGATGGATATAACAAAATGATTGAAAAGATGCTTGAAGGTGTGGACGTAATGCTCAACACCAATTTTTTTGATAGTAATGATGATAAGCCAAATTGCAAGAACTGGAGGAACTTTGCAGATAAGTTGGTATATACCGGCAAGATTGATGATTTTTTCGGTAATTGTTATGGCAATCTTGATTATCGTACAGTTAGGTTTGAAACAGAAATAATAAATAAACCCAACTATCAGGGCGTTGCCATTATGAACTTCACTTCGCATGATGCTCCATACACACGTATCATGGAGCATAAGCACTTTGAGAAGTTCGGCAATGAAGTATATGACAATCCCAAGACGGCCATCACTCGTGAATACTCTGTAGAATACGAAACTGGCATGGAACCGTACTACCCTATCAACAATGACAGGAATATGGAACTATATGCAAAATATAAGGCTTTGGCGGATAAGGAAACAGATATTATCTTTGGCGGTCGTTTAGCTGAATACAAGTACTACGATATGGCTCCTACAATTGAAAATGCATTAAAAACTTGGAAAAAACACATGATCGTTTGATGTGTTTCCACCATTCAAAGAAGTTATATTCAATCACAATCTATTTCAAAATCGGGCTACTTCAAAGTAGTCCGATTTTACTTTATATTTCCTTTACTCATTCTTGATACTATCAAAAATAAAGAAGAAAACATATTATTTAGCGTTATTGTATTTCTGTAATACATTTGTAATGAAGACAAGTAGTATTTGGGGGTCAAAATACTGACCTGTATCGTTCCATTTACAGGAAATGTGCAGATGTGCACCAGTCGTATGCTTACCCGTATTTCCGCTGACGGCAATCTTCTGTCCTGCAAATACTTTTTGTCCTTTCTGCACATCAATTCTTGACAAATGTAGAAACGAACATTCACAAACTCCGTAATTGACAGTGACGAAATATCCACCTCCAGTTGAATATGAAGCAGCAGTCACGATACCAGGAAACATCGAATAGACATTCTCATACCTCGCTTTTAGGTCAATGCCATTATGCATGATATACCTATGACAAATAGGATGCAAACGCATTCCGAACTCAGAATTAACATGGATTCTATTGAGTGGATAGGAAACATGGGAACTGATATTCTTCCGTCCTTCCATTCCAGAAGCACCACCAGAATTAAATAACATACAGTCCGTATTCTCAACTTTCCTTATACTATCCTTTGGAACAACCCTATGTTCTGAAGGATATTTCTTTGTATAGATAGCATGTCGATTCTTCCCTACTCCAATGGTATTGAACTGCGCAAGGCAGATTGTCTGGACAAATGCCGACGTGAGAAGCATAAGTATTGTACGTTTCATGGTGCAAAGTTACCATTCTTGTTTTACTCGGAAAAACAGACGCATACATTATGTGCTCATTATAACATTTGATAAGTTTTGAGTATGATTTCTTCTGCAAAATTATACTCAAATGTTATCAAGACTCAAAATCGACCTGATTTAGTATTTTCTTCAGCTAAGATGAATAATTATGGTGTACCTTCGCAGCCAAAATTATTTCATCAACTGATAAAAATTGAAGAAAAATGCAGTTTACCGAGAACGAAATTCCATTCCAGACCCTTGACCGTTTGGGTCTGACCCGTGAAATGATTGAAGACCTCCCTGTCAGGATTACCAATGACATTCTCGAAGGAAGACGCTCGCCCGTACTTCCTATTATGGTTATTGACCAAGAGGGCAATGAGGTCAAGAGTCGTAGCCGCTTCAAGCTCATCCGCAAGGATGACGGCAATGTTGATGCGCTCTTCTATCCTGAGATAGAGAAAGCGGATCTCAGACTGTTCTCAGAGCAGAACCGCGCTCTCTTAGAAAAAGGTAAGACTATCATTGCCACCATTCCAGATAAGAATGGCAGCATGGTACGCTCCTTTGTACAGATTGACAACGAGACCAACCAGGTATTGTCTGCCCCAGTTCAGGTTATCGCCCGTAACCTCCAGTTCATTTCAGAGGATATCCATTTGAGCGAAGCTGAGTTTAACAACCTCCAGAATGGTGAGCCTGTCACCTTCGTCCGTGACGACGATGACGAACCTATCACTGTTGGTATTGACCTTAGCAACCGCACTGGAGTACGTGTATCTCCGGGCGATGCCAAGATGTGGAGCGAACAGCGAACCCGTGATTGGGACAAATTCACCTTTGGCATCTACGGCTGCTGGGTCATGGGTGAAGACGGCAATCTTGATTACGTCAAGGAAGAGGACTACACCGATGAACTCTGGAATGAGCAGAGAAAAGCAGGTCTCAGAAGCATGGGACACATGCGCTAATCAGAAACAAAACCCTAAAAAGAAAGGACAATGGCTACAAACAAGTATTATTCCGAAAGTGAGTTGGTTCAGAAGAAGCAGAGCGGTGAATTTAACTGGCTCGACTATGTGAACCATCACTCCAAAGAATGGCAGAACGAATATGCTGACTTCTGTAGAGAACGCGGACTGTCTGTTAGCGATGAGTCTGCAGAAAAGTTCGTTGACTACAAAGGAGAAGAACTTGAAAAGGCACTGGCTGATGGCAATGCCTGATTGTTGAACCTAAACAACACTATTATGTCGATACGTTCCAATTCTCTACCACTGAGAGGCGATTTGTCGCCAGAGCTGCAAGACATCCTCAGACGTAATGGTATGCAAGCGCACATCATCCGTCAGGGCGATGGCTTCCAGTTGGCAGTTCAAGGGCATGACTCTCCGCTTCTCACCTATCCCATCTCTGCACAGCAAATGAAAGCCATGACAGACTGGGGTACGAATTATGCCAACAAGAATGCTTACAACACCTTTGCGGCGCTTGTCGGCAATGACTTTTATGTTCCAAGGAACTTCGTACACGCTCGTAATGCCAACGGACGTGTTGCCATGGGACTTCACGGCTATAGGATTGGTGTCGGTGAATATGGCCGTATGGCTTGGGACAGACGTGGGCTGCATCCCATGTGGGGACTGCATGACCATTTCTTCTTGGGCTGGACACCTCGACAGCAAGCAGGTTTTCACATGCGACGTGTCGGTGGTGCGCTCTTCATGCAGGGTGCTCCAATGGTTCCAGACCGTCCCGATGGTCGAATCAAACCAGGAGAGTTGCAGAATGGCGGTTACGGCTTCTACTACAAGGGACAGCAGACTGCCGTACAGCCTCCGAAGCAAGATGTGCTGGCTGAACTTCAGACAGTCATCACTCCTATGGAGGTGGCTCCACGTAAGTTGGAACCAGCAAAGCCTTATAATGAGCTTATCACCTCGAAGGTCTATTTCTCCAATGAGAAGTTCAAGGAGTGTCTGGACAGTCACGGCATCGTGATTGATCCTGAGAAGAAGACTCTCACCATCCAGTCCTCTGCCACTAAGCAGGATTTCGTCTATGACCTGACAGAGGATGAAGTCAAGAAGCTGACCAGCAATTCCATCAAGGAAGTGCCTGTACAGCAGCGTCTCGACATCCTCAACAATGTCATCAAAGGCGACTTCAGCGAGAAGATTACGATGGATATGCTTAATTCCAAGGAGCAGATTGGCATTAAGCTGAAGCCTGAAGTCGAAGCAGAACTGAATGACCGCCAAACACAGATTCTGGAACAGGCAAATATTCCCCTGACTATGGACGGCAGACAGGTTCAGTTAGAACCAGAAGACCGTTCCGTTGCTCATGTTGACGGCAATGCCCTCTATGAACTCAATGAGGGCAAGGCATGGTATCGTGAAGGAAAACATGGTCGTGAAGTCAATGTCGATGACATCAAGGTTGAGCCAGTCAGGAATGAAAAGGGCGAAATCGAGAAGGATGCCAAAGGCGAAGCCAAGTACCGCATGACAGCGGTCATCAATGGTGAGAGCATCAGCCATGAGATTACTCAGAAGCAGTATGATAAGTTCATGGCCATCGATGACTATCATCGCATGAAGCTCTTCTCCCACATCTTCAGTGAGGTGGATATGAAAAACATTCCTGGTATGCACACCAGCTTAGGGGCAAAGATTGGTGGAGCCTTGCTCGCCGGACTTGCCATCACACATGAGCTGACCCATGACTTCCACCATCACAGTGGGCCATCCATTTTCATGGAGCATCATGGGCCTGACAGACCCCATGTGTATTTCAAGCCTGGTGTTGACTCACCGCAGGAGTTGGCATCGAGGGCTTTTGACGCAGGACTGAATGCTGGAGAACACGGCGTAGGATTAGGACACACAAGGTAAAAGGATTTATTCAGGATAACAAAATGGCAGAACTCACCTACGACGATTTCAAAAACAAGCTCAGTATTCAGGATGTGCTGATAGACGCTGGCTACACGTTGAACAGACGTGACGGCTTGCGCTATCCGTCGTATGTAAGGCTGGACAGCGAGGGCAGACGTATTCGTGGTGACAAGTTCATCGTTACTGCCAATGGCCTTTGCTGTTTCCAGCCGCCTACGCGGAAGAACTACAACGTCATCAGCTTCATCAAGGAGCATCCAGAAATGTTCTCCGACTACACGGCAGGCATGGATAAGGACAGACTCGTCAACCTTGTCTGCAACAGGCTTTTGAATAATCCTATCGAGGAAAGGGAAAAGAAGATTATCAATCCACAGCGTGACCTTCCTCCTTTCAAGATAGACGATTACAAGCTGCATCGTTTTGATGGCAATGACAGGGAAACGCAAAAGCCGTTCTATCCTTATTTCCAGCCAAGGGGCATCAACCTCAGTACGCAGTATGCCTTCCATCATCATTTTGTCCTTGCAGAACGCACTGTAGGCGACCAAACTTACAAAAACCTCTCCTTCCCCATGACCATTCCTGGATCTACAGACGGAAAGATTGTTGGTTTGGAAGAAAGGGGAAGAAGAAAGCAGGATGGCACATCTTACAAAGGCATGGCCAGAGGCTCCAATGCCAGTGAAGGTCTTTGGATTGCCAGTCCGATGGGCACCAAGCTACAGGATGCCAAGCGAGTCTTCATCTTCGAGAGTGCCTATGATGCAATGGCTTTCTATCAAATGCTGGCAGGTAAAGACAGTAATCTTACCACACAGGAAAAGAAGGAGCTTGTTGGTGGTGTCTATGCTTCTACGGGCGGTAATCCATCCGCAAAACAGTTTGAAGGATTATTGAGAACTGCCAAGGATGCCACTTTTCACATGGGCTTTGACATGGATGATGCTGGAATGAAGTTCGCAGACATGTTCAGGGATTTGGCAGAGAAAGCCAACGTCCCAAGTAACCGTGTCGTCCGTGAGGAAACAAATGACGGCTATAAGGACTTCAATGAGGAGCTGCTTGCCATGATCGAGAGTAAGAACCATCCGCTGGCAAAGGGCAATGTCCCTGAAGAATACAAGGCTTACGTGGATTCCTTCAGAAAAGGCACAGATGACATACCATCTACGAAAGATGTGCTTCATCCGAATAGTGAGCAGATTGACCTTCTTCCGAAGTCTGTCCAGAAGCTCTACGCCAGATATGAAGCCCTGTATGAAGATGCCTACGAGATACGTTCTTCCAGACTTGTTGCACCATGCGACAAAGAAGAAGCCATCAACCAGGCATCAGAGGCATGGAAGACTTTCAAGGAGAGTCTTTGCAAGGCTCTTGATATCAAGGAAGACACAGCAGCACTTGACGTGGAATCCGAAGATGTTGGCAATGACAAGAAGATACAGCATGACGTGGACTATACCACCAGTGTTGACGAGCAAGGCAACGTTGCTATGGAAGTAGAGACATCAGACCAGGAAGAGCGAAGACATTATCATCGGTAACTATGGAACAGGTAATCAGACGCTTCAACATCATCACGCTTCGCCCACATTGGGCGCAGTATATCATCAGTCAGGGATTGATGTTCCTTGTCAGTATGGTACTGTTCCTTGTAGCCGGACATGAAGCCATCACCTTCAAGGCTCCATTCCTGATACTTGGTACCATCACAACACTTATGATGCTTTATGGCTGTCTGTATCTGTGCAAGCTCAGGTTCATTGTTTCCTCTGAGCAGCTTATCATCCAGCATGGTATCTTCCATAGGACAAGCGACTACATTGAGCTTTACCGCATCGTGGACTTCAGCGAGAGCAGGGATATACTGGAACAGTTGTTCGGATTAAAGACCGTCAGCATCTACAGTGGTGATAGAACCAATCCCAAGCTCGACATCTACGGAGTGAAAGAAAAGCTCGACGTGGTGGCTATCATCAGAGAAAGAGTTGAATACAATAAACGCAGAAAAGGCATTTATGAAATCACCAATCGGTAACATCTATCCTATGAACAAAGACCGATGGCATTTTGACCAACGGTGGTGGACAGTCGCATTCATGGCGTTTGTCCTCTTGTGGTTGAGTTTCGGGAAAGCCCATGCCCAGATAACCTCCAGTAATCCATTGGAATATGTGGCACTGGCAGAGGGCAACGAACTCATCAATGGTCAGATCAAGACCCAGATTGATGACCAGCAGAAGACCGCACTGCTTCAGAACGGCATTGCAGCCGAGTTTACGATGATCCACAAGTGGGAAAAAAAGTACAACTCCTATCTGAAGACGGTGGACGGCTATGCAAGTACATTGAAAGCCTGTACCACACTATATGATGACGGTGTACGCATCTTCATCAACCTCTGTAACCTGAGAAAAGCGATGGCCGACAATCCGCAAGGTATCGTTGCCACCATGTCGATGAACAACCTCTACATAGAGACGGCCACGGAACTTGTGACCATCTACACGACATTGAGGGATGCCATTGCCAAAGGAGGCACAGAGAATATGCTTACTGGAGCCGAGAGGAGTAAGACCCTTTGGGCACTCAATGACAGGCTCGATGCTTTCAATAAGAAACTCACCAAGCTCTATCTGTCCATCCGCTACTACACGATGACCGATGTCTGGAACAGTGTGACAGCCGGAATGCTTGACCGTACCAATGGGGAAATAGCACTCCAGGCCCACAGACGATGGATAAGATGTGCCAGAGCTGCATACTAAAACGGAATGAATCATGTTGAATAAATCTTTCTTTGTCATAATCATGCTGACTCTCGCCCTCCCCTTCGGGGGAGTTGGTGGGAGTATGCTCCATGCTCAGGGCAATGACCCTGTGCTGGCAGGAATGATTGCGCTCTATACGGACAAAGCCAAGAAAGAGCTGAAGCAACAGGAAAAGATGATGCTGCTGGAGGCAACAGGCCATATCTGGATTACCGAGGAGGTAAATGCTACCACAGACCTTCAGAAGGAGTTCAACAAATACCTTGATGACTTTCACAGCATCATAGCCTATGCAGCACAGATATACGGCTTCTACCATGAGATTGACAGGATGGTTGACAACCTTGGAAGTTTCAGCCATCAGTTAAGTGCTCATCCCACAAATGCCCTTGCAGTGGCACTTTCCGCTAATCGTAACAAAATCTATCGGGAGATTATCATGGGAAGCGTGGATATTGTCAATGACATCCGTCAGGTCTGTCTCGCCAATACCAAGATGACGGAGAAGGAACGTCTGGAGATTATCTTTGGCATCCGTCCCAAACTCAAACTCATGAACAAGAAACTCCAGCGTCTCATCAAGGCGGTGAAATACACGTCACTTGCTGACGTGTGGGCTGAGATAGACTATAGTGCCAGAAGCGAAGCGGACAAAGCCAGTATCACAAGGCAATGTATGGAACGCTGGAGGCGAAATGGCAGAAGATAATCGATTGTTGAACTTAAAGAGCATAGAATATGAGTTGGAGTTCATTACTCAAAGCAACATTTAAGTACGGTGGCCGTGCAGCCAAGGCAACGGCTTCATCCGTTGGCAGTGCTGTCATCCATCCTCAGAGAACCATCAAGGGACTCGGCACAGCCACCAAGACCGCTGCTGTCGGCGGTGCTGCCGCATACGTCGGCTGGGAAAAGCTGACAACAGACAAGAGTGTCGCCCGTATTGTTGGCGATGCTGTCGTTGGCTCAGATACCATTGATACGGTCAGCGACAAGGTTGATGGCGTGGCCAATACCGTAACTGAACTGAAGGATTCCGTAGGCGGTGCTGTCGATACCATGAACAATGCCATGACCAGTGTGGATAGCAAGTGGAGCGGCATGTCAAACTTCCTTCGTGGTGTGTTCTCTGGCAACGGAGGCGATATGTTCAGTAACTTCTTCAGTAACCTCGGCAAAGGCAACGTGTCAGGTCTCAGCCTTGCAGGACTGGTACTTTCAGCCCTGCTTGTCTTCGGACGTTTCGGGTGGCTCGGAAAGATAGCCGGAGCAGTCCTTGGCATGATGATGATTGGCAACAATGCCAATATGAGTCAGGTGCTGGGAGGTGGACAGCAGAAGCCTTTAGCACAAGACACGCCACAGAGGGAGCTGCCGAAGCCACAGGCACAGGTCGTTCAGGTGGAAGAAACGCCAAGGGAACAGATTCACAGAGGCAGATAATCAAAGAATAACTTTCAAGGATAATAATATGCAGTTTACACATGAAATGATACTCCAGTCAGACAGCGGCTACTGTATGCCGTTTGAGGAGAAGAACAAAGATGTAGAGATGTCGCTCGGTTACGGCAAGCAGAAGCATCCTAAGACAGGAGAAAAATTCTTCCATCACGGGATTGACTTCGATGTCAAGCACTACCTCCTTTCAGCCGTTGCAACAGGTAAGGTATCAGGTTTGGGGAATGATGCCATTCATGGTATCTATCAGGTTATCCGCTACGGCAACTATGAAGTGACCTATTCCCATCTGAGCAATGTCTTTGCCAACTACGGACAGGTGGTAAAGGCAGGTCAGGTTGTTGCTGTAAGTGCCGACATGCTCCACATGGAAGTCAAGTACAATGGCGAGGAAATGAACCCTTTGGAATTTCTCACCATGATTTACGGCAACCTCAAAACGATGGAGCAGCAAGGTCAGGTAGGTGCCGTGCCTCAGTTCGTCACCATCGACATGGACGTGCATACCATGTACGACAAAGACCAGAAGGAGATTGAAGAGCTGATGATGCGCTTCTTCCCGGACTACATGAGTGACATGAGCAATGGCCTGTACTCCATTCCTGAGCATACGGAACTTGCGCTTCGCAACATCTTTACGATGTCAGCGATGAAGAACTACTTCTATGAGACTGTGCCCAGCATGGCTAATCCTTTGGGTATGGGTGCCAGAAGCATACCATTGGCTGAGAAGGTGCAGAACCTGCTGATTGCCGATTTCCTCAACTATCTGGCACTGAGGCATCATGTCTTCCTCAGTACGATGTCCGCACTCGAAAAAAAAAAGCTGAAGACAGAGCCGTAGCCAGTAGCGGACTCATCGATCCGCTGGCAGAGCTGGAGATTGACGTGCAGAGCTTCGATATACCAAGACTTGTGAGTGTCTATCCAGACAAAAGCGGAATCCGATGGTGGACAAAGGCATGGTTCAACAACAGCGAGGCAGGTGAAGCTGCCATAGAGATTGACCGTATGCTGGCAATCAAGTTCATCAATGACAATGTAGATAAGGACGAATGGTTAGAGGAATACTTTCCAAAACAGATGGAAGTCTATCATCACGCCATCGAACAGACAAAAGAACAGATATTAAACCAATTGAACTTATGATAACAAAAAGATTGTTTTCCATAATTTTCGCTATGCCAATGGCAGTGTCCTCATTCGCAGACAGTGGCTTGTCTGGTTTGAGCGATGCTGCTGACGGCGTAGGTTCTTACCTTCCTTATGTTCAGGGAGTGTGTTATGTGATAGCTGCCGTGATAGCCGTTGCAGGTGCCATGAGCATCTATCTGAGTATGCAGACCAATCCTAACCAAATCAGAAAGAGGATGATGATGACTGTAGGCAGCTGTATGTGCTTCGTATTGATGGCTACCGCCTTACCTCAGTTCTTCGGAGTTGATGGCAGTGGTTCTTCCACAGGAGGAAGCAGCAGCTCTTCTACAACCAATAGCGGAACTTCTGACGGATTCCTTGCCTCTGACCAAGGAGGAATCTCCCGTAGTGGCATTATCACAGAAATACCGTCTTTTGCCGATGAACGTTGGGTTCACTTTCCAAGCGGAACCAAGATGGAAACCGCCAACTATCTTCTTGATATATATGACAAGAATGGTGCTGGAGCTGCTGGTTCCTATGGAAAAACGCTTAACTACATCAATAGTCTTTACCGAAATGGAGAAATCAACTATGGCACATACAATTCCTTGATGAGTCTAAGCGGGAATCTACCTCATAACTAACCTGTAACATCACTTCAAGTAATGGCAGAAACGAGCAACGATAAGTTATTCAAAACGGAAGTCTTGCCAATAATGGACAAAGTAATGCGAGACCTTCGGCTAAAGCAGTCTGAAGAGATGGCCATCCATACCAGCAGCTTACCATATATCATGGCTGGAGCAGCTGGACCTGATGGTGGAATGTCGGCACAAGCAGCCAGTCTTTCCTCTCTCAGATACACGGGGAAATGGAACTCCAAGCATACTGAAGACTACATTCAGATGGTGAAGGATGAGCTGAAAAAGCAGCACATTACCGTCACTCCAGAGATAGAGAAGATGATGATTGAAAAGATGATCAAGGATGAGATTCCGAAGTCATCCATTGACTATATCATGCGCAAGGCAGCAACCAACACCATCTTCTATCTTCCCCAGGCACTTAACAAATCGCCACTGGAGAACCATATCACGGCACAGGCTGAGAAGAGGTATAATCCATCCACTTTGGAAAAAGGAACAGGTTATGTCTTGGGAGCAGCCGCAGACTATATGACGATGGGCGGTATCGGTGGCAGTTGGTCTGGAGCAGCCAAGTTCGTTGGTGTTGACCTTGCCTTGAATGCCGCCATCGACAAGGTGGGAGCAAAAGAAACCGATGATGTTCCCTTGATTATTGCGCCCGAACATAGAGCCGAATACAAGGCTACTCAGGCAAAAAGGAATCAGGAACAACCCAAGCCTAAACCAAAAGAAAATACCCCAACAGTGGAACGGATAACGGAAACACAGGTGCAGCAGCCTGTAAAAGAGCAAAAAGAAGTCGCCCAGACTCAACCAGAAACTCAGCAGGAGCAACCACAACAGACCAATCAGAATGGCTGGAGCGGATTGCTCAGTTCTGTTGGTCTGAATGGCATTTCCGACATAGGTCACAATCTCGGCTATGTACTGGCCATGCTTCCAGACATGCTTGTTGGCATCTTCACAGGTAAGACCAAATCCCTTGGTCTGAAAGATAACATGTTGCCTTTAGCCAGTATAGTAGCAGGTATGTTCGTCAGAAATCCCATTCTGAAGATGGTTCTTATCGGTATGGGAGGACTCAACCTTTTGAACAAGGCAGGTCACGAAGCCTTGGACAACCACAATGGAGTCAGCTACGGACAAGGTGGAAACACCAATGTCCGTGGCAACTACAAGGTCTATGAGGATGAAGCCCTCAATGCCCGAATCTCCCAACCGCAGATTAAGGGTAACTGTCTGATTGCAACCATCGACAAGGTTCCATGTACCATCGCATTGCCGGACAGAGTGGTGGACGCATACAATCAGGGCGCACTGCCTCTTAACACCCTTGCCAATGCCGTACTTGCCAAGAACGACCAGATGCGACAGATAGCAGCTGAGAACTATGCAGCCAGTGAACAACAGGCTCAGACCAGGACACTTGCACAACGATAATAAACCCATTAAAACAATAGAGATATGCAGGAAAAGAACCCACAGGAGAAAGCAGCAGCCGAAAAACAGGCTGAACTTCTCATCAATGCAATGGAAAGAGCCAAGGAGAATGGCGGTGTATGGTTGAACCCATCAGAGAAGACGGCACCACGTTTCTATCCACGAGGTGTCAATGTCTCAGCCTTCAATGCCATGACAATGGCACTTCACAGTGACCAGAACAACTACAAGACCAACGAGTACACACTCTTCAGCGAAGCCAAGAAACGAGGTGAGTCTGTACAGTCCAAGGAAAAGGGTGTTCCCTTCAACTGGTACAACTGGAAGGAATATGTCAACAGGCATAATCCTGAAGATGTCATCAGCCGTGAAGACTACAAGGCTTTGGACGAAAAGCAACAGGCAGAATACAAGGGAGTCAGAACCCGTGAAGTCCGTGCTCTGTTCAATATCGACCAGACAACACTTCCTTTCGTTGACAAGGAACGCTATGAGCAGGAAGTCAAGGCACATGGAACCTCTGAGGATCGTGAGCACTCCAAATCTGAGAGTGACCACCTCCGTCTTTCAGTCAATGACTTCATCCTGAAGACACGCGACAACCTTGTGCCCATCCGTCTCGATGGCAGCGGTGTTGCCCACTACGATGCCAAGAAAGACACGGTGTATATGCCAAGTGAGAAGGATTTCGAGTCTTACAAGGACTTTACCAACGAACTCATGCGTCAGGTGGTTTGTGCCACAGGCAATGCACAGCGTCTTGGACGCAACGGCATGAACAACGGAAACACCTCTCCTGAAGATGCAGCAAAGCAGGAACGCCTTATTGTCGAGTTGGCCGCTGGCAGTAAGATGCTTGAATTGGGACTTCCTGCCAAGCTCTCTGCCGAAAGCATGAAGATGGTCGATTACTGGCAGCGTGAACTCAAAGAGAATCCCTGTCTCATTGATGTCGTGGAGATGGATGTCAACAATGCTTTGGATATGCTTCACAAGGCAGAGCGTGGTGAGAAGGTTGAACTGTCATCCCCACAGCAGAATGAGGAAACACAGGCAGAACAGCCCAAGCACTACTATGTAGCTGATGAGCTGAAGAACCTGCCCAACAAGGACACCAAGGAATTTGTCGTAGTCCGTGACTCTGAGGCAAAGAAAGCAGATGTTGTACTCCCTGCAGGTGCATCCTTGGAAGTGGATAACGAGATACCAGGCATGAACAAAGGACGTATCGAGAAAGCCTTGCGTAAAGAAGGCTTTGAGACCATTTCCTTCTTTAACATGGATGGCTCATTGGGCTATCGTCCTGATGACAGTTTCTTCGCTGGCAAGGAAGTTTCCGCTTCCAAGCTCAACAACTGGGAACTGAGATACCTTGCCAAGCTCGATGTTGCAGAGGCAGTTAGCCGTTCCAACTCTGTTGCTTTCGACAAAGTGCTTATGTTGAGGGATGACGCTGGCAAGTGGGCAATGTTCCTGAAGCCAGAGAATGAGCCATCCTTTGCCGTTTATGCTGACAAGGCAGATGTCAACCGCTTTTTCGTGACCATGAAGCAAGGCAATGAAGAAGCCAGTGACCACATGCGTCTGGAGATGGCTTCCAGATACTATGCTATGGCTATGGAGAAGCCAGAACTGAAGACAGACCTTTTCAAGAGTCAGGCTACTGCCGAGGAGTTGGCACGTATCGAGCGTGTGAACATCTTCAAGACCAAAGCCACAGACAACAAGCCGAGTGTCATTCTGTGCGTACCTACCATCGACGGCAACAGGCTTCAAGCCCGTGAGGTCAATCAACAGCAGTGGCAACGAATGTGGCTGGCAGATGACAAACAGGACTATAAGACCCACCTTGCAGCATCTCTTTTTGCCGATGTGCTCCGTAAGGATCGTACCGATGCCATAGCTGTCGGTACAGACAAGACTGAGCAGGAAGCACAGGCTGAGACCAAGGAGCAGACCAAGAATGTCGAAGTCCATGAAGAGGAAGACAAGAAGGAGGAGCAGAAGGAAGAGCAGACGCAATCTGAGAAAAAGCAAGAGGAAGAGAAGCGTCGTAACTCTCCTGAACAAAAGGAGAAAGAGCGTAAGGAGGAAAAAGCCAAGGAAGAAGCCACCAAAGCAGAGACCAAGGCTGTAGCTGCCGTCGTTCTCTCTCCGATTATGAAGCAGTTCCTGGACTTGAAAAGCAAGCATCCAGACGCACTTCTTCTGTTCCGCACAGGCGATTTCTATGAGACTTATCAGCAGGACGCTGAGAAAGCCTCTAAGATACTCGGCATCACTCTCACTAAGAGCACCAAGCAGAAAGGGCCTGATGGCAATGCTGTAAAAATGGCAGGTTTCCCTTACCATGCCCTTGACACTTATCTGCCAAAGCTTATCCGTGCCGGAGAGCGTGTAGCCATCTGTGACCAGTTGGAAGCTCCAAAGCAGACGGCAAAGCGCGGTATCTCAGAATTGGTGTCACCTGGTGTTGCCTCAGAAAAGGAAGCTAAGGCTGAACCAGAGAAGCATCAAGCCTTTCATCGATAACCTAAAAGAGTAAAAACGTGACAGCATCAAGACAAAAATATATTGAGGAACATGCAGCGGAAGCTATGGAGCAGATGCGCAGATATGGCATCCCTGCATCCATCACTCTTGCCCAAGGCATCATTGAGTCAGCAGAAGGAAAGAGTATGCTTTCCAGAACTGCCAATAACCATTTCGGTGTAAAGGGTGAGTTCAACGGCCAGTTTGTCCGTGCCGACGATGACAAGCCTAATGAGCAGTTCAAGAAGTATGATAACGTTGGGCAGAGCTATGAAGACCACAGTAAAGTCCTCATGGCAGACCGCTATCAGAAATACACCAGGAACCTCTCTGCCGATGACTACAAAGGATGGGCTGCTGGCATCAAGGCTGGTGGTTATGCTACCGCCAAGAACTATGTCAGCACCATCGTTGGAGTCATTGAAGGGGCAAACCTGCAGAAATATGACCAGATGGTGATTGAACAGGCTAAGAGAGAGGGCAAGAAGATTGGCACCACAGACTACCGCAAGGGGGATGTGTCTGCCACTCCTGCCAACAGCGTTACTGCAAAGCCCACTCTCAATGGTCTTTATTCCCTTCCTTTGAAACGAGAGGAGTTCATGCTTGTGACTTCACCTTTCGGCAATCGTCGTGACCCAATGGATCACAGCAAGACGCAGTTCCATAAAGGAATTGACGTAAGCTGCAAAAACGAAGCACTACTTGCCACAGAGAACAACGGCAAGGTGGTTGGTGTGAACCACAATGCCAACACTGGCGGCGGCAAGTCGGTTACGATTGAGTATAACCGTGAGGATGGCAGCAAGTATCAGACGACCTACATGCACATGTCGAGCATCGACGTGAAGGTTGGTGATAATGTCAATGCCGGTCAGAAGATTGGCGTATCAGGAAATACAGGAACCAGGACAACAGGGCCACATTTGCATTTTGAGGTCAAGACCATTGCCAGTGACGGCACGAAACGCAATATTGACCCAGCTGCATATATCGCAGAGATAAGCCAGAAAGGTGGACTGTCTCAACAGTTGCTTCATAACGGAAAGGACTTATTGGCCAGCTATAAAGCTGCAAATCCTGTAGCTCAGGAAACTGTCACAGCACAGCAGCAGATTGACACGAATATGTCACCTGACGAATGGATGAAGAAAATCTTGTCTTCAGAGGACAGCGGTATGAGCATGAACCCGAATGGTGACCCAGTGATAGAGATGGCCATGACTCTTTTCACCTCACTGATGGCATTGGCAATCCAGATTGACAACAAGAGCGAGGAGGAAAAGATGCAAGCTGTCACTGATGCAGCAGCCAACAGACAGATAGACCTGACTTCTCTCCTCCCCCACATGAAAGTGTGCAATCTTATCATTTCTGATAACAGGCCACTTCTTCAGGTGGATAACGGCACGGTGAACTTCACCCATGAAATCACCAATGCTGAAATGATAAGACTCCAGCAAGCCTTGGGAAACAGCAGCCTCTCAGAGGATGACAAACGTCGTGCGGTAGCCAGTGTGGTGAACGGCATTGTTGTTTCACAGCAGATGTCCCAAAACTATCAGCAAGGCGTGGATGCACAACAGAACCAGGAACAATCCATTCAAAGGAAGTAACATGAATGAAAGAATCTTCAATAAGGTATTGACCTTGCTGATAGCCGGAGCTATCATCATCAGCATCATCTATGGACTTTATTGCCTGTTAGGTCTGATCGGATGCATTATCTATTGTTCTGTCATGGTTGCCTTACTGTGCTGGATAGCGGAAGACATCAGACATGCAGCAACAGAAGATCAGCAACTATAACTTTTCTCTTAATATTAACTTCTAATTTTCAGCTTTTATGATTAAATGTAATGTAACAGTTTGTGGTACCATCTCACGCACAGCGCAGATGCGTACAGGTAAGGAGGGTAAGCCCTTCATGTCATTAGGTATTAACGTGGTCATCCCTGCCAAGTCTGGCATCAACAAGACCGTAGAAATCAGCGTGGCCAAGGATGGTGGCTCTCAGGAGGAGCTTGCGAACTATCCTGTAGGCAATCGTGTCGAGGTGGTTGGCACTCTCACTTTCCACAAGAAAGGAGAAGCTTTCTATCTGAATCTCTCTGCCACAGGCATCAACACCTTCAGCGCAGGTTCTGAAGACAGCATCAAGGGTGATATCGAGTTTCGCGGCACGCTCGGCAATAAGATTGAGGAGAAGAAGGACAAGAAGGGCAATCCCTTCTGTGTATTCTCAGCCTTCAGCAGCGAGACGAACGGCGAGAACTACGATTACACCTGGATCCGTTTCCTCCAGTTTGGCGAGAGCCGTAAGGACTGGATGCAGCCCAAGGCTGGCATCAATGCCAAGGGTGAACTCCAGATGTCTGCCTATAACGACCGTCTTGACATTGCTTGCCGTGTCAGTGAGGTGTCTAAGTGGGACAAGACAGCTAACAATCCTAACACCTAAAGCCTATGCGTAAGGATAATAAATATAACCATGCAGGGCCATCAGCCGAAGACAGAGCTTTGGAAAAGTTCGCCGAAATGATGATTGAGAAAATCTCAACTCTTCAGAGCGACTGGAAGAAGCCTTGGTTTACGGAGGGTGCTCTCACATGGCCAAAGAACCTCTCAGGCAGGGAGTACAATGGCATGAATGCCATGATGCTCATGATGCACTGCGAGAAAGAAGGCTTCAAGTTGCCCGTCTTCTGTACCTTCGACCGTGTGGTTGGTCTCAACTACGGCAAGGACAAGGAAGGTGGTAAGGTGCAGCTTACCGATGCAGAGGGCAATGAACTACCCAAGGTGTCAATCAACAAAGGAAGCAAGTCCATCCCTGTATTCATCACTACCTTCACCTGTGTTGACAAGGAAACGAAGGAGAAGATTAAGTATGATGACTACAAGCGACTTTCAGAAGAGGAAAAGGCAAAATTCAATGTCTATCCGAAACTGTCTGTCTATAACGTCTTCAATGTTGACCAGACGAACCTGAAGGAAGCTCGCCCGGAACTGTATCACAAGCTGGAAGAACAGAATCAGCAGGTGCGTCCACAAGTGGCAGAGGGCGAAGAGTTCTCTTTCAAGCCAGTTGACCACATGATTGAGCATAACGAGTGGATTTGTCCCATCAAGCCTATTCTTGGTGACAATGCTTACTACAGCATTTCAAAGAAGGAAATCGTCATACCAGAGAAATCACAGTTCAAGGATGGTGAGTCCTTCTATAGTAACCTTTTCCACGAGATGGCTCATTCAACAGGTGCTGAAGACCAGTTGGACAGGCTCAAACCAACCTCTTTCGGCAGTAAGGAATACAGTACCGAGGAGCTGAAGGCAGAAATGACGGCTGCGCTTGTATCTCAGCGTTATGGCATGACCAAGCATCTGAAGGAAGATTCAGCTGCCTACCTCAAAGGCTGGCTGGAGAGTCTGAAGGAGGAACCTACCTTCATCAAGACCATTCTGACAGATGTGAAGAAAGCATCACAGATGATTACTCAAAAGGTCGATGCCATTCAGCTTCAGCTGGACAAAGGTGTTCAGGAAACAAAAGATGAAAGCAACGGTGTGAAGACTCCTGAGAAGACTGAACAGGAGGAAGACAAGACTGAGGCAAAGCAGTCTGAGTCTTTGGCAGCAAAAGCACTTCCAAAACAGGAAGAGAACACCGGCTATCGGTTTCATCGCTGAACATCCTCTATAACAAAGTTGAAGGGCACTACTCATCACGAGCGGTGCCCTTCTTCGTTCAACATAACTTCATTCAAAATGGAAATGTAGTACTAAACATCAATAACGCCTAAATTCTGGTTACAAGCACATAGCAGTCAAAGCCAGGCATGATTTCCTTCTTACGGTCGAAGATGCGTGAGAAATCACGTTTCTTCTCTCTGAGGCACTGACGGCAAAGGAGTTCAAGCACCATGCGGAGCTTGGTAATGTTTATATCGAAAGTCTCAATATACTGTTCGATGGTCTTGTCGTTCATGTTCAGTCTTAGCTCATTTCTCTCCAGAGCCTCACAGATAAAGTGAAGGCTGTCCTGTCCAATCCTCGCTTTGTAGAGGTATGGATGTGGAACACGAATGAGGTCACCGACACAAAGAGGTTCTCCGTCTTTTGACAGTGGACGGCCACCAATAAGATTCTTACGCAGACGGTCTGCATTTTTGAGTAACTTGGTACACAGGATGGCAAGAGCGCGTTTAGACGCTTTCTTGTTGCCAAAGGTACGAAGATACTCATCGACGGGCATCAGCAACAGTTGCTGGGGGGTAATAGTTTCTATATCAATCATAATTGTTTGTAAATTGGTTGTTATAAAGATTCTTTAGAAAGACAGCACTACACAGGTGTTTCTGTTCGCTTCAGCAGGAGAATACTTGTCTATGCCACCTGCATAGATGGTATATACCCGACTGTCATCAACGCCTCGGTCAAGCAGCAAGCGACGTATATATTCCGCTCGCTGACGGCTCAGATTATCGTTGATGGACTCCGTACCTGTAGCACTGTCAGCAGCTCCAATGACCTTTACCTGAAGACCATGTTTGTTGGCTACTCTGGCTATCTCGTCGAGGTTCATCACCTGGTTCTTTTCGGTTAGGACATCCGTACCCAAGTGGAAAAAGAAGTAGATGGGAGCACCAATGTATTCCTGCCCGTTGAGCATAGCACTCAGATAAGCATTGTCAGTAACGCCTGAGTTGTTGAAAAGGCTATCGAGTGAATAGATATCCTCAGTATCTTCCACGCCATTACGTTTCTGCATAGCTCTTGGCATCGTATTAGGATTACCGTCCCATCCTCGGTTAGCCAGACGTGCGCGAAGACTGTTCAAGCCAGAATAATCATTCTTAGGATATAGTGACTTGATTTTCGTATGTCCCTTGTCTGTCAGCCTGTCCTTGTAGAGGTCAAGCAGACCTTCTATCTCCAGAATCTTACGATACTCTGCCATACACTGCTCATCCTCATGGACACGTTTCGTCAAGTATCTGTTTCGGGATGACAGGCCATTTGCATAGTCCAGCAGCCATTCGTTCTGGCTCATGTAGGGCTTTGCATCGATGATTCTTTTATGGCCAACCTTACCTATGGTCACAGACAATCCTGCTGACAGTGTAAACATATTGTCACCGAACCGACTGGAAGAACCTATGGCATCAAAGTTCTTCATGGTAGTCATACCACTCAGCTCTGCAAGCAGATGCAGACGGTTAGTGATTCGGTATCTTGCTTCAAGACCGTAGGCAAAGGCAAAGGGATGGTTAGTGCCACTTCCGTTTCCACTTGACCAATCTGAGTTATGAACCATGCCTACGCCCAGAAATGGAATAACATCCCATCGAGATAGTCCAAGTTCATTCTGGCTAATGAAAGCGGTCAGGTTATACATGAAGTCAGCATGTATAAACTGGTACTTCATAGTGGCAAACTCTGCGTTCTTGAACTGGCAACCCTGAAACTCAATTCGACCACCGACGGCTGGAGTGAACCATTTTCCGATACCAACCTGCACAGCTGGAGTGAGACGATCGAACAAGTCACCACAACCCACTGGCGAACCAAGGAAAGCAGATGTTCCACCCTTGACCTCCAGGAACCAGTTTCTGTCCCATCCTGAGCCTTCGCTGACGTTTCTGAGATAGGTGGGCTGCAGGGATTGCAGCATGACATCCGACGTGATGACTGGCTCCATGTAGGAAGAGTCAACTTCATTTGATTGTCCAGATGCCGAAGCAGTTAGTGCCAGGCATAACATGGACATGATTACAATCTTTTTTTTCATTCTTGTTTTACTTTTTAAGATTACTTACTTTGAGCAATGTATTGACTATAATCGAATTTTCAAGTGGCAACTTCAGCAAAGGATTATCGCTTCAGTTTACGCCCAGAACCAGAGCGCATCATCTTGGTAGCCATCATCGCACATCGACGCGCCCACTCACGATCATCATCCTTAGGGTCTCGTCCCCATCCTGAAGATGGGCCACCTCCTCCTCCACCGTGACCCTTGGCAAACTCTGTCGCCTGTTCGACATATCCGGCAAATAGAAGCATGGCGCAAGCTACAATCTGGTTCCCGTGTTCAGCAACGTCCATCAGTACTGACTCGTCCAGATGAAGCTGAACGTCATCAGGCATCTGTGGGAGTCTCAATCTGAAATCACTGACCACATTCTCATAGAGTGCCTTGGTCACTTCATCACGTACCTTTTGCTGCACCGAAGTAGCCACTTGTGTAGCTTCACCTCGTAGTTCTTCTGTGCGTTCCTTGATGCTCTCAGCCTCTTTCTTCAGCTTGTCAAGTTTATCCTCTGCATCGGACAGCTTCTGTTTCTTATCTGCCAGTTTTGCATTGATGTCTGCGAGTTGTCTGTGAAGAGCTGCTATCTTGTCTTCATTGGAAAGCTTGCCATCAGCATTATCCAAAACAGCAGATGCCAGACTATCCAGTTCTCTCTCAACTGATTCCTTGTCCTTTTCAAGATTGAGCACCATAGATGTTAGCCCCTTCACACGACGTTCTGCCAGTGAAATGTCCTGCTGAAGACCTGACAGCACCTTACGATGGTTCTCTATCTTATCTTCCAGTGTGACACACTCCTCATCGAGCAAACGGCGGTACTCTTCCGTTGAGCGGTGTCTGGCTCCAGTTTCGGTGATACTTGTGCCACGATAGAGACCCCATTTCTCGTTCACCTTGGCAAAAGCATCATGCATGGCCAGTGTTCTTGCCTTGAACTCAAACTTGTCTTTTCCTGCAAAAATCTTCTTGTAGGCAAAGCGACCATTCTCATCAATAGGCAGAAGAGTAAGATGCACATGAGGATTCATTTCGTCCAAGTGAACGACGAAAGCTGCAATGTTTTCTTCACCCCATCTGTCACTGACAAAGTAGTACATATCCTTCGCCCATTGTTCTATATCCTTGCTACGTTTCAGGTGTGAATTATCAGCACCTTTTGCCAGGTTCACTTTCTGGTCACCGAAAGCTATTTCAAGCATTCGCTCACGGCTTCCTCCAAGGATGAAATTCAACACTGTTCGGAACCGAGGTTCTTCAAGCCCTTCATTCGGATCCTTGATACCACGAGCTGCAAGATTTGCTGCGATTCGCTCTGGGATGCTCCTGGTCTTATCGACTGGCTGTATTTTGCCTCCTTTGGTTATCTCGAAATTCAGATGCTCACGAGTCAAATCATAGTTGCCTATGGAAAGAGCATGTTTCAATGTCTTGTCAGAATAGACACGTAGATGCTCGTTGCTCTGCGATACCGTAAAGCCTTTAGAGGCACGGAAATCAATTACCTGTTTAGCTCCATTCATACGCTTCGTATGGTTATCTTTATTATTATCTGTGTCCTTAGCTTGCTAATTCATCTGGACACTTCTCCCTCGTCCTTTTAGGTCGAGGGGTATTAGGCTACCCCTCCCTTTCGTTGAGTGGACAGCAGGCAAGCCTGATGCCCCGATAAGGGCAAGCCCTTCGCGCTAACGTTTCGGTCAGCCTCCGGGCTTGCTCCCGGACTACATGAAAAAAGCAAAAGACTGTTTACAGATTAAAAGCATCATTCGTTATCCTGAGAAGTAAGGGAAGAAGAAGTGTGGTTTGAGTCCGTTTGTTCGGAATCATCTTTCTCCATCTTCTTCAACTTGTAGAACAGCTCACGTAGCAGACGCATATCCTGCTTTGAGAAGTCACAGACAAAAGCATTGTGCTTGTAAGAGTCTTCATCAGACTTATCAATATCTGGGAAATCATCTCCCATCAGCACAAAGTCCATATACATCAAGGCTTGCATCCATTTTGTCCATGACCATTGACCTGCACCTTTGAAAGTGGATGCAACAATCTGGACAAGAGAATCACTATCTTGACAGTTATAGACGGTCGAAAATTCCAGATGAGAGAAAGCCTCCAAGACGGTTTCTGCATTATCCTGTGCTTTGTCCCAATCGGGGTCATCGCACATACATTTTTCCGTGATTGTTCCGTCGTATGCTTCAAAGTAAGCGGCCAGGAACTCTGGAGATAAATTGTACTCATCCCAGTGCTGAAGAAGAAGGTATGCGACTTCAAGCACTGTATCGTAATTGATGATTGGAACAGAAAGACTGGCGTGTGTTCGCAATGTGAAATGATAGTCGCGCCCTTGAAGTTCTCGTTTGATGACACCAAGGTTTTCCAGTCCATCAAGGAATGAGCGAACTGTGGCGCGGTGCCAATGCCAGTCGTTTGCCAGTTCTGAGATTGAACCTGTGAAACCGCCATGACAAAGTGGTGAAATGTCTGTTGAAGAATCACCTTTTTTCGACTTGGCTTGTTCAGACATTTTGCCAATCAGATAGCAGAAGGCATCGAGCTTGGTGAATCGTTCTGTATTCTTCGAGCGAAGGAATTGGAGAAGAGCCATGTCATTCTCCATTCCATACAAAGTTACATTCTTGTTATCCATTTACAATCCTTTTGTTGTGAATACTTGTCTGACTGTAGCAGACGTTGATTAAATCACCGAGTGTCCACTTAGAGTGGTGCTATAAGTAGTAGTTCCGAATAATGTCATCCTGAAATTCCTGATAGGTGGCAAACTCCTTATGGGATGGCTTCTCACCCTCCAGCAGACTTGAAGGATAGAAGCCTACTGCCAGAAGAATGTAGCCCAAAGTCACACCGAGACTGTACATGTGAGGTGTGAACAATAGTGCCAGTGCTATTGTGAAGACAAACACCATGACCCCACGGCTGTTTCGTATGCCATTGATCAGTGAGAGAGTACGTTTTGCCGAGAAAAGATAAAACACCATAACAGTGGACAGCATCACTCCATATTCTCCTGGCTTCATCCAGTAACAGACGAAGTGGAAAAGGATGAGTGTCAGCAGCAGAATCTTGCCATAGAACAGTCGGCAATGGGTACTGTAGGACATCCGCTGATAGAACTGTATCATCCGACGCGACGGGTTCTTGTAAAGGAACCAAGGTGCAAGGATTATCACGGAGATAAGCACCAGATGGATCATTGAGAATATCATACTTACACGTTTTTAGAGTTAAACATTAAATTCCGTATTCATCGAGTGTGAGTTTTACTTTGCCGTAAGTGGCATCGAGAATGAGACGTTCCACATCCTGATAGTTCATTTGCCCAGTGGTTAGCCGTTCCCAAAAGGCTGCATCTTGGGCCTTTATCTTTCTGGCAGATTTCTCCAGCACGACTTCTGGTATTATCCATTTCTGATTTTTTTTGTAGCCATTTCGTGCTTCTATGACCTGAAGGTTCATGGAGCAACTGTAGCATACAGAAATAGTGCCGTCGTGCGGTATGAGATATGGAGTCTGTTTCGGACTGAGTTCTGCGTTTATCCATGTCCTTCGTTCATTGATGATGTCTGCTATTCGTTTGATTAAAGCAAGCTCCATACATTAGCAGAACTCTACCAACAGGTCTTCTTTCGGAACCTTGTGAACGAACTTTCCTCGATTCTCATGGCGGTCAAGGTCTTCCATGAGGTCTGTACACATGGCATCCAAGGAATCGTACACTGTGACTGTCAGAGTCTCGACCTTACCAGAAGCATTCGTACTGGCATGTATCTTGAACATGTGGCCGAACTGTGTATCTGAGTAAGCACAGCACTGGTGTCCGAAATCAGTATGAGCAGACGGGATGAAATGATAGAGGATGGTAAGTTCCATCTGATCCTCGAATTTGTCCATTACATCTTCTAGGTCGTACTGGTGAGACAAAGCGTAGGAAATTGTGGCACTCTCTTCGTCGATGTCTGTTTCTGCGATGCTTACGCTATCGAAGAGTTCTGGCAAAATGGCTGGCGCAAGCATCTTGAATTGTTCGATTTCTTCTTGTATCATAGTGATGTCTTGATTAGAGTCCTGAAATGTAAAGTTTGAGAATGAGGTTGCTCATTTCTGAAAGTTTCCTGTGATTCTTGCCGAGCTTGTGAGTCTGTTCCATACGTTGAATCTCGTCAGCGTATGAGAGCAGCGTCCTCTCCTGTTCCAGGGTGAGCATAGCCATTCCAAAGGAATCTATGGCTATGTAAGGCTGAATGAGCATCCAGTAATAAGCTTCCTGCTGCTTGTCGGTAAGCTTGTCTCTGCGCTTGATGCTTTCAATACAAGATTGGGTGTTCTGCACCAAACGTCGGTTCGTGCGCATAGACATATATACCATAACATCCTTGGCATCAAGTTCTCCATCAGTCGCATATCCATAGACAGACTTACATAATTGTTCTGTACCTTTGGTAATATCAGCAAGAGATATATCACTATATTCATTGATATGGGTAAGGAAGGTACGGAATAATCTGTCTTCAGTACGGATGACTGATTTCAGATCGTTGAGCATCTTAAACTCGATATCGTTTATGCCGGAAAAGAATTTTCTGTATAAGACAAGCGTCTGTCCTTTGTCTGCTTTGAAAACTTCAAGGCTGTCAAGAGAGGCATAAAACGCTTTGGCTGAGTTAAAAGTGGTTTTGATGTCCTCCTCATTATTATATTGTGAGGTGGACTTCTTGACTCTGAGAACGTCTTTGAGTGTTCTGTCTTGTCCAACGGCAAGTCTGAACATCTCAGTTCTGATAGAGTCATGTAAACTATAGAACTCTGAAGACAGATAAGTGTGTGCATAGAATGCTGAATCCTTACTGATGTAAGTATAAACACTATCGCGCAACTCACACCAGTTGCTGATAGTGGCAACAAAATCATCTGAAGACAGAGATTCCTTTTTCTGTAGTTCAGACAAGTAAACATGATAACTGGTAAGAGCATCTTTACTTGAATCGAAATGATACTTCGACTTGTCAGTGGCACATGATGCCATACAAAGGATGGCAATTATAGTGGCAGAAATAGCCAATATAATGCGAGTATGATTACACTTTGTTTCCTTTGCTTTCTTTTGGTTGACTTTCAACATTGAGTAAAGCTTTAAAGTATTCATGTAACAATTTGGTTTAGTGCTATACATATACTGATAATTGTTTGAAATCCGCTGCAAAGGTAAGTATAATAATCGAAATAGCGAGCAGTATGATTGTAACTTTAAGTATTGTTATAAATGATACTTGAAGTTTGAAATAATCATACTCGAAAGCAAATAGACAGTCGAGTATCAAGTATTAAAAATGCACAAATATCATTTGAGTATGATTATTATTGGAAATAAAAGTGTATCTTTGCATCATAAAACAGGTAAAAACGCAAGTTTCACCCACTAACAAACTGAAAACAAATATGGCAAAGGTAGGTTATATCTTTCTGGCAGAGGCATACGAATCCGTCGAGTCTGATAAGGCTTGGATGGAGAAATTCGGTTGCGTGAAAATTGTCGAAGAGAATGCCGAGGATGAGAAGTTGCGTCCAGAGTGGAAAGCCCTTCTTATGAGTCTTGAACGAGGTGATGAACTGGTATTGAGCAAATTCAGCAATGCGTTGCGTGGTACCAGAGAACTTTCTTACTTCCTCGAACTATGCCGTATCAAGGTGATACGCATTATCTCCATTCACGATAAGGTTGACTCAAAGGATGAAGTATTCCCTGCATTGAAGACATCAGACTTCCTCGACATGATTGGTTCCCTCCCTGCAGAAGTTGCCACACTTCGTAAGGCATCTACCCATATCATGCGTTTGCGTACTGCCAAAACCAAGACAAAATCAACTAAATCCCGTCAGGAACGAGAGGCTACGATTGTAAACATGTACAATGGAGGCCATGCTATTGACGATATTTGGGCTGTCAGCGGTTTCAAGAGCAGAAGTTCCATATTCAGGATTCTGCGCAAATATGGCATAACACTAAATCGAGGCCCTCATTCTGGCCCAATCAAGAAATGGAACGAAAGGAAGAACCCGATTATCAAAGAAGATAAACAATGACACTACAAGAAGCTATTGAAGCCCGGCATAGTGTAAGGGCATACAAAAACGAGCCTTTGGCAGATGATGTAGTAAAGGCATTGGAAGAGCAGATTGCCGTTCTGAATCGTGAAGGCAAGCTGCATATGCAGTTGATCCTTAACGAGCCAAAGGCATTCCAAGGAACTATGGCCAAATATGGGAAGTTCCGTAATGCCAACAACTATATTGTCATGGCAGGAAAGAAAGCCGAAGATCTTGATGAACGCATAGGCTACTATGGCGAGCATCTGGTGTTGTTGGCTCAAACACTTGGATTGAACACTTGTTGGGTAGGTCTCTCCTACTCGAAGGTGCCAGGAACGTATGTTCTTGCCGACGGTGAGAAGATTGCCTGTTACATCGCCATCGGTTACGGCGAGACACAGGGTGTCGGTCATAAGATCAAGACAGTCGAGCAAGTGAGCAATGCCAGTGACATCACTCCGTCATGGTTCAAGAAGGGAGTTGAAGCCGCTTTGCTTGCCCCAACTGCCGTGAACCAGCAAAAGTATTCGTTTGAATATGCTGGCATGAGCAACAATCGCCATAAGGTACATGCCAAGAAAGGATTCTCCATAATTGGTTATACCCAGATGGATTTAGGCATTGCCAAATATCATTTCGAGCTTGGTGCTGGCATAGAAAACGTCGTATGGGTATGAAGAATATTTTATATCTTCATCTCGTACCCATTTAACACAAACCTTAGTGTAGCACGAATTTTCTTGTGGCTATCTGTATATGGTTATGTTCGATTTAACAGTGCATTTACAGAATGCTACACATAATCTTAAATATCAAGATTATTGAAAAAACAAATAATTTATAAATTCTTCGTACTTAAACACGATTATTTCAAATAAAAACCATACCTTTGCATAAAATTACCCCGAAACAAATATGAAGTTAATTATTTTACCCTTTATTGTTATTCTAACAACCTCTACTACCAATGCACAATCCCTCACCAAGCAGCAGATGCTGGAGGACTACGACCAGCTGTACACGACGCTGACCACGAAGGTGCCGCACTTCGCCGTGCGCAAGCGAGTGACGGGCATCGACATCCCCAAGGAGCTGCGGCGCATACGGCACGACATCGACACCGTGACCTGCGACGGCGGCTTCTACGACGTCATCTTCCGCGCCCTCGCCGCCTGCAATGACCAGCACATCAGCCCCAACCAGACCCGTGACTCCGTAGCCATGGCCCACACGAAAGAGGCTTACCAGAAGTACTTCCGCTATGGCGGTTCCAAGGCTAATAAAGTCTATTACATTGACGGCAAATACTTGACGCGCGGCTTCCAGAACAAGGACACGGAGGTCATCCCGTTCTTCTCCGAACTGACACATGTGAACGGCATCCCTGTCGATAAGTATGTGGCCAAGTACAACCGCCTCGTGAGCGACGCCACCCGCTGGGACTTCAAGCACAAGAAGGCCTGGGCAAGCAGCCTCTTCGACCCGCGCATTATCTACAAGACCGACAAGTTCACATGGACGGTCATCATCGACGGCAAGCCGAAGACCATCGACATGACGCAGGTCGGCTACATCTTCACCCGCGACATTTTCGACGACTTTAATTTCAAGGCCGACTACTTCCAGCGCGATTCTACCCTCTACATCCGCATCCCCCGAATGAACATCGGTCAAGCCGAATGGCTGGAGAATGAGATAGCCAGCCATAAGGGCAAGCCCCTCAACCGCGTCATCATCGACGTGCGCGACAATGGCGGCGGCAACGACATGACATGGCGGTGCGTCCTCTCGGCCATCATCGACCGCCCCCTGCACTGGAGCATCCGACAGGCCGTAAAAGACATCAGCGTACTCGGCGACGACTACACCGACCCCCGCGAAATCAAGGTCTATGGCGACCGCCTCACCGCCTTTCTCGACGAGGACAGCGAGACAACCTTGCAGCCCAGCGACCGCACCATCGGCTATGGCGGCAAAATCTACGTCATGACCAACGAAAGCATCTTCTCCTCCACCTCCGCCTTCATCTCCGTCTGCCAGCGCTCCGACCGCCTCGTCACCGTAGGCCAGCCCTCCGGCTATTTCGTCGGCATCGGCGGCACCCCGTGGGGCGACATCCTACGCCACTCGCGCATCTCCTACCGCTATCCCGTCACGCTGGAGATTACCGACGCCGATGCCGCCAATCCCGAGACCTACTACAAAGACCAAGTGGAGATAGAAGTCTGGCCAACCATCGAGGACTTGCGCATCCAAGCCTACTACAACAAAGGCCAGCACACCGAGGACTTCCTCTACAACCACGACTGGGTGTTCCGCAGGATATTGGAGGAAACGAAGAAGTAATATAAGCACTACGTTAATTTTATAATACAAACTTTACCTTTATTATTAGGGAATGTCCAACGGCGTTTTTTCACAAAACGTTATAGTGGTTGTTGGAGTTTGAACCTGCAAAGGATGTTTCATAAACTCGTTCCAAATATGCTATTGGTTCATTGGCAAAGACTGTCAAAGAGGTTTCAGCCAATGAATACGCATTTGACACAAATCTAAAAGATAACAAGGAAAAGGCTATGTCCAGCAGATACTTACTCAGCTGATAGAGCACTATAAAGGACAGACTTGTGTCCTGGACATGGAGAGTCCGACACAAGTCTGCAAAAACAGCAACCTGCGGAAACGTCGCCAGCAATTCTATCTCCGCAACGGCTTTAGGGACACAAATGTATATCGCACATACAACGGCATCACCATGACTATTATGATGATGGGCGAAGGTATGTTCACAATGAAGGATTGGGACGACATCATCCACGAACTGCAACAGTTCTGGTGGCCTGATGACATCAAGGAAATATAGCGTATCGTCTGCTGACGCTATCTGTCACGTCTATAGTCGTTCCGACTATCTCCGCTCCACCATGCTCTGAGCACGACAAAAAGGACACGGAAGACTATGACGATGATAATAATGCTTTCAATATCACTCATAAATCATTGAATTTTATTCGACCTTTTCTCGCCATACCAAAGCTCAAATAAGTTTGGCTCCGGTCATATGGCTTAACGAAAAGGGGCATTTAGATTTCAAAACACATTCACTATAGGGATGTTCTGAGCCTTTGCCTTACGAATGGTGTAGAACGTTCCACCTTTCTCTCGACCATCATAATATCCTATAAGCTTAGAGGAGTTGTTCACCATGAACTCATCCCTGTCCAAGAAACACCTTGGATAATAACTCTCACTGAGCACAATCACTTCGTCAGCAACCTCCAGCAACCTGTCATATCGCTTTCGGTCATAAAAACTGAAACGACTGGCTTGACCCTTAAAGGGAATTGCAGCTATCAATGTGATGTCGGGATAGCTACGTTTCAGTGAAACAATCGCTTCTGCCGCCATCATATCAAACCCAATGGCAAAGCCGGATATGAAATTTCGGATGCCATGCCCATAAGCATCAAGCACAGCATTTGAAAGCCGCTTTTTGACGTGTTCCCTCTGTGCAGCATCGACAAAGCGATGCCCCGTAAAGGCGGCTGTTGCCGCCCTGCTAAATTTTCTTTGTTCCATATAATCATCAATAAGTTGGTACATATCTATATGAAGTCTTTCCGAGGAAGATGCCATTGGTCACATGTGCTCCGACTCTCTCCAACTGCGCTGCATAGGCACAGAAAGATGTTCCCGTAGTAACCACATCATCCCATACACACACTATCTTGTTGCGAAAGAAACTTGCATCAACCTCTATGGTGTTGCTTTCTTCAAGTCGCTTGGCTCTGACCTCTTTCTTTATCTTGGTTCCATGAACGGCAGACCGCTCTCCAGACACCTTGACATGAGAAAAGCCATCGATGGCACCCGACAACTGACATACGAGTGCGGAAAAAGCCTTGTTCCGTTCCTCGTTGCGCTCTTGGCTGCTGGCAGGGACGCATGAGAAAACCACCTTTCCAATCTTGCGCCCGAACTTCTTTACAAGTTCCTTTGCCACGAACTGAGCCACTTGCGGCTGGTTGCATCCGTCCTTGAAATCAAAGATGGTCTGCCTGTCGAACAAAGCATCTATGCCCACATTCTTGATGCGAGTTGGATAGTAACGGAGGAAACTACTGAGTTCCTTGTCCTCTTGACCCTTGATGAAAACCTTGACCATGTTCATTGCCGTTTCGTTTTTTATTTCCCTTTCATTAAATCCTTTCGGACTGTGACCAGGGAAGATTTTTTCTGCACCCAGAAGTGCGGGAGCGGCAATGAGGCAAGTCTGCCGTGAAGAATACACTTTTCAGCGAAAAGGAAGATTGTTCACGAAGCACGAATTGCTATTTGACGTGGACGCAATAACTTCGCAGAAAAAACTTTCCGCTGTCACTTGTCCGACATGGAGATAGGTGAAACCATCTGATGAACTTCGGTTCATGTATAGTACAAGGGTATTGACCTGTCAAGGAGATTATAAAGGTCTGTTTCGCCCTTCGGATCCGTGAACTCGAAGGGCGAAGCCGCCAGAGAAGGCATCATGCTTTTCTTTCTATCCGTTCGTTGAACTCATTGGCATAGAACACTCCCAAAAGGTATTGCTCCAGCTGCTCCAAAGGCAGATAGTCAGTGCATCTTGTCCCGAACTCTCCAGGAGAGGGAACTACATAGACAGCATACCTTGCCCCACAACGGGCATCGGCAGCACGGAGGATGGCTTTAGGGTTCATCTGGGTGACCCATTGCTCAATCATGGTTTTTCTCTGCTTGTTGGTCATATCGCTCAATAATTAGTAAGATACCATTCATTGATATTCCATACCTCAATGTCATAGTTGGTTTCATAGCCTTGTGTCTGATAGGCAAACTCCAGTTCTTTGCGGAGTCTGCGTCTAACTTCGGCTTCCAACACTCGTTTTGAGGTCTTTTCAATCTCTTCCTCGCTGAAGAACTCATCCAGCTCTATGCGGTGGTTCTTCACAATGGCATTCACGGCTGCCCATTTGCTGGTGAAAACTCCTGCACATTCTCGATGGCTGGTACTATGCCAGGGGTCAGTTTCGTAAACTACAAAAATCTGTTTCATAATGGTTGGTTATTATTGGGAATAGGCAGCGGAGTTGCCACCTATCCCCAAAGTGATTTACTTTCCTATCTCTGGAATTAAGAAGTCCAAATGACCTGCAAAGATTTCGTCAACATCAATCTCGTGCTCGTTACCTCGGTCATTCTTCTCATCGCCAATGATGGTGAAATATCCGTCCTTGTCCACTCTGACCGAAAGGATAACCACATCACATGGCTCGTCATAGTCATAAGCTGCTACGATGGGACATTCACCCTCAAAGTGCCACTCATAGCCATCATCCACCTTTTCGCCACGAAGTCTGAGTTTTTCGGCAAGTTCCTCCTGCTCACGGTGCTTCACCTCCTGCACACTGTCATAGATGGAAAAGTCTTTGAGTTTTCCTTGACGGACAAAGTGCAACTCTTCGCCATCCGAATGGCAGATACCATATTCATGGAACAGCACCGGCACGAAGTCGATGGGTGCAGCCATCCAAGAAATGTTGTTGAGCGAATAGTCATGCTCTGCCATGAACTGCTCGATGTCCTCTTCAATCATGTGGTCGGGAACGTTCAAAACCTCGATGCGGACATTCGCGCTGTCCATTACGATAATCTTCATAATCTTATATTTAGGGGTTATACATTAGTCTTTATCATAGAGCCGTGAAAGGAAAAGTTGCAGTTCCTCGTCCTTGATGTCTGCAAGTTTGCAAGGCTTGAAATCCTTGTCCTGCTCTATTCTCAATGTGCCAAGTCCGTACTCACTTGCGTCATAGGTGATACTTGCCATTTCGGTAGCAGACTGGTAGCCGTACTCGGTTTCTTGCAGACCTGCTACAATACCATAGAGTGTGAAGTCATTGCCTTCCTGCTGACCTTCCATGATGTACCAGCGGATATTGCCAAGGTAAAACACTGCGATGCACATAGCATCCTTCTTCTTCGCGTCCTGAGAATACAGGGGATAACTGCTCAGTGCCTCGGTCAGCTCTGGCGTTATCAGTCGGTTGTTGAAATTTGTTGTTGCCATACTCTGAAATTTTTATTTTCCCTTTCATTCAAGCCTTTCAGCCTGTGATTGGGAATTTTTCTGCTTTTCAAGGTGACAGCAAGGCAATAAGGCAAAAATAGTTTCAAGAATACTCTTTTCAGCGAAAAGGAAGATTTTTGAAAGCGAAGCCCTGCTATTCTTGACGGTTTGAATGGCGAAACTACCTTTGCAGAAGAATTCCTTTTCACGGGCTTTGAAGGATATGACAGAAAATGTCTTGTATAACAACATATAAAGGTGGGGCGGGATTGTCCAAACAGGAATCATCAGCCAGTATGTCAGAAAGAGGAGTCTCCATCAAGCATAAAAGACTGAAAGTATCTGGCAAAGTGTTTAGTTTTGCCAAATACCTTCTGTCAATGATTGATAGAGTCTCCTTGACATACCTTTGGCAGAGTGAGGAAACTCTTATGATCAACTCGCTTGACCACAAGAGTTTTCCCTCTATGACAAACTGAGGATGCTGTTTAGACAATGGTGAGGGCGTAGATTATAAGAATCATGTACATCAGGTTAGAAAAGGGATAGCCGTAAGAATATAACAATTTGGGATGGGGTGAAGCCAAATTCCAGAAAAGCAATCTTCCCGACGAAGTGGTGTACTGTTAGCAAAAACAGAGTCAGTGAGTTTTCGCCCTGCGATCTCACCGACCCTGTTTGAAGATGACTGGACTCCTTTTCGTGATTGCCTATCCCTGTAACTGTGTCTTTTCTTTCATGTCACGCTCTGCTGACTGAAAATAAAGACTCTGTTAATGGGACTGGGGGTGGCTTCATGGTGCGGGGCGAAGCATTATAATAGGTAAGTTTGATTTATTGATGTCAAAGTTAGATTCATTGATGTCAAAAATGGATGGATAGTGACATCTTTTGTGTTCAAAACTTCATAATTTTGCACCAAAAACATATCATAATCAAAGTATTAATTAACACAATTATTTATGGAAGATGCTATTAACAAATGTTCCGCTACCACCGACAAGACAGGAGTAGGAACGACAACCTTCAGCAAGGTTCAATTTATAGGAATCGCTATATCCACGACTCCTTCTGGCCTTACATCTATCGATGAAACCAGTGATGACGGCTATTATGCAGGTATCATCAATGAAAAATCAGACATTCAAGTTCGAATCAGTTTCATCAAAGATGCATTGAGCAAAACAATGTCAGATCCTAATTTTGACAATGACACATCGACATTAAAAATCATTGTCTTTCCAGAATTTCTTATGAGAGGTCCAAGAGGAGCCTACTCTTATTCTCACCTTCTACCATACATACAGCAGATTTTACAATTGTCAGAAAGACAAGACATTCTTTTGTTTATTGGTTCTATATTGTCAGCTGACCAACCACCAACATTCAACTCAGACTTCTACTATACAGGCGATAATCTTTTGGACATTTACTATCGCTTGCATTCTGACAAAATGGCAAGACAGTCTCTCCATAACTTATTAAAGCGCGCTGACGGAAAAATAAAACTCCAAGATACCGAAACGGATGATGCCTTTGATGATATACTTATCAAAGTGCTGGATTATAGTGATATGCAGGCCAAACAAGTCATATCAAACAAGTGCTATGTTGTTTCTGAGTCATTTTGTCACACAGTTCTCAAGCAGTACAAGTCAAAAGAAGACTTCATTCTCAACACACATAGACGTTCTACGCAACGCAGCGAAATTGGACCATATCCAATGTTTTTACAGACGACCACAAAGTATGCTGAAATAACTGAAAGTCATAATTTGAATTCATCTGTTTTTACATACGGTGGAATCCATTTTGGTGTAGAAATATGCCTTGATCACAAGCGCCAGCGTTTGAAAAATGCAGATGTATATCCTGTAGATATACAAATCATACCTTCATGTGGTATGACAATACACCCAGAGTCTGTAGTTGTAAAGGATGGTGGCTTCGTATTCAATTGTGATGGAGAATATGAATTGGATCAGAGTGCAGCAGTAAAGGGCGTAAACGGCAAGAATAGTCATACGTCTTTATGTCAGTTATCAGGTTCTTCATTATCTGAAGCTGCTGCAACAATTTCAAATCAGACTGTTGTAATTGGGGAAGACTCTGCTTACTATTCACTTTATCCGAACAAAGAGTACAATATTCATATATATAAAACTTTTGAAATAAAGTAAAAAATGAATATTTATATGCGGATAGATATATTTTAATGCTGATTTGCAAATAAAGGAGGTGAGTCACTTCATAAGTGAAACACCTCCTTTTGATGAATTAATGCAAATTATCCGTTAAGGCTAATAATTGCATTGATTAAGTCTTTTCCTGGGAAGTCAGAAATTACCATTCCAACATATTTGTCAAATTCTTTACCTTTACCAATTCTTTCCGCAGAAAGAATATTAGTACCCTCGAATGCTATAGAGCAAATACCAATGAAGCAGCCAACTCTTGGGAAGTCAGGCCAGCTGTCTTTCCATCCTGGGGTGGTACGGCCAGTAAGAAGTCGCGGATCATTGGTTCCTGGACTTGATTGTCCACTAGCTACAAAATAAGGGAAAGAACCTGTTGAACCTGAAAGGAAATTAATGAAGGTCTTTCGACCTGACGGGTCAGAATTGTTTGCCGCATACATGAGATCCTTAACATATGTCCATTTGTCATACAAATCCCAGTTAGTTTTTAACTCATATTTATCCTGTATGTTGAAGTGGCAAGAATCCCATTTGATTCCATAACTACCAGTAGCTGTGAAATTCTGAAGAACGACAACTTTTCCTCTTGTTTCTTTCAACGTTGGATTATCGTTAATAGGTTTCCAGAACAAATTAGGACGAGGATCCCAATAAGCGCACTTAAATGTCTCCTCAAAAGTACGAGTTACATTTTCTGACTTGTACTCTTCTTGTATTCTCATGTAAATAGTTTCACTAGGGTTATCACGCAAGAATGCAGTAACAATGTCAAGCACCTCACCAAAATAAACCTTCTGAAAAACAACACCATGATGAATTGCAAAAATATCCGCAATATGACGACAGCGAATATCCAACACACGGATGCCAGAATTTAACTGTCCCCTTAAACTTACAGACTGACACTGTGCAATGTCGCCACCATAAAATGCCATCGTGTCGTGTGTACCAGGAAGAGACAATTGATTCATGTGAAGATTGTCATCAAGTTTAGACATCCAATTCGGATTGTCTATACCGATACTGTTATCATGACAATAGCCAGCAGGACGCGAATCGCTTGCACACGTGATTGCGTGTTTTCCTACCTCCATTGGACTAACAAAATGTTTGTTGTCCAAGCAATCAGTTTCTTTGTTTGCCATAATTATATTAGATTAGTCCTACTCTGTTTAAAATTGGTTTTTCGGTATCCACCATGTCAACGTTGAACGATACAAAATTAAGAAAATAGTAGAAATGACTGAGTACTAAATACGTAAACAACCGTTTCATCCACTAAACAGCATTGTTTTTCTTAAATGCATTACAATTCCCCTAAATAATCATAAAAGATGCGCTCCAAAGCACAGATTTTTTTGATTATTTAACAAAAAGCAGTACCTTTGCACCTGTTTAATATATAAATAGGTACGAAAGAATGTTTTCGCATACAGAACTTATATATAGCATTGCTTGTACGGTGTACGTAGTGACCTGTCTTATGTTCGCTGCTGTACGGTGGTTTCACGTCTGTCCAGAAGCTAAGGAACAGAAAAGCTACTACCATCCAGACCGTAAGATGGCTACCCTTTTCTATGCAGTCCCTATCATACTGCTACCCTATATATTATTCCCTAACAGCCGAGAATCATGGCTGTTAGTGAAGGGCTATTACCCGCTTACACACTTCTACTACTGCGCCATACTCCTTTTCAACTACTTTGGCAAAGTACGTCAGTGGGAGCGATGGCGATTGTCTGGCATCATTTCCTCTATATTGGTATTTTCACCCATTATTTTATTATTGGGTATAGCCATTTGGCCAGAATTCAATCTTACAGAGGAATTTGCAAACATACTCACAAACATTATTATAGCAATAGGACTCTTGATGACTGCTTATTGCGGACTATCTATGTATCAAGTATTGCGTTGGGTACGCAACTATGATACTGATAGTTTCTCTAACCTTGATGATTTCCCTTTGTCCTATGCACGTCAGGTATTGTTTATTCCTATTTTCCATGCCATCCTGATATGGCCAATGGTACTGTTCAATAATCACACATGGCTTGCATCCATACAGATTATACTGTCTGTGTTTAATGTCGTATTTCTCATTTCTTCGCTTCCTTCAAAGCGCAAAGGTATTTTAGTGGAGCAAATGATTAAAAATGACAAAAAAGAAATGATAGTTGCTGATTTTCAGCAACTTAATTACCCCCCCCCAATTTTGCAAGATAATTTTTCAAGGTACTCTGAGCTTATGACAGACCAAAAGGAAGATGATGCCTTGAATATCTGTCAGAATAATGTACAAGCGTCTCATAAGCCTCAAAAAAGCACGAGGCAAAAGATAATGTCGGCACAAGCCAAAGAAAAGATAGCAACAAGCATCAAGGTAATGATTGAGGAACGCCAGCAGTTCCTCAACCCTCACCTTTCACTTGACGATGTGACAGAAGCATGTGGCTACAGTCACAGCTATGTATCATCTGTACTTCGAGACCAATTTGGTGGCTTCTTCAATTATGTCAATCTTTTGCGTATTCGTCATGTTGATTGCTACATGAAACAACATCCTGAAGTCACAAAAGAAGAGGCAATCTGCAAATCTGGCTTTGACTCACGTCAGTCATATTATCGTGTCAGAAAACGACTGTTTCCTGATGAAGCCACCAGTGACGAATAACAAAAGCGTTATTTGTCATCTTTATTTCTACTATTTTTTACACGATCTCTGGAACCAATAAGTATAAATTTACTTTCTATGATTCCACTATAATTTCTGCCAATAGTCAACATCTTACCATTATCCAATTGTATATAATTGGCAGAAAACGCACTTACATGTTCAACATTTATAGCATAAGAACGATGAATGCGCACGAACAAAGATGAATCCAACTTATCCAAGACCTCACATAATGGGACTGAAACAACTTTCTTTTCTCTATTATCCATATTGATATCACAATAATTCTGCTGTGCTTCAAGATATATGATATCATGAATGCAAACCTTTCTGTAGAACGATTGTGGATCTAAAATAAAAACGTGCTCTTTATTGAGCACAACTAATTCTTCTACCTCGTTGTCCATATTAGTTTTTTATTTGTAAATTTACAAAAACACGCCAACCCACTTGGAGGCTATTCACTGAACAACCGTTTTATCCACCGAACGACAATAACACAGAACAACAAGCGTCATTTGGTGGATGCTTTTGCAGTATAATGGATTAGTATTTTGACTCCTTAATTAATTCTTAATTTTGCTACAAAATTAACGAGCAAACGCCTATTTAAAGGAAGTGTTACAAGGTATGAACTGTATTCATTAGTGCTATTTTAGATTTATTGATGTCAAAGTTAGATTCATTGATGACAAAGTTGAACAAACAGTGACACCCTTTTTGGCGAATTCTCGATAATTTTGCATCAAAAATAACATTATTAATAATAAACATTTAACCAAGAAGAGATTATGAGAAAATTTGTTTGTTCTCTTTTACTCACGGTACTGCTCGGCATTCCGTTGAGTACTAAAGCGACCATCGTTGATGATCCTGGTGTTTTTAACTTTTCTCCATTTTACGATCCATCATCAGGTGTCATCGGTCTATCACTTACGTTTTTCCCTTCTGAAGAGGGAGACACGGTTTACATTCCTGATTATATCTATGAAAATAATCAGTACAAATATGTAGTCAACATCAACACTGGCGCATTTTATGACTGCCATGCCAAATACATCCGTCTGCCAAACCATCTGAGATTTATCCAGGATTATGCTTTCCACTATTGTTGCTTCCTGACTACATTGGAGTTTACAAACGATATTAGTGAAATCGACTTCGGAGAAATCGACGATATTGTAGGTGGCTGCAACTATGTGGACGAAATTATTGTGCCACTTCAATATTTGAGCAATTATATTGATGACCCAGAAGATAGGTTTTTCCCTTATTATTTGTATGAGCAATTGAAATCCAAAATTGTTCTCTCAGATTATAATAAGATGATCTGGGCAGATGTCAATTTTAAAGTAAGTAGTAGCAATAACGTACGACCTTTTTATTGCACAGGAGTAAGTGGAACAACTGCGTATCGCAATTTTTCTGTCAATGTGGTTCCTGCAAATACAGTAGTATGTTTAGAGGGAGAAAACAACGATGTTGTTTATGTAACAGCAACTACAGACAATGCAGACAACGTAACAATTCCAAACAGTATTCACAAGGTAAATAGTACTACCTGTGTTACAAACTCGCTAGGTAATTATTACCATTATTTTGTCGGGTATGATTATTTCACCAGTATTAATAACAACACAACCGTTTGTTTTGCACCGAAAACTGCTTATTTATTATCAACAACAGATTCAGATATAATATTACAATGAAACGAACTATTAATCTCATCCTTATTGTTGCCGCTTTGCTCACGATGGCACAGACGGCATGGGCGGCTACGGAGACAAGAACTGCGACATGGTACTTGGACGGTGGCTCATCGGGTAAGACGACGCTGCAAGGCACTCATGTGCTAATCAGTGGAGGTATGACGCTAGAGTACAAGAACAACGACCCGTCAAACAATCCGATATATTTGAGTTCAGGTTCAAAAAGTACATACTTCCGTACCGATATAATTGGAAATGAAGGATTCCTTGAGTTTACAAATTTGTCTGGAACCGTAACCAAGGTAGAACTTAACAATTTCCGATTCGCTCCAACTGGGCATCAGATGTATGTGGGCATCGACATGAGTACACCACACAACGCCAATAAGTTGCTACATCTTCAAGGGGATAACAACGACTATGATTATGCATCCATCAATACGACTGCAGCCTCCAGTGAGGCAACCTTTGAGGGCAGAATAGATGTAAACGTGACAACTCCTTTGAAAATCATGTTTTCCGGTACTGCTGGAACAAGTGGAAATTTCAATTTTAAAGACGGAACCATTACGGTGACTTATGAAGTTGAGGTGGAGGATACCTCTGACCCTGGTCATACGTTCACCTTTGCCGTCAACTCCAGCAATGACGCTGTAACCGCTACATGCACGGAGAGTAGCAATTATCACACCTGTGGCCTCACCAATCGACAAGTCACAATGCAGCTCGTAGCCAATGACGTTTCTTATGACGGAATCAGCCATTACGCTTCGCTTGACCAGACGGCCTTCAACGCTGCGGGCATTACCGACATTGCCGCCACATTCAGTTATAAGAACAGGGCCACTAACGAAGTGCGCACTAATGGTGAGTACGAAGTGGGCTCATACACTGTCACAGCTACCGTCACCATCAATGGCACAAACTACATGCTGACCAAGGACTTCAATATTTTGGCAGGATATAAGGTCAACAACATCTACTCACAGTTCAAACCAAGCAAGATTTCGGCTTTGGAGGGCGAAGCGATGACCATCACTTACACGCAACAGATGGACGAAAGCCTCGATGGGTTGACCCTGACTGGCGCGACATCGGGCAATAACATCACCTACACCCAAAGCGGCAACACCTACACGTTCAACATGCCCGCCGAGGACGTGAACCTCAGCGCTACGTTCACGTATCCGCTGAATGAAAACAACATCACGCAGAGCGGCGACACCTACACCATCAAGACTGCCGAGGGCTGGAACTACTTCTGTCAGCGCTTGGAAGTGGATGGCGACTTGAACGGTTTCAGTGGCAAGACCGTGATGCTGGGTGACAACATCACCGTGACAACGATGGCAGGAAGCACAGACCATCCGTTCAAAGGCATGTTCGACGGCGACGGCCATACGCTGACCTTTAACTACACCGCTGATAGGCCTAATTGCGCCCCATTCCACATCACTAACGGTGCCACCATCCGTAACCTGCACGCAACGGGACTGATAGAAGGCGGTATTTGGCACAACATGGGCGGTCTGGTAGGCTCTGCCAGCGGCAACCTCACCATTGAGAACTGCCATGTGAGCACCCGAATCAGCAGTACGATCAACGGTGAAGCAGGGCACGGTGGTATCGTGGGCTACGTACAGTATACGAACTACCTCGTGGACTGCAACATCACGGGCTGTGTCTATGACGGACTCATCTACAACTCGAACACCTGGAACCAGACTTATGGCTGCGGCGGATTCGTCGGTGCCATGTCGCAGTATGCGTATGTTGACCTCACCGACTGCCTCTTCCTGCACGGCCAGTACGACAACAATGGCAACAAGTGCGAACTCTACTGGGGATATGACAACGACAAGAACAGCACCTTCTTCCACCGCAGCAACGGCTACGGCGAGGGTAAATTGACCAACTGCTTCTACGTCGGCACACGCGGTCTGAAGCAAGGCTCGCCCGCTGTGGA
Organism: Prevotella sp. E15-22; assembly: GCF_023204875.1. NCBI lineage: Bacteria > Pseudomonadati > Bacteroidota > Bacteroidia > Bacteroidales > Prevotellaceae > Prevotella > Prevotella sp. E15-22. The sequence goes on from NZ_CP096247.1 coordinate 2,497,820, forward strand.
ATCGGCCGACGCTCCCGACAATTTCGCCCACTTCGGCGACCAGACAACCGACCACGGCTTCCTAAAGGTCTATGGTCACACCATGGTCTTCGACGGAAAGTACTATACGCCGACATACGGTGACCTGGTGGAGACGTACAGCTACAGCGGGGAGAAGAGCTACATCATCGAGTACGATGACATGCCGCTCGGCATCAAGGATGTCAAGACAAAACAGAGGACAAATTACCTGCGTTACAACCGTCCGTTCACCAGAGACAAGGCCGTGACCATCATGCTGCCGTTCGACTTCACGAAGAACGATATCAGGCGGGGTGAATATGACAACATTTCGGAGGGAAAGTTCTACGAGTTCGCAGGCATTGAGGAAGTGCCATTTAACATGTGGATTGCCGTGATGAAGGAAGTGGGCGTGGAAGGCTCTAACGAAACGACTGAGACCACGATGAAGGCCAACACGCCGTATCTCTTCATGCCTGGCGAGGACGCTAAATACCTCTACTTCACTAATGGGGATGACTACTACCAAGGCTTCGATATCTTCACTGAGGGTTACGAACGCGGTAACAAGCAGACCGAGTACGACGGCAGCGATGGCACATATTCGTGGAACAAATGGAATTTCAAAGGCACCTACCAGCCTCGCTACTGGAGCGACAGCGAGAACTCCGAAGAAATCGGCAAGGTGTACGGCTTCGCAGGAGCGACCAAGGAGATGGACGAACAACTCGTCGTGGCCGGTGACTTCGTGAGAGTGAAGAGCGGCGCAAAAATTCGTCCTACGTCATGCTATTTAGAGTGGGTTAAGCCTGAGGACTCAGAGCAGGAACCTAATTCTGCCTCTGCCAAAAGAATGACTCGCTCTGCCTCTAACGAAGTAGAACTGCCACAGCGCATCACTGTCAAACTTGTAGGAGCCAATGGCGAGGTGACCAGCATCGGTGAGATTGACACCAAGACAGGTGACGTTACATTTGACGGATGGTACACAATAGACGGTGTTCGTCTTAGCGAAAAGCCAAGCAAGAGCGGCTTATATATTAATAATGGAAGAAAAGTAATTATAAAGTAAATAGTACATACAATGGAAAAAGAAAAATATGTGAAGCCTACTTGTAGTGCTATACTGTTGACGCATCGGATGCAGTTGCTGGCTGGTAGTGGTAGTTATACAGATCCAGAGCCAACTCCGCCCAATGAGATACCAGACTATGACGATTGGCTGGAATAACATCTGATGGGTTATGAGTATAATTCAAGCAGTTGCATTCATTGCCTTGGTCGTCTTCATCATTTATGGCCTATGGTTACAGTTTCGTATGAGACTCGACATCGAAGAAAATGAACAAGAAGACAACAAGAAGCTTCACGAATGGATTAAAGCCCACCCTGACCGCTCCAATTCTTTAGGATATACACATAAAGAAGAGGAAAATGTGAAGGAAGAAGCATAGAAGCCATTCGCATATTCAACAGGTCAAACTCCTGCGCAAGTCTTAATGACAGGCGCAGGAGTTCTTTTTTTACCCCAATTATGGTATATTGCATATACAATATATCCATCACAAATGCCCTATTTCTATTCCTCAAGTTCAAATTCATCCTCGCTACAATAGATTTCCGCTCCGCTGCCAACGACGATGCACCTGTACTGATAGCCATGATAGCCTCCATTGATGCTGTCTTCATCCACTTGGATGTCACGATACCCTTTGTAGGGTTTTAATAATCTTGCGTATCTCATAACATCTATAGATTAAGAGTTAGAACGGCATATCTTTCTCGTCTGGTTCTGGCGCGTCCTGCGGTGGCTGGGGCGTGTTCTTAGCCTTAGCTCCTTTCTTGGCAGCCTTCTTCGGGTCTGCATCCTGCTCCTCTCTCTTCCCTACGTTCACGAAAGCGATGCTGTCCGCATTGATAGAGATTTGAGTGTGGTTTTCGCCTTGGCGGTCTTGCCATTGTGATGTAGAGATTGTTCCCTCCACGAGAATAAGCCTTCCTTTGGTGAGGTATTCAGCCAAACGGATATGGTTCTCCCTGCTGCTGCGTACTCTTACCCATGTGGTGATGTTCTGACCTTTGGAGTAGTCATCGACAGCCATGTCAACTGCGATAAAAGTTCCGTGTGCGCCTGTGATGGTCTTACAGTCCTTGCCGATACGACCGATTGTGTGAGTGTAAATCATATAATATGGAAGTTTAGTGACGGATGGTTAGTCACGTCGTTACCTTTTATTTGTGGATGAAGTATTCTATTGCGGAACTTACCAAAATATAGTGGGTCTTAGTCTGCTGGCATTGTTCCCAATAAGGATTATAGAAGTTCAAAGCCAATGCGTCGTAGAGGTCAGGAAGTTCATGCTTAATTCTTTGAACAAGCCGTTTGTAACTTGCTTTTCTCGCCCCCTTCATCAGTTGTTGCCACTCGTCAATCGTGGTCTGAACGCAACAAGTTTGATAATACATAGTTCCTATATCTTTGAATTGTGGTTATTCTTTTCCCTTTCTTTGGGATTATTCCTCAGAGAGGAAGAAGAAGGCTTACTTGGCCTTCTTCTTGGATTTCTTTTCCTCCTCCTTTGGAGCTTCCTCCTTGTCTGGAGTCTCATAGAACTTGGTGGCTACCAGCAGAACTCGGTTGTGCTTGACACCTTCCTGATCGCTCCACTCTTCGGGTTTGAAGTAACCCTCCACGGTGAGCATTGAACCCTTGGTGAGCTTGTCGAATGAATCGGCGTTCTCGTTCTTACGCCATGCTTCCACATTGATGAAAGCCGATACGCGGTTGTTCTCTTCGCCGTTCTTCTCGCTACGGCCGATGGCCAATGAGAAACGTGCTACTGAAGCGGTTGTGAACTGACGGATTTCTGCATCCTTACCTACGAAACCTGTTACTGCGAAATTGTTCTCGATCTTTTTCATTTTTTTGAATTTTTAGAAGTGAAACATTTATTTTTTACGTTGCTTTAAGAGTTGGCAAGGGAAGTATGGGAATGCAAGGAATTACCGAATTATTTCACCCTTGGGCTTAGGAAAAGTTTTTATTGGATGCACGGCAGACGGCAAAAAGTTTTTGAAAAAATCCGAGGAATAAGGCAGCTGGTACTTGCAGAATACGGCTTGCACTAACTTTGCGACGGAAAAAGTAAGTGTGATTCGCTTCGCCCGGAAAAGGCATAAATGAAGAAGTCGGAATAAGAACAATTCAGTGACAGATACGCAAGGAGGATGCAAGGCAGTCCAACGCTCCATGTTGTACGTCATGGTTATCGGACGGAGAAGGACAAAGCGAAGAAACAGCGTTCATTCATATTCATCTGGTAGTATAGTCAACGAGGATGCGCATTGACATGCTAAAGAGGCAATGCTGTGGAAGGTTACAACAGAAGACAGGGGAAAAGCGGTTAGGATGTTCAGCAAGGCGATCTGTAAGACAGTTTGCATGAGAACTCCTGCAGGAATGGAAAGAGGAAAAGAATAAACTCAAAGAAGAAGGTCAAGTAAGCCTTTCCTTTCCAAGAGTACGAATATAATATGAAAATGACGGTTTTCTTCCCAATCGGATTATAAGAGGTTTATTCAGTATTATGGGTGTTATCTAAATCCGAGTATTGATAGCATTGCACCGAAAACACTCAACATATAAAGGTTCTTGTACAAATCTACTACATCAACGAAAGAATGTGGTAGATTTGTACGCCAAGCCAGATATTAGAACTAATGATTTGATGGTGATTGAAATCATCACGAAATCATCAAATTCCCAAAATATGCTTATAAGGGTAACTTGAACAGATTCTTTGGTAGAAAAGCTGGCTTAAATTAGTCACTTTTATGATGATTTGATGGTGATTGAAATCATCATCGAATCATCATTTGCAGAATTGCTCTCCAAACCACATGTGGAACTACAACAGCTTTTGCCGTCCAAAAAAAAAAGAGAGTCCAAATGTCAGATGCGACAAATAGACTCTCCAAATCTTATATTATGAAAACTTCGTCCTTACAAACTGCAATTTCTCTTCCGTTAGTCAACTGAACAAGCCATTCCGTGTCGTAATCCTCAACAATGATGCCATTACAACGTCCTTTCTTAGGGAACATAAGTTCGCAAAACGCTCCTATCATTTCTGAATTGTTATCATCGTTATACATAGTGTTTTTGGTGTTGTGCGATGGTATGCTATCGGCTTTGACCGCATACCACCGCTGGTTTGTTATTCAAAGGTAAATTGACGTATGTAGAAGTAGGTGTCATCATCGTCATACTCATATTCATTGATGAAGTTCATCATTTCCTCGTCAGTTCGTTCACCCTGCTCGATGTTCATCTTCTCACACCAATCATTGATAGCATCTTTGAGGGTGGTGTAGATGTCATCACAAGCATCCTCGAATGGCTCTCCGCTGGAACTGACTGCTACCTCTTCAGGGAAGAAGTCGCCTTCATCATGCACATAATAGACCTCACATCCACATTCGCAAACTCTGTACGATATAGAAAGTTGGTCGCCAAGCACATGGTTTATTTCCTCGAATAACTCCGAGCAAGCATCCCATGCGCTTTCTGTGTCAAAAGATAGCAGATAGTAGTCATTGGCTTCTTCTGCCTCAAATTCTGCCCAATAGATGTGCCCCCTGACGCTGATACCCTTCTTCTCATAGTCGATGCCATAGTGCTCTGCCAACTGGTAGAGCCAGATGTTCTTACTGTTCACCTCCATCTTTTGGAGTGTGCTCCACAGGTCTTTCAATGCCTTGCATGAGCCTGTCTGTGTCACCTTGTAGTTGGTTGTTGCGATATTTGCCATAATCTTGAAGTTTTTATTTCCCTACTGTAGATTTCTCTACTTTCGGGAGTGATTAGAAATTATGTTGCTTCACAAGGTGTCGTGACCATAAGCACAAGGTTATGGCTCCAAATACAACCCGTTCGGTGTGGAGATTTTGAGACATACCAACGGATCACCTTGGGTATATGTAGGCACGATAATTACCTTTGCAACCTAATTTCATCAACTCTCGAAAGTAGAAACGGCATACATTATCCTTAAACGAAGTACAGACACAATAGCAAAACTACTGCTTGCGAAAAGAAAAAAATTGTTCGATGGTTTGGTTTAGTTTTGTCCATTGTGATTATATACACAAATGATTTTGGACAAAAATATGTTCGTTTGTTTACTCCAATCCTCTGTACTATATAAACAGAACAAACCAAACAAATATATGGACTGGAATTTGTCTTTTTTCTTTTGGACAGAAAAATCCCACCAGACTTTTTATCATGTCTGATGGGAGTAACAAGTATAATGGAGAAGTTCTGGCAATAGAACAGCTATACCTTGCCAAAATTGCTAAATGCATTCAGCTGGTCTGCAACACGCATAACATCCTGTTCAATCTTCTTATTTGTGATTCGAGCATATATTTGCGTGGTTTTGATGTTGGTGTGCCCAAGAAGTTTTGAAACTGTTTCCATTGGTACGCCTTTGGAAAGTAGCAGGGTGGCATAAGTATGTCTGGCCATGTGATAGGAGAGACGTTTCTTTATGCCGCACAAATCGGCTATTTCCTTCAGATACGCATTCATCTTCTGATTTGAGAGTATTGGCAACAGACGACCGTTCCTGTCAGCTGATGAATGGTATTTGTTTATAATCTCCCTTGCAACATCGAGTATCGGCACATTCTCCGTAATGCTTGTTTTTTGTCTTTTGGTCATAATCCAATCCGTTCCACCGAGGGTAACAATGTTCTCTTCCGTAAGATTGGAAACATCTATATATGCAAGGCCTGTGAAGCATGAGAACACAAATATGTCACGAACATGCTCAAGACGCTTAACAGCGAACTGTTTTGACATCAGGACTTCTATCTCTTCTTCAGTAAGAAATCCTCTGTCAACTGGTTTGAGATGGAATCTTAAATTGATAAACGGGTCGTGATCCAGAAAACCAACCTTCTGAGCTTGAATCGTAACGGTTTTCAATGTCTTCAGGGTTTTGGTCGCTGTGTTCTCCTGCATACCACCAATGGTTCGAAGATAGATGCCAAAATCTGAGATTAAGGCAGGAGTAACATCAAAAGGAGAAACTGAAGTCCAGCCATGCTTGCTCTTCAAGAAACTTAGGAAATGCTTCTTCGTGGTTTTGTATTTCTGTGCAGTGGCGGCAGATTTTCCATGACCAATCTGTTGCTCGACGCTCTCAATGAAATCCTCAAAGAACTCGACAAAGTTAGTTATTGTCTTGTCCTTGCCAGCATAGAGGCTATAAAGCTTCTCAACAGTAAAGCCGCTATCTCCTTCACGAGACCTGACTATGTCGCGGATTTTAAGCTCTATCTCATTAAGAGCCATGTTGATGGTTCGTGCACTTGGAGTACGCCCCATAACACGGTCGGCATTATTGTCCCACATATCCCGGTTTACGAAGAATCCTGTAGAACCGAAATATCTTTTCTCACCATTCAAGAATACCCTTATGTTAATGGGTGATTCTCCCAGTCTGTTAAAGTAGTTCGCTCGCAGATAGAACGAGATTTTCAATTTCACCTTCATACGATAAATCTTTTTATGCAGCTATTCTTGCCCCAATGGATGTCTTGTGTTACAGAACACACTCAGAATCAAACCACTTTTGCGTGCTCGAAACAAGCTGCAAAGTTAAACATAAATATTTAACGCTCAAAGATTTAGCGAAGTCAATATCGTAGTCATTTTGTAGTCTTGTGTTACATTTTTCTGTAGCACCAAAAGTGTAACACTACGTGTAACACAAGACTGACTAACAGATGACTATTTGACCCTATATCAGGTAGTCAGATGATGGTCACTCCATCATTCAAAAGTAGAGAAGGATACTTTTACGGCAAAATAAAAGCGTTGTAAATCAAAGACTTACAACGCTTTTCTGTTTTTTGGCAACTTAATGACCTGTTTGGGTTGAACTTTTATTGACTACCCTAAAAGTCATCAATTATGCTCTTCGCGGAGAGAGAGGGATTCGAACCCCCGGTGCCTCTCAGCACGGCGGTTTTCAAGACCGCTGTAATCGACCACTCTACCATCTCTCCAAGGGTGATCCTCATTAAATCGGGTGCAAAGGTACTGCTATTTTTTTAATTCTGCAAATTTTTCACATACTTTTTTGTAGAATAAGCATAAATTGATTAATTTTGCACCATGATTTATCCAAATAACTATGAAAATAAGATAGGTTTCAGCGAAATTCGCACACTGCTGAAAGAACGTTGTCTGAGTTCCCTGGGTCGCGAGATGGTGGACGAGATGACGTTCTCTGACAATGCCAACGAGGTGAACGAATGGCTGCAACAGGTAAGGGAGTTCCGTCGTTTAAAAGAGACCACGGACGATTTTCCCATGCAATACTTCTTCGATGTACGCGAGTCAGTAGCCCGTATCCGCCTGGCCAACACACACCTGGAGGAGAATGAGGTCTTCGACCTTCGTCGTTCGCTGGAAACTATTAGTAATATCGTTATTTATCTGAATCGAGACCAGAATGCTGGGCGCGAAGGGTTGGAGCCTTCGTATGCCTACCCTGCCCTGCAGCGCCTCACCACCGACATCATGACCTTCCCAGCCATGATCCGTCGCATTGACTCCATTCTCGACAAGTATGGTCGCATCAAGGACAGTGCCTCCATGACACTGGCCAGCATTCGTCACGACCTGCAAAAGATGGAGGGCAGCATCTCGCGTACATTATATACTATATTACATTCTGCCCAGCGCGAAGGACTTGTTGACAAGGATGCAGCACCCACCATGCGCGACGGTCGACTGATGATTCCCGTTGCGCCAGGACTGAAACGAAAGATTAACGGCATTGTGCACGACGAGAGTGCTACAGGTAAAACCGTTTTCATAGAACCAGCCGAGGTTGTCGAGGCCAACAACCGCGTGCGCGAGTTGGAAGCCGAGGAGCGTCGCGAGGTGATTCGTATCCTCACCGTCTTTACTGATGAGGTACGCCCACACGTCAAGGAGATTCTCGATTCCTACCGTTTCCTCGCCCTTATCGACCTGATACAAGCAAAGACCACCTTAGCAGAACTCACCAAGGGTTTCGAACCAACTGTGGAGAACAAACCCCATATCGACTGGATCAAAGCCGCCCACCCACTGCTGGCCCTCTCTTTGGAAAAGCAAGGCAAGAAGGTGGTACCATTAGATATCATATTGGAACAGGACAAACGACTCTTAATCATCAGCGGTCCTAATGCTGGTGGTAAGTCCGTCTGCCTCAAGACCGTTGGTCTGCTGCAATATATGCTTCAGTGCGGACTGAGTGTACCCATGGGCGACCGTTCCACCTGCGGCATCTTCCGCAACATCATGATAGATATCGGCGACGAGCAGAGCATTGAGGACGACCTCTCTACCTACTCCTCTCACCTGATGAACATGAAACAGATGATTAAGAACTGCGATGCCCACACCATCCTGCTTATTGATGAGTTTGGTGGCGGCACAGAGCCTATGATTGGCGGCGCCATTGCCGAGGCTGTACTGAAGCAGTTCTGGCAGAAGAAAACCTTTGGCGTCATCACCACCCACTATCAGAACCTGAAGCACTTCGCTGACGACCACGAGGGCGTGGTCAATGGCGCCATGCTCTACGACCGTCACCAGATGCAGGCACTCTTCCAGTTATCCATTGGTCAGCCCGGCTCTTCGTTTGCCATCGAGATTGCACGTAAGACAGGTCTGCCAGAGGAAGTCATCAAGGATGCATCCGACATCGTTGGACAGGATTATATCCAGAGCGACAAGTACCTGCAGGACATTGTGCGCGACAAGCGCTATTGGGAAGGCAAACGCCAGACCATCCATCAGCACGAAAAGAATCTGGAAGGACACATTCAGCGCTACGAGACCAACCTCGAGGAGATTGAGCGTGAGCGCAAGCAGATTCTGAAGCGTGCCCAGAAACAGGCCGAAGAACTGCTGGCCGAGGCCAACCGTAAGATAGAGAACGCCATTCGCGAGATTAAGGAGGCCCAGGCCGAGAAGGAACGCACCCGTGAGATTCGCGAGGAGTTGCAGGAGTTCCGCTCACAGGTACAGAGCGATGACACCCGCGGACTGATGAGCGAGGAAGATTTCGCCAAGAAACTGCGCCAGATGGAGGAGCGTAAGACCCGCAAAGCCCAGCGCAAGGCCGAGAAAGCCCAGAAGAAGGAAGCCGAGGACAAACGCCTGCAGACCTTTGGCGCTGAGCGTGGCACCACCACTGATAGCAATCGCCCCCTACAGAAGGGCGACACTGTGCGCATCAAAGGCCTCAACACCACAGGCACCATCGAAGCCATTCAGGGCAAGCAGGTCACTGTCATCTTTGGCGATGTACGCACCAAGATGAAGATGGAGCAACTGGAACGCGCCGATGCCAGCAAGACCAAGAAAGAAGACACCAACATGGCCACGAAGTACGCCCACCTGGCCGTTCAGACCTCGAAGATGACACGTGCCACGATGGAAGACCGCAAGCAGAACTTCCACCAGGACATCGACGTACGCGGCATGCGAGGCGACGAGGCAGTGGACGCTGTGATGCACTTCATCGACGACGCCATTCTGATGGGCATGTCGAGGGTTCGCATCCTTCACGGCACAGGTACTGGCATACTGCGTCAGCTCATCCGTCAATACCTGAACACCATCCCCAACGTGAGTCATTTTCGAGACGAGCACGTGCAGTTTGGAGGTGCAGGAATCACCGTAGTAGACATCGATTAAGAACAGCATTTATTCACTAGATCTATATCATCCATTATAGGCGAAAAACAAAATTTTAACTTAAATAAAGTTAATATTAAACTTCGTTAGCATTGATATATCGAAATTTTTTCTACTTTTGCAAATGTAGAAAGAAATAAAGTCCCCTTTTATGTCTCGCGACGAGACACGGACTACATGTTTAATCGAGGGCCCTGGCAAAGTCCTCCAACACAAGAAAAGACCATGAAAAGATTAGTGAAGCTAGTATGTCTGAGCTTGTCGATTCTATCTTTGCTGCCCCTCAGCGCTGGGGCTACCAACAAAGCGACGAACTCAGAGCCATTTGATTGGACGTCTGTGATAGATGCCATCATTTTGGTTGAGAGCGAAGGAAATCCAAAAGCCGTGGGAGGCCAGTCTGTAGGTGCAATGCAGATAACCCCTATTGCTGTACGCGAATGCAATGTCATTCTGGAAAAACGTGGCAGCAAAAAACGCTACTCCCTGGCAGACAGATTTGATGTGGCCAAGTCAAAGGAGATGTTCCTTCTTATTCAGTCAAAGTACAATCCATCTAACGACGTTGAGAAAGCAATTCGTTTATGGAACGGTGGACCGAACTACAGTCTACGCGCTACCGAAAGATACTACAGAAAAGTACTTAGACGTATGAAGTAATCATCAAGCATGATACTTAGAAAAAAAATCCGAAAAAGAATCCAACAGCACAGGCCGCGGCCTTGCAGTTGGATTTTTTTTTGCATTTTATCCTCAAAAACTTTTGTGTTTGCTTTTTTCTGTATATCTTTGTGGTATGATTATGAAGAACATCCGACAGATCATCATCATTGGTCTCTGCACGCTGACCTCAACGATGCAGGCCCAGCACGTGAGCCACCGTTCGTTTGCCCACTACAACAAGCGCGTGGCGCAGTTCGAGCGCGAGGGCGGCATCACCAGCCAAAGCATCGTCATGCTGGGCAACAGTCTGACGGAGAACGGCAAGGACTGGAGCCAGCGCTTGGGCAACAGTCATGTGATTAACCGTGGCATCATTGGCGACAACACTGTAGGCATGACTGAGCGCCTTTGCCAGATCACGCCCCATCAGCCGCGTGCCATTTTCCTCATGGCGGGCATCAACAACATGGTAAACAACGCTCCCGTCATCAACGTGGCCCAGCAGGTCATCAGCCTCATCGAGGCCATTCGCGAGCAGACCCCACAAACCAAGCTCTTTGTCGAGAGCCTTCTGCCCATCAACGAAAAGAACGGCCGTTGGCGCACGCTTGCAGGCCGGACCAACGACATTCCCCTCACCAACATGTATATCCGTGCCTATTGCGAATCGCACGACATCGTGTTCATCGATCTCTTCAGCAAGATGGTCAAGCCAGGCACCAACGTTCTTCGCGAGGAACTCAGTGCCGATGGTCTTCACATCACAGAGGCCGGCTATGCCATCTGGGAGAACGAACTCAAGAAGCATATAGCCAACCTCTAACCAACTTTTTTAGAAAATATTCGCCAACCCATTAAACCATCTTCAAGAGCGTCCATCCAATATAAAGATTACCATTCATTAATATCATAACTAAACGATGGACCTTCGATACATCATTCTACTACCAGCTCTATTCTTGAGCATTTCCCAAGCCCACGCTCAGCGTGACGTAATAACTGGCCGTGTCATCGACAAGGACACAGGTGAGCCTTTGGAGAAAGCCACCTTGCAACTCTACAAGATCAGCACCAGAAGAAATCATACATCAGACACCACATTCGTTGGAGGTGCGCTCTCCGGCGAACGTGGTGTTTTTACTATTACTGATGTCAAGTCGGGCAATTATTTCCTGAAGGCCACCTTCCTGGGCTACAAGGACTATAAACGCAACATCAACAAGACTAGCAGTCAGATGTCGTTGGGCACCATCTCGCTGGATCCCAACAGCGTACAGATAAAAGAGGCAGTAGTCGTGGCCAACATCCCCAAGATGGTGATTAAGGACGACACCGTGGTCTATAATGCCGATGCTTTCCGTGTGCCCGAAGGCTCTGTCATCGAAGCACTGGTCGAGGCTTTGCCAGGCGCCAAGGTCGACGACGACGGCAAGATCAGCGTCAACGGCAAGGAGGTGAAACGCTTCAAACTCGACGGCCGTGACTTCATGACTGGCAACAACGACGCTGTGATGAAGAACCTGCCGTCATACGTCATCGACAAGGTGAAGGCCTACGACGAGAAGAGTGACCTGAGCAGAATGACAGGCGTTGACGATGGTAACGACGACTTCGTGCTTGAGTTCACCACCAAGCGCAGCGCACGCAACGGCATACAGGCCAATCCAGACCTGGGCTATGGCACAGACAACCGCTATGGCATCCGACTGACAGCCATGAAGCCATTTGGCGCCATGCGCTATACGTTCATGGGCAACGCCAACAACGTCAACGACCGCAGTTTCACAGGTCGTGGCGGACGAGGCCGAGGCAACAACAACGGCCAGCGCCACAACAAGACGGGAGCCTTGGACGTCAGCTATGAGGACCAGCGCAAACCTAATGGCGAGCAAGTGAGAATGAGTGGACGTGTGACCTGGAACCACAGCAATGCCGACAACTGGAACCGTTCGGCATCCGAGAGCTTTGTCAACACGCGTGGCGGCGCCTTCTCAAACAGCGTCAGCCAGAGCTATTCGCGCAACAACTCGTGGACTGGCAACATGAACCTGCAATGGTCCATCGACACGCTCACCACCCTGTCGTTCCGTCCCAATGTCAGCATCTCGAGTAACGACAATCAGAACGGGTCCAACTCAGCTTCGTTCAATGCCAACCCCTATGAATATGTGCTCGACCCACTGAGCAACGAGGGACTCAGTGACCTGAATAACGACAGTCTGGTGGTCAACAGCCGACAGAACAAGTCGCTGAGCTGGGGCAACAACCGCAACCTGAGTGCTCAAGTCCAGCTCTATCGACGCATGAACAGCAACGGACGTAACATTGCCCTCAGCGGCAACGTGAACTATAGCGATGGCGACAACCGCAATGCCAACCTCTCAGGCGTACATCTCTATCTTCAGAAGAACGCCATGGGTCAGGACTCAACGTATCAGACCAACCGCTACACCACGTCAGACACCAAGAACTACAGTTTCTCACTGGGAACCACCTATACAGAACCTATTTACATCTTCCCACGAAAGGTGGAGCCAGTGGACAGCACCCAGCGCCAGCGTGGCCCCTTTGGCAATCGTGGCATGCGACGCATGGTGGGCCAGGAGGGCATCTTCCTGCAGGCCAACTATCGTTTCAACTATAGTTATCAGAAGAACGACCCCAGCACCTACGACCTTCTGGGCATGAGTGAGCTGGAGTTCCAGAACGCCCTGCAGGACTATCGCGACTTCGGATTCCTGCCAGACAACTACGAGGATTTCCTCTCTACGAACCTCAGCCGCTATTCTGAGCGTACGGAATATAGCCACAATGCCGACATCCAGTTACGCATGAATCGCGAGAAATATAACCTGAACGTGGGTGTCAACCTGCAGCCTCAGCGCTCGCACTTCATCCAGCAGTATCTGGGCACGCCTGTCGATACTGTGCGCACGGTAGTCAACGTATCGCCCACCCTCAACCTGCGCTATCGCTACGACCAGTACACCAATCTGCAGGTGCAGTTCCGTGGCAACATGTCGCAGCCCTCTATCACCCAGTTGCTCGATATCTACGACGATACCAACCCCCTGTCGGTCACCATGGGTAACCCAGGACTGAAGCCGTCGTTCAACTATAACTTGAGCTTCAACTTCCAGAAGCAGCGCAAGCAGGTGCTGGTTGAGGACAGTCTGGGCTTCATGATTCCCAAGCCACAGCGCCACTGGAGTTTCAGTTCTAATGGTGGCTATCAGATAACCACCAACTCGATTGGCAACATCGTAACCTACGAGGCGAACACAGGTCGTCGCATCAGTCGTCCTGACAACTACAACGGCAACTGGAGCGCCAATGCAGGCATCACGTTCAACATGAACCTCGACACGCTAAACCGTTGGGACATCAGCGGCAGCATCCGAGGCGACTATCGCCATCAGGTGGGCTTCGTCAATCAGAACCGCACGGAGACGCCCGATCGCAACGTGACCCACAGCGTCAACCTGTCGCCCGACCTCTCACTGAGTTTCCGCAACAGTTGGCTCAACATCTCGTTCAACGTGTCAACAACCTATGCACACACTGAGAACCGTCTGCAGGCATCGCGCAACCTGACCACATGGAACCACCGTTATGGCGGCAATGCACGCGTCACGTTCCCCTGGGGCACCAACCTCTCAACCGACTTCCACGTATGGAGCAAGCGAGGCTATGCCGACGAGACGCTCAACACCAACGAGATGCTGTGGAACGCCCAGCTGTCACAAAGTTTCCTGCGTGGCAAGGTGCTCACCGTCATGCTGCAGTGGTACGACATCCTGAACCAGCAGTCTAACTTCACCCGTACCATCAATGCCAATGGCTGGAACGACCGTGAGGTCAACGCCATCACATCGTATGCCATGCTCCACGTCAGCTATCGCCTCAACCTCTTCGGTGGACGCAACAGCGGTGGCGGTAACTTCGGCGGCGGCCGTGAGATGCCTGAGGGCGGCCGTGGTGGTCGTGGCGGCTTCGGCGGTGGCCGTTCTGGTGGCGGTGGCTTTGGCGGAGGCGGAGGCTTCGGAGGCGGAGGCCGATTCTAACAAGCCCAGATACAACACATTAAATACTTCATACAATAAAGAAATGCGGCAGGAACGTTTGTTTCTGCCGCATTTTCTGTATCACGTGTTTTATTATGCTTACAACACAAAAGAAAAATCAAGTGACGCAGTAGTCATCGAGCCCATTTCAAAGTCCTCAAAAGCAACCTCTTTCAATAAACTAAGAGCACGATATCTTCCTTTTAAAGAAACGCGTAGCAGATGGCGACCTAAACCAAATTCGTAGCCTGCGCCTGCATATACTCCTGAAACAGCAGACACAGAAATACCTCCACACACAAACGGTCTATTCTTAACAATTGTAGGGAAACGATAGATGAGACCATAGTTAATCTCAAACCACAACTTTGATTCCTTTGTTGTATAGATGCCATAAACACCCACTGGTTTGTCATACAACTCTCCGACAGCCATGATTTGGTGCGACAGATTGGGGTGTTTGCGCAAAGAACCCAACTCACATCCAACAGCGACATGATACATCTGCGAAGAAATTGAGAAACCGTTATCATACTTCATATGGCCTCTACAAAAGCCTGTTTCCAAGATAAGCTTTGCTGTATATAGTTTAGCCTTATCTCCGTTATACTGAAATTCCACGCAGTCGCCTGCCTCTTTACAAAATTTCTCATTATATCGACGTAATATTGTCTTCAAGTTACTTGCCGTCGTTTCTTTTCGCCATATATCTAATGCCGCTTCATAACTATCAGAAACCATTTCCATAGCATCCTTTAGGTTGTCTCGTCTTCTCTTCAAAGCCAGATCCTGTCCATACTGGAAAATTTCATCTTGTTTAAGAACAGCCCTCATCACAGCTATTTTTCCTTTGGAATCCATCATATAATAAAACCTCCTATCATCATCTTCATAACGATAGAGGCTGATGCCTCCTTGCAAAATAAATTCTGCAAACATTAAAGTTTCCACGCTGTCTATAGGCAACGTACGAGTAACATAATACACCCCACCTTCGTGCAGTCGATAGCCCTGAATCTCACCTGGACGATAGATGCGATACGTCGTCTCGCCATCCTTCTGGAAATGACAAGCCTCAGCATTCTCCTTACCAGTCAGATAGTCTATCGTACCCCAAAGGGTATCGTTGTCATTGGTAATCACATAACCCCTCACTGGGTTCCTCGGCTCTGCCGCCTGCTGCGCCATCGCACTACTCACCACCGCCATCAGCAGTAGGTTCACAAAAAACAATCTTTTCATCGTTCTATCCTTATTCTTTTCCTATTTTTATTAATAATTGCAAATATATATCTCGTTTTTCTTTCATGATTGAGGGGACAGGCGTGAAGTGAATCCAGAAAGTTGAACACAACTTAGAGTTTCACTTCACCCTATGACTTTTTAATATCTCCTTAAATACTCCAAGAATTCTTTTTCATTCTCTGGCGCAATTTTCTGCTTAATAAGTTCTATTGCGGTTTCAGAGATAGGAGTCTTCCAATAATCCATTCCTTTTTTCTGTAGGAAACGAATCACTTTTAGTTTATCCTTATATTCTTTCGAGTCAAGAGGATATATACAAAGTCTCAACTCCTCAAGTAAATCAGTATAATACATTGTATGAGGAAAATCCGGATCATATCTTTTGTATTTCCGATGACAGTCCGCCCCATGTTCTAACAGGTATAACATAATGTCCATGCGATCGTTAACTAATGTAGAATACAATGCTCCACCCTCATTTGTTTCTGTATACAAGTTTACATCTGCTCCTGCCTCTACTAGGATTTTAACTTTTTCAAAATCTGAGTAGACCGCAGTTGAAAGAGCAAATCGTCGAGCTGGTTCCCAATTTCCAAGATTATCTTTCTGCATTCCTCGCTCTACAGAATTTGGATCTCCACCAAATTCCAATAACAACTTTAGTATTTGAGAAGATGGCTGATCGAATCTAGACGCAACAATAACAGCATTAGAACCTATGTTATATAAGGTATCTTCTGGTTCATTGGGATCTGCACCCAATTCTAGTAGAGTCCTTACTGACTCTATAAGATTGTTTTCGACGGCAACCATTAATAAGGGTTGACCAAATATTTCTTCTTTACTGTCAACTGGTACTTTCAAAGATAGAACCTGTCGTTTTATCTCGTCAGTATCCTCATCTTCCACAGCTTTTGCCAATTCCCATGCAGGCGTATCTTGAAAGAGGCGAAAATCGTCACCTAACAGATCATTTTTATCAACGGGTATTTCCCTACAAGATGCGAACAGCAGAATCAATGATAAAAAAACATATTTCATGCCTAAAACCAAAATTGAGTACTATTAAACATATCTTGAGCTTGGCGAATCATGTCTTGCATATTTTCCTTTTTATCTCGATAAAAGTTTCTTATGCTATGACCTAGGATATCTCGGTTTTTATACCGATAAATCCTATTTCCATTCGCACCTACATGCATGCTTTTTTGAAACAAATTGAGTTCATCCCGATAGTGTACGTAAGCATTAATCTGAGCATTCTTTCTTTCATTGAATGGTTTTGTAAGTGGACTCACCCATGCTGCGTTAAAAGTCATAGCTTTATCTCCTGTCGTATAAGCATTTGCTGCAGCAAGTCCTCCACCTAAAGAATGGCCCACATAGGTCAATTCTTGTTTCCCTATTGCTTTTTTTATATCCACTGCATTTCCCATAGAAATTTTATACTGCCTAGACTTTCCAAGAATCTGTTTAAAATTATTACTCCAATCCTTCATACTTGTAATGTCAGTTCCAGCAGTTGCATAGACATATTCTGTCTTACCATCTTGAGTCCGTTCATACAGTTGCGATTTAAAACCAGAATTATTATCTATCATTTGAACACCTTCTATTTTAAGGGTTGAAACCTGCCACCCTCCAATAAGGGCGATATCTTCATTATTATATACATGGGCCGCAATTCTTGCAGCCTCTTCCTCTGTTGGCTCTTTTCCATTTGGATCAACAAACTTCACTGGATTCCCTGCACAATACGCATACGGACTGACATTGTAGTATTTCTCTGCCAGCGGGTCAACCCTGTCCCATACGGGTAAGACAGGGCTGTATTGCCTTGCGCCATAGTCATATGTGTTCAAGCCGTGCATCATATCGAATTCCTTTCCATTATATTTATACGGCTGATTACACTCATTTATTGTCCTGTACAGAGAAAAAAATGGTGTACCATAGGGATAAAAGTCGTTTCTTTGACATACGACACCATCTTTATCAATCACCTCACGGTTATTTCCTAAATGGTCTTTATTATAGAACTTGAATCCAATCTCTCTTGTTTTCTTTGCCCTAATATAGTCTTCTAATTGATTCTTATATTCTCCGTCTGTTATAGAGACAGAAGGACGATAAGGCAATGATTCCATTTTCGAGAAGGAATCAATATATCCTCCATCGAACAGTATTTTGGAAAAAAAACTATTTTCATAGATAACTTTTCCACCCCAAAGATAGTCTGTAGAGTCCTTTGTCAGATGAGTCGTCTCTATATCCTCATAATCGCGCCCCATTTCCACGCGATTGTTTTTGGGAGCCGTATAGTGAATCGTCCTCAATTTTTGACCTGTCACCGTATAGACGTATTTCGTCACATTACCATTGTCGAACTGAATCCTGATGGGGTTATTATTAATGTCATAACGAATATTTGTAATACCACGGGTTCCGTCACAAACTAGCGATCCACAGCTATTATATCGGAAATCACTAGAGCTCTTCTTGACATCAATAAAATTCGAATAAAGAACAGAAGACGCGCCTTCCTCTACATGTTGCAATTGATTGCCGTTATATTCCATAGTCAGATTATCAATTAAACCATACTGACTAGTCTTCATTATGCCTGTCATACCACTACGGATCAGAGAGATAATATTACCATTTCTATCATAACTTACCCTCTCATCATAATTTCCCAACGATTTTGAAAAATTATTTTCGCCATACTCTGAATTGATAATGCGACCTAATTCATCATAGGTATACATATATCCTTTGTCGACAGAAGAACCATTTTTCCAGGTCATACTACTGATATTGCTGCTGTATAGGGGTGATCCTGCTCCATCTTGGTAGTGAAGCTGTTCGCTAAACGAATTGCTTGTAATGTTAGTAAGCCACCCATGTATATCGTAATCATAACTAACGTCACCTTTACCGTTGCTTATTGGCCTACTGATATTTGCTATTCGTCCCAATTGATCATAAGTATATATTATCTTGCATTCGTCTGTAGATATATTCCCAATTTTAGCTTGATAGGACGCTTCTAACAGTAAGTCATTGTTGGGATTATAAATGTTTTTAATATCATATACTACAGACTCTCCTTTGGGATGAGTTATAGTTATCTTTGAGGTAGCGAGCTTTTTAGTATACGTATAGGTATTTTCTGTTTTAACAATGCTGCCATCAAGCCCTTTCTCTTGGACCTCAATCTGATTACCCAAAATATCATAAGAATATACACTGGCTATCCTTTCTCCATTTGATGCCAAGATAACAGAACCTGTGAGCATCCCCCTAGCATTAGTCTGACTTGGTTGATTAAAGTCCTGGAATATGGAAGAAACTTTACTAGAGCCATTAAAGAAGCTATAATCATCATAATAAAAAATCTTCTCAAGAACGTCAATATACAAACCTGTAGCCCGACCTTCTGGTGTTACATAATCAGAATATTTGGTTCCTTTTGAACCACAAGAATAACAGACTGTACTTTCTATTGTTTCTGGAACACCTATACAGATGCCTTGAACGACCACTCGCCCAACCTTATCATACAACAGAAAGCGATAACGACCTTTCTCTCTTAATTCTCCATCCTGTATTAGAAAAGGTCGGCGATAGTCATCATAAACATATTCAACAGATTCGCATCCTGGCATTTTCTTTTTCACCAAATTGCCTAAGATATCGTAGCTATATTGAAAAGCGTATCTATCCACATCATTATTATTCTGATATTCTGGCATAAGTACAAATGCAAGTTGATCCCACTCATCATAAACGAAATAGGTATCGTTATTCTTGTCTCTGCGCTCCAGAATCTTCCGGCCTAGCTCATCCTTGAAAATAGTAACCTTAGTATTATCTTCATTGATTTCACATGTACCATATAGAGTTCCTTCCTTATAATATCCTTTATCACTGAGAGTCGTTTCATATGTTGGACACTCAATATACTTTCCATACGAATATGCAGAATACCTCTTCACGTCAGCAGAAGAATTAGTAACATAATCTATTCTTGCAGGTTTTTCCTTCCATCTATCACCTGCTTTATTCTGAATAAGAAGTCGCCCTAAAGCATCAAATTTCTGGTACTCAAAAGCACTTTCATCAGCATATTGTTCTCTCGCGCTTTGGACAATGCTGTTCTTACCCAATTTTTCTACCGACACGCCACCAACCACAGGAAGCCAGTTCTTCATCTCACTCTTTTCTCCAAGATACTCATGAAATGAATACGTAAAATCTCCATTATTGCTCACACCATTTGTTGCTTCAATAAGTCCTCTTCCCAAGTCATCAAAGAACTGATAGTTCTGAGTCTTTTTAGAATCAGAAATCTGAGTTTGAGTGAGAACATAGTTCGATTTTTCTTGAGCATTAATATGGGATATTGACATAGAAAAGACTGATGCCAAAAATAAACAAGAATATATATTATGCTGTTTCATTGCTTTTTTATTGATTAGTGAAATAATTGTATTTATACGAATGGACAAGTTCATTTTTACCATTTACAACTCTAAATTCGGCTGTAAGCCTATTCAATGGGTCATAGAGATACCTATGTACTAATCCATTAGGGTCAGTCTTTCTAACAAGGTTCATGCGCTTGTCATATTCGTAGATATATATCAATGCACTGCTGAGTTTCGTTCGAAGTGAACCTAGCGTAGACGGAGGATTTTTTGATTCCGACAGCTTTTCGGGGGCTATTCCCAAAGCATTTTTGACCTCATTATAGCTTGCATTCTGTATGGTTGCCACTAAGTTCTGGCCCATATTAGACCATATCATAATTGTTTTTACACCATTTTCATCCCAAATAATAGGATTGCCAAATTTATCCGCTTTTTCTACCGTATAATTCACGTGAGTATTTTGTCCATAATAGGAATCCTGTGAGATACATCTTGTTTTTTTCTGAGAAATATACGGAACACCAATACTGGTGGAATCGTAGACATTCTCAATATGATAAAAGTTATTGTTCGGCAATGTCTCAATAATTTCAACAGGAAGAATTATATTCTTATCCTTCATCCATGGATGCGGTACATAAGAAGTCGCCCTGTACGATTCATTACTATACCAGTAGTCTGTTATGTGTTTTTCTCCTAAATTATTAATAAAAGTCTTTCTAGTCGGCAAACCGAAGTCAGCATACTCATAACGTGTCTCCGTATTATACATACCATTATTCATTTTCTCCTGTCGCTTATTTACGGACATCAAGTATTTATTTGCATAGGTTTTGTATAGATATGAAAAAGCAAATAAGTCTTCTACAAAATAATCGTAATGCCAAGTTTGGGATACTGTAGAAAATGGTTCTCCTTCTGTTCTAACATAATCATACGTATTTCTTTCAAGAACCACACCATTAGCGTCCATCACCTCTTTCAAAACGAGTTTTCCTCGTTCAAAGGCCAAACTCGTAAAAAACGCACTTGCATAGTTGTCGTATACGTAGGCAGTATAATCAGCTGGAGAGTCCATATGGGTTTTATTGTTGGCGTCTATGTCATAATTGGTATACTGATATTTCGTACGTGTCAAAAGATTACTGTTACCATCTTTCAGATATTCAAAGACTGTTGAATATCCGACATCAGGCGTATTGAAATTCAAGGGATACGGATTCATATCATCAAATGAATAAAAATCAAGGAATGCAGTAGTGTCTAAGTCAAAATAAAACCGATCATAGTAGCAAGGATTTCCTTTTGAAATACCGCTGCATTCTCCATTTGCATTCAGGTACACATATTCTTTTGTATATAAAAGAGAATCAGAGGAATCAAAATTCATTAACCTTCTCACACGAAGGCCTCCTGCCGTACCAAGAGAGTCCTTCAGAGAACACGTCCGGATATCAAACACTTTAGAAAAATGGTTTAATTCATATTGCAGTTCCGTTTTTCCTCCTGTTGGGTATCCTATACTCTTAAGAGTAAATATCTCGGTGTCAAATTCTGACGGTTCTCTTATCTTATAATCACTTTCTATATAATCATATGTTGCAGACCATTCTCTTTTATCTTTGGAATTATAGCCATTTCTTGAGAAATAGCCCCATGAGTCTGTAAAAGTCAGAGGACTTCTATTGGGCCACTTTTCCTCTGGTTGGTTGCCCAAATTATATTCAAATTTATATTGATATTCCCTTTTGCTACTAATGACAGATTCTTGTGCATCAGTTATTATGCCGTTAATGACGGCCTGATTTGGAATTTGTCTTATAGAACTCTCAGAATTGACCGGAACAATAATGTCGCCTATTGGGGACTCGATGTATTCAGTAAAACCTTCAGAAGAGAATTGAATATTTGAAAGTAGCTTCCTTTTGCATTCCGTAATATAGTAAAAATTAACCTTCATATTATTTCCATCTGGACGAACAATTTCCATAGCAGATAAATAATCCTGCGTCAATTTCTTTGCAATTGCCTCTCTATTTTCCTTCTCTTTCTCGCGTTTCTCTATGCCCATATAAAAGAAAAAACGATTATCATCAAGATCTTCATAAGTTAAATAATTTCCATATTGATGACGAATATAATCGTCGTCCTCTTTTTCTTTGTCCCAATACAGACACTGTGTAGTTGAAAGAAACAAATCTCCATAACTTTCATCACGATTATAGTTAAATGATATGGATTCATTATCACTGGATATTTTTATCAAACGTGCTGGCATCGTGAGGAAACCTGAGTATCCGTATTTCCCATAGTTTTCTTCTGTACGTCGGCATGGTGGATAAGGATAAAATCTACTTGTCCATTCAGATATCAACTGCGGGGCATAATGAATATCACACATATAGGAATCAGACGCATATTCGAAGTTGATAACTTTTTTATCAACAGTTGTTATCCTGGAAAGTCTCCAACATGTCGCAATAAGATCCCCTTGACGTGGATTCTGATTATAATAGAAAGCGCTGTATTCCGTTGCATTGCCACCGCCAAACTCATATCTCGTACCATCTGGGGTTATTAATGTGAATTTATTAAAGAACTTCTCATTCATATCAAATTTCGATGCACTTAGATAGGGAAATCTTTTGGGCAAAGAGTCATTTGTGATGAAACCGCTCTTTTCATCAAACTCTACAATGATATTGTTATCAGATACAACTCTCCATTGACCATCCATGTCCATAAAAAAAGTTCCCTGACAGCCATTAAAACTAAAAGAGAATTCATCTGCAGACAACTCATACCAACCTTCCTTTTCCAGCTCTCTTAAATGTGTATATTCTTGGAGTTTACCTGACTTGTCTGTACTATTTTCAATTTCCTTAATCTTATTATGATTAAAATAAAAACCTGCTTGGACCGTCCTACCACCCCACCCAGAAACTTTTTCATCCTGTACACCGATTACTCTCCTTGCTATATAACCTCCTGCGGAGAGAGCCCATCCGATTCCTAAAGAAGTGGGAGGTGTGTGGGGCTTAACATTCGCCAGATGATATGATGCCTGGATAGGCAGAGACAGCTTGCCAACCTTCATGGTATATAAGGGCACTGTTATCTCTGGTGTTCCCGTATAGTGACCTACAGGTATGCTGCCAAAGGTACCTAAATTTGCGACTTCAGGCGATGGCGCGTTCTTGACTTCCCTAACTTGGCCCCACATGGGAACATTGATTAAGGTACATAGGATGAGTAGAGCAAATCTCATAAGATTTGAAAACATAATATTTCTCTTCTTCATTGTTGTTTGGATATTTGTCTAGTTTTATTCTGGTTACTTTCTTATGGTCTCATGATAAACTTTGCCGTTTACATTGATGTAAAGCACATATACTCCTGGACGTAAACCTGCGATATTAAAATCAGCATGATAACCTGTGCCGGCATCCTGTGTAAACCTCTTGTTGGAGTAAATCACACCCAGCGGGTTTGATATCAGCATAGTGACGTTCGCTTTGGCATCCAGACTGTATTCTATGTTTACGACACCTCCCTCTACTGTCACCGTGTAATGAATAATATCTTTAGGAATGTTCGAGGTGTTTTGTCCGTCATTACCGTTATCATCTTCAGAGGACAGATTATCCTCATTGAACGACTGATTATCTGGAAGACAACAGTAGGCATAATGTGTCGTTCCTATTGGAGAGAGATTTGCATAACTGGTACTAGTTACTGACTCCAATATAGGCTTATTATACCCTCTTACATACCATTCATATTTCTCCTCTATCACCTGCTTCAACTGTGCAGAATCTATCTTTGAGGGATCCACATCCATCGCAATGGAATAGGACTTGAGTTTATACACACGCAAGGCATTCTTCAGGGTGTCTGTCTCTGACAGCACTATATCACCTTGACCATCCACTATCACGTTACAAACGCCCACTTCCTTGAAGAAATGATTTCCGCAGTAGATGCCATAGCCTTCAAAGTCCTTTGAGAAAGAATCCTCATAAGTCATCGGATAAATCATGCTGCAAAGAGGTTTATAGTAATAGGTCTCCTTTAGAGGATTCTCGTTGCCAATCTCCATTAGGCTGTCCCCTCTCATCATATAATAGGTCATCTGCTTGTCATCTATCATCACCATTCGCTCCAAACTGTCTGTTCGTTGGATTACTGAATGTGAAGAACGAGAGATTTCCAAATCAGAGAAATTCCATAAACAGTTTTGACCACCATCACCTGGATTAAAATAATCCAATTTGTTTCTAGTGAAATCACCTTCCTCAAATCCTATGGCGTCTTTCGTCAATAGAACTTGAGAACTAATTTTGTTACACGGGGTAAGTAACAACAACCCCAACAGAAAACTACATTTAAAAACCATATATAAAAGACTTTTAACGTTGTCAAATTGTTCTTGGTTGAATAAACCGCTGCAAAGATAATTAGAAATCTGGACACTGACAAATAATATGCGTAGAAATTTTGTGACAAGCACAAAAAAAGCAACACAAAACAGAGTCAAGTTTCACCTGCCTTTTTACCCCCCAAAATGCGCGAAACCCCTGGTACCATGGGGTTGGTACTCACAGTACCAAGCCCTCTGGTACTCACAGTACCAACTCAATACCAAAATTTGGTACGCACAGTACCAACGCTTGGTAGCGTCAGTACCAAGCCTTGGTAGCCACACTACCAAGCGTTGGTAGCCAGGCTACCAAAGGGTGGTAGTGAGCGTACCAAACAGTGGTAGCGTGGATACCAAAGTTTGGTAGTCACGTTACCGCTGTTTTGTACCAAAGAAAAAGATGTTTGGATGGTGGGCTTTACTTCGTCGTTTCCCCCTTTACACGCACCAACCAGCCTATCTGAGGGATGAGCATGTTAGCCTTCTCGTCGTCCAAAGCACCGATGAAACCAGACATCAGTTCCATGGGTGTCTCACTCATGATGGCACCACTGAGGGGTTCGATGATGCGATACTTAAAGTCGACACGCACAAACTCAGCAGGCATGCTCTTGGTGTGGGGCACCATGTCGAGCGTATTGCCATACTCCGTGGGGAAGAACTTCAGTATCCAGCCATCGAGCATAGTGGGTCTGTCTCCAGAGCAAGGACGAACAGTTGCAAGCCCGTCCACCCGCTGCTTCTTCACCATCTCCTGCCAGAACCTCTGATTAGGTTTTCCCTCGGCCGTCTTGATAAACTCGTTGAGGATGGGCTCCAGACTCTGCGTCCATTCGCTAAGTCCATATTGTCCCAATTTCTGCGTCTTGCTGAGCACAGCACGCCAGTCGTCGGGCGTGCCCTGCAGGGTGACGCTGGGGATGCCACAACCCAGTCGGACAGCCAGATAATCGAAGTACGACTTCATGCTCTCCATCAGCGTGATCTGCGAGGCGATACGCTCCACAGGCGTCGTCGTTGAGAAGTCGGCCGCGAGGACCTGAGCCACCTCGCCCTTCGTATGGCGTTCAATCTCCTTCGAGAAGTTGTTCATCAGTTTGCCCCAGTCGGCCTCAGACGACAGCAGGTCGTCCTTCGTCTCAACCGCCAGGTCCTGCTTTCCCTCATGATAAACCAATTGCGAGCGAAGCTCCTCGCTGTGGGCATTCACATAACGGGCGAAGCCCTGACTAATCAGCAGCCACATCATATCGGGCGACAGTGTGACGCTTTTGTGCTCGGCATAGGCCTTCACCATGCACTGGAAGAAAGCATCCTTCACTATTATTCGCAAGTTCTGGGCATCGGCAAAGCTCATGGCCACCACATGCTGGTCGTCCACCTTGACGCCATCCTGACCAAGCAGATACTGAGCCGCCAACCGTCCATCATAATGTGCCACCACCGTTTTCTCCAAAGCCTTCAGGTTCTCGTCCACCTTAAACGTGATGCTGTTCACCTGCTGCTTCTTCGCACGCTTTTGTTTGATGATTGGGGCAATGCGCGAGGTTGGCACAACATACGTTGTTTGCTCTAATTGATCACGACCTACCAGAATCTTTGGATCGCTCTTTTTTTCGTAGGCCTTCACCTTGGCAATGAGACTGTCGGGAAGGGTCTTTATAGGTTTTGTGGTAATCTCAAGCACACCATTCCAGCCCTGACTACCATAGACGGCAGTAGCTGCAGCATCCTTTAGCACACGGATAGACTCGACGGTCTGATTATCCAAATGGAGTATCTTCTGGAATTCATCCTTAGTGGCATGCATCCAGACCTCATCATCAAGTTTCAAATGAAGTATTTTGCCATTCAACACAATGAGTGGAGAGTCGTCACCATCAGAAGAAGACGTTGCTCCCGTTCCACGAAGGCGCACCCTATTGCCTGCTCCCAGATTGCCTGCATTCTTAACGATGTCCAGACCTACAATGCGTCCCTGCAGGGCTTCATCAATACTTGTATAGCCAAGCCCTTCATACTCGCGCATCTCAATTCGACGGGTTGTGTCAAGGGGTTGAACCACCTCATCACGACCATCATCGATGCCCGTCACTCTGTCAAGATCGCTGTTCTGTTCGTAGGCCTTCTCAGCTATTGCAGTAGCGATGGGACTTTTTGCTGTCGGTTCCTCAACGGCACTTTCTACCATCGTACTCTCAACAACATTTTTCTCAATCTTTGCCTGAGCCGTGAGCAGAGGCTCCTCGGCCAACTCGTCCTTCATGCTGAGCACAAAGAAGAGCAGCAGCGAGGCAGCAATACCCATGCCACCCAGCCAGGCATACAAGGTGCGACGGTTTTTCTGGGGAGCGACCTTCTCCTTGTTGATGACCTCGCTCTCGAACTTTGCCCACTCGTCGTTGACATCGGGCATTCCAATCTTCTTATCGATATCTTCTGTTTTCATGTTACTTAGCAATTTTAAGGGTTCGTCTAATCTTGGCCAGCGACTGCGTGATGTGCTTGTTGACAGTCGACGCACTGATGCCCAGCACCGTGGCCGTCTCCTGGTAAGTCATCTCGTCGTCGTAATGCAATTGCAAGACACGCCTGTCCTGCTCCGTCAGGTTACTGTCGATCACTTGCTGAAGCTGCTGCATCAGCTCATCATGTTCAGCCTCCTCGCTCTGGGCCATCCTGTGCTGCATCTCCAGTTCCATGCGTCGCTGCAACTGTCGCTGCTTCAGCAGATGCAGACATTGATTGCGGGTGGCCGCCAGCAGATAGCCTCGGATGCTCTCACTGCTTATCTGGGGTTTGTTTTTCCAGATAAGTGTAAACACCTGGTGCACAGCATCTTTGGCATCGTCAGCATTCTCAACCAGCGAGAAGGCCATGCGATACATGTGTGGATAGTTGTCCTTGAACAGGTGTTCAAACGCTTGTTTGTTGTAGTCCATACCTCTGTTTTGGTCTCGTTGTTTGTCTATAAGACCCACAAGCGATCCAATCAAATACCCCTAATTGCAAAAAAATTGCTAAGGCTTTTAGTTATTATACCTTATTATATATATTATATTGTTCTGATAATCTTCAGATAGTCGTCGTAGGGAATATAGCGTCCACCCATAGAACGCAAGTGGGGTGTCTCAAGCTGACAGTCAATGAGAGTTCCACCCACTTGATGAAAGGTTTGGGCCATGTGGATCAAGGCCAACTTCGAGGCGCTGGGCACCAGCGAGAACATGCTCTCGCCAAAGAACGCCCTGCCCAGTTGCACACCATAGAGTCCACCCACCAGTCGCGCCATATCGTTGTCGGCCGTTTTCTCCCACACCTCCACACTTAAGGCAAAACCCTGCCGATGTAGTTCAGTATAGGCCTCAATGATGTGAGGACCCAGCCAGGCGCCATCTTCACCGTCACGGTTTTGGGCAGTGGCGCAACCACGGATAACGCCATCGAAATCCTTGTCAAAGGTGACATGATAACGATCCTGGCGCATCAACTGGCGCATGGAGTGACTCACATGCACCTCGTCAGGAAAGATGACGAAGCGCTGCAGCGGACAGAACCACAAAGGCTCTTCCTGATCGCGATACGAATACCAGGGAAAGAAACCATTGCTATAGGCCAACAACAGACGGTCAACTGAGAGGTCACCCCCCACAGCCACCAGTCCGTCTTCCTCGCCCAAGTGAGGGTCTGGGAACCAAAGGTTATCGTCTAATTGATATACTGCCATAAATTCTCTGGGTGCAAAGGTACGAAAAAGCATTATAAAAACCACTCTTCTGACAAAAAAAATTAAGTTCTCATACTATTCTCCTCAAGCACTTATAGGGCAAATGAAAAATTTTTTCGGTCTCATTTAAATCTTTTTTCTTACCTTTGCGTCTTTATAAGTAAAAACCTCAAAAAAACGATGAACGAAGAAACGGAACACATAGTCACAGAACTAGAGCGGATTGTCACAGAGCGACAAGACTGGCTGTTCCGTTTTGCCTATATGCGCATCGGCATCAGAGAAGATGCGGAGGATCTGGTTCAAGAGGTGCTGCTGGGCGTCTTCCGCCGACTGAAAGAAAAAACACGGGTGGACAACATGGAGCAGTATATCATCCGTGCCATCAGCAATGCCTGTACGGATTACTTCCGAAAGAAAGCACCCAAGGTAGTGATGCTCGACAAAGTTCAAGAGGTGGCTATCAACGACAGCGACCGACAGATTCACGAGGAATACATGAGGGTGAACCGACTGCTGGAAACCTTGCCCAGGGAACAATCGGAGATCGTACGTCTGAAATGTTATGACGACCTGACGTTCAAACAAATAGCAGAATTGCAGGATATCCCCGAAGCTACAGCAAAGTCACGCTATCGTTACGCCGTCCAGCACCTACAGCAAATGATAAACAAGAAAGGAGAACAACGATGAACATAGATTACATAGAAGATATCGAGCAGATGCTGAAACCGCAATGCGAGTTCAAGGCATCAGAGTCACTGAAACAGAACGTGATGGCGAAAGCACGCGAGGAGGTTCGTCCGCATCGCACCATCAGACTATGGCCCTGGGTGGCTGCAGCATGTGTGGCAGGCTTCATGTGGTTACTGTTCACCCCGCCTGAGACTCAAAAAAGCGAAGCGCTTCAAGCCCAACAAGCCAAGAAACGATATGAGATGGAGAGACAGATGGCCTATGTGAGGACAAGCTGCGAACAGATATCGTTCGAATCGTTGGAGCGCGAGATGAGAGGTAAAGGCGAACAGCTTATGGCTGAATACAAAAATCAATTAAACACATTAGAAACAGAATGAAGAAAATCATGATATGGGCCACAATGCTCCTGACCTTGTGCGCCTGCCAAAACAACAACAATACCACAACAGAAGCAGAGGAACTGCCCCTGCCAGAGACCATCGAGGAGTTTGTTGAAAGGCTTGACAGCATGGATAGTTTCTTTGAACACACAATGAACAGCGATTCCACCACCACTAGTTATTACCGCTATTGGGGACGTTATCACACCAAAAACTTTGAAAATGATAGCGTGAGAGAACGAGAAATGGCCATCCGGAACTACTTTAATAAGGGCATCAAACACCTGCAGGAGAAATACCGTCCAAAGGCAGCCAAGTATTATGAATACGAAACTCATATCAATGGTAAAGATACCATCGAGTTTGTTCTGGCCACCAAGGCTCT
This sequence comes from Prevotella sp. E15-22, assembly GCF_023204875.1. NCBI lineage: Bacteria > Pseudomonadati > Bacteroidota > Bacteroidia > Bacteroidales > Prevotellaceae > Prevotella > Prevotella sp. E15-22. The sequence goes on from NZ_CP096247.1 coordinate 2,527,602, forward strand.
GTCCGACTCGCTGCCAGACGATATGAAAGGAAAGGAATTTAGTACTAATTACAGATATTATCCTGAGTTCATAACTTATAATTTCCAGAAAAAGAATGAAGATGTCTGGGAAATGTTCACATATCACAAAGAAGAAAAGACGCCCCTCAAACAATTGGCCCACAAGGAGGATGTACAACAACTGGTACTGAACCTCATCTCAAGCGTCAAGGGTGTGAAGGAGATTCCTGTGAAATACCTAAATGAAAATGGTGAGCGCTTCAACGGAAACATCATTTGCTTTGACTGGCAGAAGAAAGGTGAGAAAACAGCCCTGCAAGAAGGCACCCTTTATGAGATTCCTGTCAAGGGCGAGGAAAAAATGAAACTGGTGAACGACCTGTGCAACGCATTGACGGATTTTGTGAAAACGCATTATGCCCCCTATCTGGAATATACCTTCTATGATAGATTCGACAAGGAAGACAGCGATCGTTACATAACGAACATTATGGGACTTAACATCAACAACACAGAAGGTGCCGGTCATGCAGCAATGAGAGCAGGACTCTTCCGCCTGCAGGTGGGTGGTTACGGGGACCAAAGCCTCAAGATTCTCTTCCTGAATGCAAGAAATCAGAGTTTTTATATCCCAATGGATTGGATGGAAATCAAACAGATACACAACAACGATATAGAATGGCTGCCTGGCAGTAAATATCACATGTAAACAAAGAAAAGAGACTGTGCCAAACGCGACACAGTCTCTTTTTTATCGTATACTCACAAAAAAAGCAGCCTATGTAAGGCTGCTAAAACGAAAAAAGCCCGATAGAAATCGGGCTTCTGAGTTGCGGAGGCAGGACTCGAACATGCGACCTCCAGGTTATGAGCCTGGCGAGCTACCAACTGCTCCACTCCGCGATATTAACCATGATTAAACAGGCCTTTCCTGTTTTGCGGGTGCAAAGGTACGACTATTTTCTGAGATATCCAAATTTTGATGCGACTTTTTTGCATTTTTCCACTTTTTCAGGCAAAAAGCTTGGCTATTTCAAATAAATGACGTACTTTTGCACAAGATAGCCATTGTGTGCAATGGTAAAAAGAACAACTCAGAAAGGAGAAAGAGAGAGATGTCAATATCTAAGACGCGACAACTGCTTGTGGACGTGGCCCGTCAGTTGTTTGCCAAGAACGGACTCGAGAACACCACGATGAACGACATTGCCCAGGCCTCAGGCAAGGGGCGTCGCACATTGTACACCTACTTCAAATCGAAGGAGGACATCTATTATGCCGTCATCGAAACCGAGTTGGAACGCCTGAGCGACAAGCTCGACGAGGTGGCCACCCGCAAAATCAGTCCACAGGAAAAGGTCATCGAACTGATCTACACCCACCTGAGCATGATTCGCGAGACGGTGGTGCGCAACGGTAACCTGCGTGCCGAGTTCTTCCGCAACATCTGGATGGTGGAGAAGGTGCGCCGTCACTTCGACGATGCCGAGGTGGAGCTGTTCCGCAAGGTGTTTGCCGAGGGCAAGGAGGATGGCGAGTTCGACATTGACAATGTGGACCTGGTGGCCGACATCACCCACTATTGTATCAAGGGACTGGAAGTACCTTATATATATGGACGCATCGCACACGGCATGACCGAAGAGGCCACGAAGCCTCAGGTGGCCAAGTTTGTGTATGGCGCTCTGGGAAAGAAGATTAAGCAATAACATTATTATAATAAACATTAAAAAATGGGATTATTAGAAGGTAAGACAGCGCTGATTACTGGTGCTGCACGCGGTATCGGAAAGGCTATCGCACTGAAGTATGCCCAGGAGGGCTGTAACATCGCATTCACCGACCTGCAGGTAAACGAGGAGACAGAGAAAGAGATTGCCGCTCTGGGCGTAAAGGCTAAGAGCTACGCTTCGAACGCTGCCGACTTTGCTCAGACCGAGGAGGTTGTGAAGGCTGTCAAGGAAGAGTTTGGTTCTATCGATATTCTGGTGAACAACGCTGGTATCACCAAGGACGGACTGATGCTGCGCATGACTGAGCAGCAGTGGGACGCTGTGATTGCCGTTAACCTGAAGAGTGCATTCAACTTCATCCACGCTTGTGTGCCCGTGATGATGCGTCAGCGTGGTGGTTCAATCATCAACATGGCTTCTGTTGTTGGTGTTCATGGTAATGCTGGTCAGGCTAACTACGCTGCCTCAAAGGCTGGTTTGATTGCCCTGGCTAAGTCAATCGCTCAGGAGATGGGTCCCAAGGGCATTCGCGCCAACGCCATCGCCCCTGGCTTCATCGAGACAGCCATGACCGCTGCCCTGCCTGAGGATGTTCGCAACGAGTGGAAGCAGAAGATTCCCCTCCGCCGTGGTGGACAGGTTGAGGATATTGCCAATGTAGCTACCTTCCTGGCTTCTGATCTGTCAAGCTATGTAAGCGGTCAGGTTATCCAGGTTGACGGTGGTATGAACATGTAAGAAACAAGAAGTAAGATGTAAGAAGTATGGAAGTCGTTTACGAGGACAACCATATTATTATAGTCAACAAACAGAGTGGGGAGATCGTGCAGGGAGACAAGACTGGCGATCGCCCCCTCTCTGATTTGGTGAAAGACTACATCAAGGAGAAATACCAGAAGCCTGGCGAGGTGTTTCTCGGCGTGGTGCACAGACTAGATCGACCCGTGAGCGGACTGGTGGTCTTTGCACGCACTTCGAAGGCCCTGACCCGACTGAACAAGATGTTTGCCGAGGGGAAGGTGCACAAGACCTATTGGGCACTGGTGCAGAACTTTCCGAAGGAGCCTGAAGGCACTTTGGAACACTGGCTGGTGCGCAACGAGAAGCAGAACAAGAGTTATGCTTACGACAGAGAGCGCCCCAACGCCAAGAAGGCCATTCTGAAATACAAGGTGATTGGCAGGACGGACAACTACACACTGGTGGAGGTACAGCTGATGACAGGTCGCCATCATCAGATTCGCTGTCAGCTCTCGACCATGGGCTGCCCCATCAAGGGCGACCTGAAATATGGCGCCAAGCGCTCGAACCCTGACGGCAGCATCTCGCTGCAGAGTCACCGTGTGGAGTTCGAGCACCCTGTGAGTCATGAAACAATAATCATTGAGGCTCCCCTGCCCCACGACACGTTGTGGCAGGCCATTGCACAGAATCATTAGAACGTGAAGAAAAGACTCAAACGCCTAACCACTTTCCTGGTCGTAACGGTAGTAGCCATCCTCGCACTGCCGTTTATCATCTATGTGCCCCCCGTACAGCGCTGGCTGGTGAAGGAGGCCACAGAGATTGCCTCTGAGCAGATGGGAATGGACATCAGTATTGAGGGTGTGAGTCTGAGTTTTCCACTAGACCTGAGTCTTGACGGGGTACTGGTGAAACAGGAAAACGACACAATAGCAAATATTGGCAGCACCGTGGTCGACGTACAGCTGCTGCCACTCTTTGAAGGGCGCGTGGCTGTCGACATTTTGGAGATACAGCAGGCGCACATCAACACACTGAGCATGATTCCTGATGTGCAGGTGAAAGGCTGGATGGGACTTCTGCAAATGAACCCCAGCCTCATCAACCTGGCCACAGGTGATGTGAACCTAAGTGAGGCCACGCTGGCTGATGCCGACATAACGGTGCTGCTGAGCGATACGGCCGAGGTGGACACCACAGAGACAGGGCCCACGCCCTGGCGCATCAAGTTTGATGCCATCAACATTGAACATTCGAAAGTAAACATACATATGCCAGGCGACTCTATGCTCATTGGCGTAGAGGCAGCAAGCATGCTGGCCAAGGACGGCCGCATCAACCTGGCCAAGAACCGCTACGAGGTGGGGGCATTCAAATGGCAGCAAGGACGACTGATGTTCGACCTGCCCTTCGAGCCATACACGCGCAACATGCTCCACCCCAACCTGATGGACTACAGTCACATGGATATAAGCAGCATTGACGTGGCCATCGACTCGATCCTCTACACAGACACCATCACGAAGTTGAACATAGCACATGCCGCCCTGCACGAGGTGTGCGGACTGGACGTGACAGAGATGAAAGCACCTGTGACCATTGACGGCACGGGCATCCGAATGCCATGGCTCACACTGCGCACGCCATACACGAGCATCACGGGTAAGGCCGACGTGGACTTCAACGTGGCCGACGACGTGAACCCTGGACACATGGACATCAAGTTGGACGCACAGATGGGTAAGCAGGATATGGCGTTCTTCTATGACGGCATTGACACACAACACCTGCCGGAATGGCCACTGATACTGGAAGGACAGATACAGGGCAACCTGCAGCAGGCACAGTTCGACATCGACCAGCTGACATGGCCCACCCTCTTTGAGGCAGCTGGCAGCGGCATGGTGAAGAACGTGATGGACATGGATCACCTGCTGGCGCAACTGCAACTCAGGGCGAAGTCGTACGACGTGAAGCCACTGCTGCGCACGTTCGACGTGCCTCAGGACGCCTTCTCGATTCCCTCTGGACTGGCCATCAACGGAACAGCCAGCGTCAACGGCTCTCTCTACGCAACCGACCTTGTGGCCACGCTGGGACAAGCACGCGCCACACTGACGGCCAACTTCGACCAGCGACAGATGGCCTACGATGCCAAGGGCGACATCAGCAGTCTGAACCTGGGACAGTTCCTGCCTGGCATAGGACTAGGCATACTCGATGCCGACTTCGCTGTGAAAGGCACTGGCACGGACTTCTTCAAGCCAGGCGCATGGCTGAATGCTGATGCCAACATCCGTCACCTGGTATATAACAGGAAGAACATGGACGACATCCGACTGCAGGCCAACCTGAAGAACGGACATGCCATGGCAGACATCATGGCTTGCAACAAGATCATAGAAGGCACCATCAACCTGGATGCCACTCTGGGTAAGGAGGGCAAGCGCGACATGCTGAAGTCGACCATATCGACACAACTGGCACATCTGGACCTTTTTGCACTGGATGTTACTGAGCATCCTCTGACCATAGGACTGTCTGGCGACGTGGAGATGAGCAGTAACATGGACGATACGCACTACCTGAGCGGACTGATGGAACATATCTATCTGCGCGACTCGCTACATACCTATCACCCTGAGAAAGTGGGACTGCTGTTGCGAGCTAACCCTGATACGACCTACGTCCGTGCACAGAGTGGCACACTGATTATCAAGATGGATGTCAGCGGTGGCTATATGCCACTGGCGGATCAGCTGGCTGCGCTGGGCGACAGTATCAACACGCAGATGCATAAACGCGTGATCAACACGGATGTGTTTAAGGAGTTGCTGCCTGTGGCTCGCCTCTATGTGAGCAGTCAGCAGGGCAACCCCATGGCCAACTTCCTGAAAGCGGCTGCCAATATCGACTTTAAAGACCTCTTAATTAATATCACGACATCGCCTGAGAAGGGTCTCAACGGCGAGGCACATCTTTTGGGCCTCAACGCCGACTCCACACGTATCGACTCGATCTTCGTGACACTAATAGACAAGCCCAACCACGGACTGACGTTCCAAGGACGGGTGGCCAACAACCGCAGGAATCCGCAGTTTGTGTTTACGGCCCTGATAGACGGACTCTTCCAGGAGCACGGCATGAGCATGGGTCTGCGATTCTTTGACCGCGACCAGCGCATGGGTCTGCGACTGGGTGCCAAGGTTGAGATGGAGCAGGACGGACTGCGTTTCCACCTGTTGCCAGAACGCCCCACCATCGGTTATCGTGAATTCGCACTGAACAAGGACAACTTCCTTTTCCTGAGGAACGACCTGAAACTGCAGGCAGATGTGAGTCTGCTGGCCGACGACGGTACGGGTGTCAGGGTGTACTCGGAGGAGCAGAACTCTGCCATGCTGCAGGACCTGACCATCAGTCTTAACAAGTTCGACCTGGACCAACTCACCACGGCTATTCCTTATGTGCCACATATCACAGGTTTGCTGAACGGCGACTATCACCTGACGATGAACGAGAACAAGCAGATTTCCGTGGCCAGCGACATGGAGGTGAGAAACATGACGTACGAGGGATGCCGCATGGGTAACATCAGTACGGAGTTTGTTTACCTGCAGCGCGAGGACGAAACGCATGCTGTGGAGGGAACACTGATGCAGGACGGCAAGGAGATTGCCATGCTGAGTGGTAGTTATAAGAACAAAAAGGTGACGGACGGCCATGAATACCTGACGGCGACACTCACGCTGACACAGGCCCCGCTGAACCTGATAAATGGTTTTATTCCTGACCAACTGATTGGCTTGGAAGGTGTGGCCGAGGGTGAGATGAGCATCGAGGGTTCGCTGAGCAGTCCGAACGTGAACGGCGAGGTGTATCTAGAGTCGGCCTACCTGTTCAGTCAGCCTTATGGCGTGCGTCTGCGTTTCGACAACGACCCTGTGCGTATCCAACAGTCGAAGTTGCTACTGGAGAACTTCACCATGTATGCCTACAACGACAACCCACTGAACATCATGGGTGAGATTGACTTCCACGACCTGGACAACATGACGATGAACATGAGGATGAGGGCACAGGATTTCCAACTGATCAACTCGAAGCAGACGGCCAACTCGATTGCCTTTGGTAAGGCGTTCGTCAACTTCTTCGCTTCGATGCAAGGACCTGTGGACCGCCTCAAGATGCGTGGCCGACTGGATGTGCTGGGCAATACAGACCTGACTTACCTGTTGTTGGATTCGCCTCTGTCGACAGACAATCAGATGGACGAGCTGGTGAAGTTCACTGACTTTAACGACACAACCCAGACGGTGGTACAACGTCCACAGCCAGAGGGTCTGGACATGGACCTCCGCATCAGCATTGACCAGGGAGCACATGTGAAGTGTGGCCTCAACGTGGATCAGTCGAACTACGTGGAACTGTTTGGCGGTGGCGACCTCCGCATGAAATACAATAACACGGATGGCATCCTCATGACGGGACGCTACACACTGACAAGTGGACAGATGAAATACTCGCTGCCAGTGATTCCTTTGAAGACTTTTAATATTCAGGAGGGAAGTTATGTGGAGTTTACGGGCGATGTGATGAACCCCACGCTGAACATCACGGCAACAGAACACCATACAGCGTCTATAGGACGTGAAGGCGAGCCTACCAGGAGCGTGGCGTTCGACTGTGGTGTGGCCATCACACGCACACTGCAGGACATGGGACTACAGTTCATCATCTCGGCACCTGAGGACTATACTGTGAATAGCGAGTTGAACGCCATGTCTGTGGAGCAGCGTGGAAAACTGGCTGTGACGATGCTGACCACAGGCATGTATATGGCCGAGGGTAACAACAGCTCGTCGCTGATGAATAATGCCTTGAGTGCCTTTCTGGAGAGTGAGATCAACAACATCACAGGTAATGCCCTGAGATCGGTGGACCTGAGCATCGGACTGGACAACAATACTGACGCCACTGGACAGTCGCACACTGACTACTCGTTTAAGTTTGCAAAGCGTTTCTGGAACAACCGCATGAAGGTGCAGATTGGTGGTAAGGTGTCATCGGGCAACGAGATGCAAGGCCAAAAGCAGTCGTTCTTCGACAATGTGGCCATGGAATATCGACTGAGTCCGACGTCGAACCAATACGTGAAACTGTTCTACAACCAGAACGTGTACGACTGGCTGGAAGGCTATACCAGTGAATATGGCGGCGGCTTTATATGGAAGCGCAAGCTGGACCATTGGTGGCAGGTGTTTAAACTGAAAAACGACACGGAGCGCACGATGCCGATGAACAGAACGCTCAACATGCGTCGCGACTCAACAAAAACAGTAAGTAATGACACGATACGCTAAATATCTCGTTCTGATGGCGGGTGTGCTGCTGACGGCTGCCTGCTCGACCACGAAGTTGGTGCCCGATGACGACAAACTGTTCATCGGACTGACAAAGATTGACTATCAGAACTACGAGAAGAACGACCACTTTGTTGCCACACAAGAGGAGTTGGAAGCGGCTTTGGCCACTGCCCCAAATGGTGCGCTGTTTGGCAGCAGCTATTATCGCACGCCATTCCCTTATGGTCTGTGGATATGGAACTATGCACAGGGGTCGAGTGGCAAGTTCAAGAAATGGCTGAACAAGTCGTTCGGCAAGGCACCCGTACTGATGAGTCAGGTGAACCCTGCCCTGCGTGCCTCAGTGGCACAGTCGGTACTCAGGAAGAACGGTTACCTGCATGGCAGCGTGACCTACGAAGAGGTGCCGCAAAAGAACCCAAAGAAGATGAAGATTGGCTATACGGTGAACTTGGATACGCTGTTTACCATCGACACCATGAGCTACGTGAACTTCCCAGCACAGATGCAAGCGCTTATCGACTCGACCAAGAAGGAGGCTAGCATCAAGGAGGGGGTGCCTTTCAACGTGAGCACCTTGGATGCTGAGCGTAGCCGGCTGACACAACTGTTCCGCAACAATGGCTATTTCTATTACCAATCGGGCTATGCATCGTATCTGGCCGACACGTTTGATGTTCAGAACAGGGCTAAACTAAGACTACAACTGGCCGACTCGCTGCCAGAAGAGGCTCTTCGTCCCTGGTATATCGGCAACGTGACCATGCAGATGAGACGGTCGTTCAGGGAGGAACTGACGGACAGTACGGGCAGAAACTTCCTGAAGGTGCGCTATAACGGCAAGCACTCCCCCATCCGACCAGGCGTCATTCTGCGCAACATGAAACTGCGTCCACGCACGGCTTTCAGCTATGACAACTATCAGGAGTCGATGCAGAAGATTAACGCCACGGGGGTGTTCAGCAGTACAGACTTCCAGTTTACGCCGCGTGACCGCGACACACTGGACCTGCTACTGAACTGTACATTCGACAAACCCTACGATTTCTATATCGAGACCAACGTGATTAACCGTACTATCGGGCGAATGGGACCTGAGGTAAGGATGGGTGTGACTCGCAGGAACGCTTTCCGTGGAGGCGAGAAGTTAGACGTTAACATACACGGCAGCTATGAATGGCAGACAAGTAATACGGAGGAGAACATGAGTTCCTATCAATACGGTGCCGACGCATCCATTGAGTTTCCACGCATCATCCTGCCTTTCTATAGCGAGCGTAACGTCATGAGGAGAAGACGCGAGAAGGCCAGAAACAGGAACAACCTGAAGCCGCGCTTCTATTCTACGCCATGGACCATCGCCAAGATTTCGACGGACGTCGTCAGACGACCAAATTACTACAAGATGCACATCGCATCGGGTGAATGGACCTATCGCTGGCAATCGTCGGAGAGCAGTAGTCATGAGTTCTCGCCTATCACACTGAAATATCAGTATATGAACTCGCACACCAGCACCTTTGAGGATATCATTGTCAAGAACCCGTATATTGCCATCTCGATGGAAGACTATTTCATTCCGAAGATGCGCTATACGTATAGCTACACCTCACCACGCAACAAACTGAACCCCATCCGCTGGGAACTGACACTCGAGGAATCGGGCAACGTCACGGCACTCTATGATGTGGTGGCACAGGGAAACAGTTGGAACAAGGAAGGTAAGACGTTGTTCAAAAATGTGTACTCGCAGTTTGTACGCATGGAGACCGACCTTACCAAGACGTGGACGCTGGACAGCAAATCACAGATGGTAGGTCATGTCAACGCTGGCGTTATCTACAGCTATGGCAACACTTTGGAACCACCATTCAGCGAGGCTTTCTATGTGGGTGGTGCCAACAGCATCCGTGCGTTCTCAGTGCGTAGCCTGGGCCCTGGTGCCTTCCCTGGCTTCCAGGACAACAAGCAGTTCTCGTATATGATGCACAACGGCGACATCAAGTTGGTGATGAACCTGGAGTATCGCCGCCGACTGTTTGGCAGTCTCTATGGCGCCCTGTTCCTGGATGCAGGTAATGTGTGGAGTCAGAAGCAGAAATCGGACCTCCTGATAGATGACGACGATGATGAGCAGACTGTCAATGCCCTAAAGGCGCTGTTTGACAATACAACGCTGAAGGCTTCCACATTCTTGAAACAGATAGCCACTGGTACGGGTGTTGGACTGAGGTACGACCTGGACTTCCTGGTAGTGCGTGTGGACTGGGGCTTTGGCCTGCACGTGCCTTATGACACAGGAAAATCGGGATATTTCAACATTCCTCGCTTTAAGGATATGCACTCACTGCACTTAGCCATAGGCTATCCGTTCTAATTGTTAATTTATGTAGAACGCTTACAAAATATCCTGCTACAACGGCACTTTCTCGATTAAAAGTAGTAACTTTGCAACAGAATTATTAAACACTTAAAAAACATAGCTAAAATGAAACCAACTCTTTTCCTCCTTGCCGCTGGCATGGGTAGCCGCTACGGTGGTTTGAAACAACTTGACGGTCTGGGTCCCAACGGAGAGACCATCATGGACTATAGTATCTATGACGCCATTCAGGCTGGATTCGGCAAAATCGTATGGGTTATCCGTAAGGACTTCGAAGAGCAGTTCCGCACACAGATTCTTGCTAAGTATGAGGGTCAGGTTCCCTGCGAGCTCTGCTTCCAGGCACTCGATGCTCTGCCCGAAGGCTTCAAGGTGCCCGAAGGTCGTGTTAAGCCCTGGGGAACAAACCATGCCGTGCTGATGGGTAAGGACGTTATCAAAGAGCCTTTCTGCGTCATCAACTGTGATGATTTCTACGGCCGTGACGCTTTCATGCAGATTGGCAAATACCTGAGTAACCTGCCCGAGGGCGCTAAGAACAAGTATGCCATGGTGGGCTTCCGCGTATGCAACACCCTGAGCGAGAACGGTTCTGTGGCTCGTGGCGTATGTGCTTACAACGACAAGCGTCATCTGACCGACGTGGTTGAGCGTACTGAGATCCTGCGCATGGATGGCACTATCAAGTATAAGGATGAACAGGGCGAATGGCAGCCCCTGGAGGAGAACGTTCCCGTGTCAATGAACATGTGGGGCTTCACTCCCGATTACTTCGAGCACTCTGAGGCTTACTTCAAGGAGTTCCTGAGCGATCCAAAGAACATGGAGAACCTGAAGGCAGAGTTCTTTATTCCTTTGATGGTAAACAAGCTCATCAACGAGGGTACCGCTACCTGTGAGGTGCTCGACACCACCAGCGTTTGGTTCGGTGTGACCTATGCTGCCGACCGTGATGCTACCGTAGCTCGCATCCAGAAGCTGGTTGACGAGGGCGTTTATCCCAACAAGCTCTTTTAACACAAGAGCATAATTGCCTACAAAAGAGTTAAAAAGCAGATGCTTGAAAACATACTTAACGAACAAGCGTGCGAGCAACTTCGCACGCTTGTTCATCATTCAGAGACCATCATCTGTGTCAGTCACAGAAGTCCCGATGGTGATGCCATCGGCTCCTGCCTGGGTTTTGCCGAGTGCCTGAGGATGATGGGCAAAGAGCCACAGGTGATTATTCCCGATCAGTATCCTGATTTCCTGCAGTGGCTTCCCAACAGCGAGAAGATTATCCGTTACGATAAGCACAAGGAGGGATGTGACTGGACACTGCAACATGCCGACCTAATTATCTGTCTGGACATCAACACATTGGAGCGTACAGGAGACATGGCGCCAGCACTGAAGGCTTCGCCAGCCAAGAAGGTGCTTATTGACCACCATTTGGATCCGGATGTGGATGCCACACTCGTCATCTCACGACCAAAAGCCTCATCCACCTGCGAACTGGTGTTCCGTCTGGCATGGCAGTTGGGACTGTTTGAGGAGGCGGGCAAACATTTTGCCATTCCTGTTTATTGCGGTATGATGACCGATACGGGCGGCTTTACGTTCAACTCGACCGACCCGGATATTTTTTTCATCATCGGTCAATTACTCACCAAGCAGATTAACAAAGATAAGATCTACAGAAACGTCTATCACAACTACTCGGAAAACCGTATCCGCCTGATGGGGTATGTGCTTTACGAGAAACTTGTATACGATGCGCCACGCCATGCAGCCTACTTCACCCTGAGCCGTAGCGACTTGAAGCGTTTCCAGTTTATCAAGGGCGATGCCGAGGGACTGGTGAACATTCCTCAGCAAATCAAGGGATTGAAGCTTAGCATCTCGTTGCGTGAGGATACGGAGAAAGAGAATCTGATATGGGTATCACTGCGTTCGGTTGACGACTTCCCTTGCAACGAGGTGGCTGCTCGTTTCTTTAATGGCGGTGGTCATCTGAATGCTTCTGGCGGACGACTGGAATGCTCACTGGAAGAGGCTGTCAAGATTACCAAAGAAGCCATTGCGGCCTTTGAAGAGCAGTTAAAAGGATAAAAGGGGAAAACGAGAAACGTTAATTAATGTGTAGTAGTAGTAAATAATTCACTATTCACTCCATTATTTTAATTGAAAAGTCGTACCTTTGCGCAAAATATTGAACAGAGACAAATATGAAGAAACTATTTTTTGCATTGGCTGCGCTATGCTGTATGTGTGCATTCGTTGCGTGCAATGACTATGAGACCTATGGCGAGAAGAAAGAGAAAGAACGCGATGCCATTAGGAATTTTATTGCCGACTCAAACATCGTTGTCATCACTGAGAGTCAGTTTCATGAGCAAGGCGACATGACCGACGTGAGCAAAAATGAGTTTGTTTATCTGAACAATACCGGCGTCTATATGCAGATTGTACATAAAGGTTGTGGCTCACCAATTCCTGATGGTAAGGCAACCATGCTCATCATGCGCTTTTACGAGCAATGCATCATGGACAATACTATTATCAACAACGACAAATCGCCATATGATCCAGACTATATCAACGTCAGTCGTTCGGGTAATACGTTTACGGCCTCATACACACAGAACAGTTTGATGTACCAGACCTATTCTTCAGCCTCTGTTTCCACAGGTATTATGGCGCCATTCCCCTACATCAACGTAGGACGAGCACGTAGTGCTGACGACCATATTGCAACTGTACGTCTGATTGTGCCCCACACGCAGGGACATGCCATTGCCTCGAGCTATGTGTACCCCTATTATTACGAAATAACATTCCAAAAAACTAGTGATCTATGACACTTATAAAATCAATATCTGGCATCCGCGGAACCATTGGCGGACATACAGGAGACACTCTGAACCCACTGGACATTGTTAAGTTCACAACTGCTTACGCCACATTTATCGGTGGCAAGAAGATTGTTGTTGGTCGCGACGGACGTATCTCTGGACCAATGGTACGCGACGTTGTTTGTGGCACATTGGTAGGCATGGGCTACGAGGTGATTGACATTGGCCTGGCCACGACACCTACCACAGAGCTGGCCGTCCGCTGGCACAAGGCCGATGGTGGTATCATCATTACTGCCAGTCATAATCCCACACAATGGAATGCCCTTAAACTGCTGAACAGCGAGGGTGAGTTCCTCACCGCAGCCGACGGTGCTAAAGTACTGGCTATTGCTGAGGCAGAAGACTTCGAATATGCTCCCGTTGAAAAGCTGGGACACGTCGTTAAGGACGACACCATGAACCAGCAGCACATTCAGTCGGTACTTGACCTCCGCTTGGTTGATGTTGACGCCATCAAGGCTCGTAAGTTCCGTGTATGCGCAGACACTATCAACAGCGTAGGCGGCATCATCCTGCCCGACCTGTTTAAGGCATTGGGAGTGGACTTTGAGATTCTGAACAGCGAGTGTACTGGACAGTTTGCCCATAACCCAGAGCCTCTGGAGAAGAACCTGCAGGGAATCATGGATAAGATGAAGCAGGGCGGATTCGACCTTGGCATCGTGGTTGACCCCGATGTTGACCGTCTGGCATTTATCTGCGAGGATGGTAAAATGTTTGGCGAGGAATACACACTGGTCAGCGTAGCCGACTATGTGTTGTCGCACGATAAAGGTAATACTGTTTCTAACCTCTCGTCTACTCGTGCACTGCGCGACGTGACCGAGAAGCATGGCGGCAAATATACCGCTGCTGCCGTAGGCGAGGTGAACGTTACCACCAAGATGAAGGAAGTGGGTGCCGTGATTGGTGGTGAAGGCAATGGCGGAGTGATCTATCCTGAGAGCCATTACGGACGTGATGCACTCGTAGGCATAGGCCTATTCCTGAGTAGCTTGGCCCAGAAAGGCATGAAGGCTAGCGAGCTGCGCAAGACATTCCCTGATTATCAGATTGCTAAGAACCGCATCGACCTGACTCCTGAGACGGATGTTGATGCAATTCTCGTGAAGGTTAAGGAGATGTTTGCTGCCGACACCGAAGCCAGCGTCAATGACATCGACGGTGTAAAGATTGACTTCCCCACGAAATGGGTTCATCTGCGCAAATCGAACACCGAGCCAATTATCCGTGTATACAGCGAAGCACAGACTATGGAAGAAGCTGACGCACTGGGCAAACGCCTGATGCAGGTAGTATACGACATGCAATAAAAGAAAGTTTTTAATATAAAAGTATTCCAGATGCCAATAGGTGTCTGGAATATTTTTTTTCGGGAAATTGGTCATAAACTCGTATTTATATAAGATATTCAAACCTATTATTATATAAATATTATGATGTCAACCATCTTATCCATCATCGTTATTATCAACGAGTTGATGGCCTCTAATGCAGGTACAGTGATAAGTCCTGCTACAAATTTTGACAGTTGGATTGAACTATATAACCCTACCGAACAGGCGATAAACCTGGGGGGAATGTATTTAAGTAACGATGCCAACAACCTGAAACTATGGCAAATGCCTACAGATATTGGTTCAATTCCCGCCAAGGGATTCAAAGTTGTTTGGCTTGGTTCCAACTATATCAAGACAACGCAGGCACCATTTAAGTTGGACTGCGATGGCGGCACGATATGCCTAAGCGACAAGAACGGGCAGCTCGTCACCAGCCTTACATATCCAGAAGCCAAGAGTCGAACGGCCTATGCCCGTATCACTGATGGTGGTGAGACATGGGGATGGACGTCCACACCCACGCCTGAGGCCTCAAACGCCACCGCGACATATGCAAGTGAACGACTGACGGCACCCACCGTCAATCAGGGCAGCACACTCTTCACCAATTCAATAAGTGTCAAAGTAGATTTCCCTGAAGGTGCCAGACTGATGTATACGACCGATGGCAGTCTGCCCGAGGCTCCGGCTCCAGCAGACGACAGCAGCGACAACGATGAGGGAGTGCAATCACGCTGGGTTCAGATGCTGACCAACGGCAACTGTGAGGGGGACGATGCCTCATGTTTTGTGTGTCGTGACGGAGATGGTGAGGGGGATGTGCCACGTATTGTCAATGAAGTAGGCTATGATGGATCACGCGGTGTCAGGGTGCATGCTATCGCCAACCCAGCGAATGCCTGGCAAACACAGTTCTTTATTTATGCCCATGACCACACACTAAAAGCTGGTGACAAGTATCGCTTCAGCATGAAAGCGCGTGCCGACAAGAACGCGAGGATTTCTGTTCAGTCGCACAAGAAGCCAGGCTCCTATATTCACTGGCAGATGCTTGACAACAACTACAATATCGGCACCCAATGGGAAGAGTATTCCTACGAAGGTGTCATCACGCAGGAACAAGCTGGTGAAAGCGGCATGCAGTGTATTGCCTTCAACCTGAATGAAGTAGCCGAGGAGAACAACTACTATTTTGACGATATGTCGTGGGAATACTATTCTCCATGGATTAACTGGGTGAAGAACAGCGACTGCGAAGGCGAGGACGTAACATGTCTTGTTGGAAAGGACGGCGATAAGAACGGTAAGCTGGAGACAAACATTCTTGATGGCATAGGCTACGACAACTCACGTGGCATTAAGATTCATGCCGTGGCCAATCCGTCGGAAGATTGGGATACGCAGTTCTTTGTCTATACACCGAATCATATCTGGCAGGCAGGCGACAGATATCGTTTCCGCATGAAGATTAAGGCCGACGTGGCATGTCGCATCGATGCGCAGGCGCACCGTACACCTGGCAGCTATATCTATTGGCAGATGTTCGAGGATGGCAATTCCATCAACGTCACCAACGAGTGGCAGGAGATTGTGCGCGAGGGAACCATCAGCAGTAATCAAACAGACCCCAATTCCGAGTTACAAACCATTGCCTTCAATATGAACATCATGAGGGGACAGGCTAACAACTTCTATATTGATGATGTTGTCTGGGAATCTTTTGAGAATGAGGGAGGCGATGTTTCACCAGCCGGTAAATCCTTGGAAAGTAAAGATGGACTGTTTACCTTTGAAAAGACGACAAACCTTACCGTTCGTCTTTTCAAGGACGGCTACCTTCCCAGTGTACCCGTGACACGTAGCTATATAAAAACAAATCGCGAGTTTACCCTGCCTATCATCTCAATTGTCGGCAATAAGAAATTCTTCACCGATCCTAAGATTGGCTTTGACTGCGAAGGCGACGGTACCAACGGTAAGACTGGCAATGGTCAGGACACACCACGTAACTACAACATGGACTGGGACCGTCCCGTGAACTTCTCGTATATCGGCACCGATGGCGAAATGCTGTTCAATCAAGACGTAAACATCAGTGTGTCGGGCGGTTGGACTCGTTCACAGCGCTATCGTTCGTTCAAATTGAAAGCCAACAAGATCTTTGATGGTCAGAACCGTTTTGATTATTCGTTCTTCCCACAAAAGCCATATATCCGCAATAAAGCCATATTGGTTCGTAATGGCGGAAATGATATTTGGATTAACAATGCACGCTTTATAGATCCTGCCTTGGAGACAATTCTTCAGCGCTCAGGCATCGACATTGATGTACAGTCGTATGTCCCCGTCATCGAATATGTCAACGGTGATTTGCGCGGAATACTGAATCTGCGCGAGTGCAATAACGACAAGTTTGTCTATGCCAACTGGGGGTATGACGACGATGAGATAGACATGTTCGAGAACCTTAATATGAAGCAGGGCAACGACAGTGTCATCAATAGGATTTTCGAACTAGGAAAGAATATCAATAACGCCGGCGCCTACGAAGAGTTGACAACTCTGCTCGATATTGATGAGTATATAAACTACATGGCTGCCACCATGTATCTGCATAACGATGATTGGCCAGACAACAACATCAAAGCCTATCGCAGTCGAGACAACGGACGTTACCGTTTCGTAAGTTTCGACCTCGACTACGCCTTTGCAAGATGTAAAGGTCAAGGCGACGAGGGACCATTCACCTATTTCGAGAGATACAAGAACAACGGTAACCAAAACCAGGAGTTTGTTCGTTTCTTCATCAACCTACTGGCACACGACACATTCCGAAGGAAGTTCATCGACACGTTCTGCCTCATGGGCGGCAGTGTGTTTGAGGAGAATCGTGCAGAAAGTATTATCGATGAATTGTTAGACAACGTGCAAGATATGTCGCAACTCATGAAACAGATGGGTATCAACGACGGGCACGACAACCAGAGGGCTGCCGATTATGTCAAGGATAACCTCAGCGGGCGCGCATCTGTCATGGCAACACATTTGAAAAATTATAGTGCCATGAAACTGTCAAGTACCACCATGCAGGCCGTGGAGTTAAGTGCCGACACAGAAGGAGCTACCATCCTGGTTAACGACATCCCAGTGCCATATACCTATTTCAACGGCTACCTTTTCAGTTTGATAAAGCTCGAAGCAAAAGCTCCCGAAGGCTATAAGTTTAAGTGTTGGAAGAAGAATGGCACACAGATTTCCACAAGACCCGTTATGAGTCTGCCAACCGGCAATTCCGTCAAGATGGTGGCCTGCTTCACGCCACTCACCAGCGAGGAGCGCACAGCAGAGAATTATGTGCCTGTACGCATCAACGAGGTAAGCGCATCAAACGACATCTATGTGAACGATTACTTCAAGCGCAACGACTGGATAGAACTCTATAACAACACTGCTGAGCCCATAAATGTAGCAGGCATGTACCTCACAGATAGAGTGGAAAAGATTCAGAAATACCAGATTGCGGGCCCCGAGACCGTTATTCCGGCCTTCGGTCATCTTGTTATCTGGTGCGACAAGCTTGAACCTGTAAGTCAGTTGCATGCTCAGTTTAAGTTGGAGGCGGAAGGAGGCACACTTTTGCTCACGGCAGCTGATCAGTCGTGGAGCGACTGCCTGACATATACCCAGCATCAAGGAAACGAGACCGTAGGCCGCTATCCTGACGGCAGCGATGATGTGTTTGTAATGAACGTACCTACCATTGGAAAGAAGAACAATAAATCTAGTTATATGACCACAGTAGAACAACCGCTGCTTAACAGCATCGACGACATGACCATTGAATCGTTCAATAGTCATCGAAAGGTTGTTTTCTATAACTTATCTGGTCAACCTGTTGTCAATCCACAACGTGGAGGTTGCTATATCGTCCGAATGACAGACGAACAAGGTAACACAAAGACTGTCAAGTTGATGAAGAAATAAACAAACCATTTCCTATCATCATTAAAAAAAGGGGCGCATCCGGATATCACATCGGTTGCGCCCTTATCAGTACTAAAAGCAAACAATAACCTAAAAACAAACCTATGGTATTTTCTATTCTTATGATGCAAAGGTAGCTGTTTTCCGTTTCTCATGCAAAAGGAAAACCCTAAACCCGCATGGGAGTTTCCCTATTTTAAGGGGGAAAATCCCTCTCTACTTGTTGAATTCAAAAAAAAATGCTACCTTTGTCCCCATGAAAAAGAGTCTGTTACTAATTACATATCTGTGCCTGCAAAGTCTCCTCTGCATGGCGCAGGACGACGGTTTCAGCATAGACACCCTGAACCATGAGGTATTCGCACGCATGCAAGGTTGGTCGTTTCCCAAAGACTGTACGCTACAGCGTTCGGACTTACGCTATCTGAAGGTGAAACACTTCGACGCGCAAGGACGCGAACACCAAGGTGAACTTGTTTGCAACAAGCGCATAGCCAACGATTTGATTGATATCTTCCGAAAACTGTATAAGGCCCACTACCCTATTGAGCGTATCAAACTTATTGACGATTACCATGCAGACGACGAGCGCTCGATGACAGCCAATAACACATCATGCTTCTGTTTTCGAAAGATTGCAGGCAGCAAACGCTTATCAAAGCACTCTATGGGCATGGCCATTGACATAAACCCTTTACAGAATCCATGTGTCAAGAAGCGTAGTGATGGCTCTTTGTTTGTTCAACCTGCAGCAGGACGACAATATATCAATCCAGGTAAAACGACACCATACAAGATAAAGAAAGGCGATTTATGCTACCAGCTCTTTATTGAGCATGGCTTTTCATGGGGCGGCAACTGGCGCACCACGAAAGACTATCAGCACTTTGAGAAAGACGTGAAGTGAAACAGACAAACAAGCTGTTTCGAAGAAACATCTCAGGAAACGATTACATCAGCAGGCGTTCCAGGGATGGAATCTCTATTCGACCACGGTGCAGAATAATCAACTCATCTTTCTGCATGGCATTGAGTACATTCGAAACATCAAGCCTACTGTCTCCAACCTCCATGGCCAACTGGGTCATCAATATACGAAATTGTTTTGAGCCTGCCGGATACTGACAATGATCAACAAAGAAACGTACAACACGCTGACGAAGATTCTCTGAGCAACGGCGCCACTGGAAGCGACCACGGCGTTGCGCCAAAGTTGCAATCATGTTCAGGTAGTTTAAACGAATGATCAGGAAATCATCCAACAGGCGCATCACCTCGTCTTTAGACAATGTGATGAAGTGTGATTCCAGCATGGTCGATACTGAACAGGTATAATGAGGATGCGCTCCAAAAAGAGCCTCAGGTTGAATAAGCCATGGAGCCGACAATTGCTCTTCTACCAAATAGCGGCGATCATCACTGTATGTTGTCAGAGCCAACCGACCGCTAATCAGGAAAAGTAGTTGATTGCAGGTATCATCCTCACGAACCACAGTCTTTCCCTCTGGCAACTTCAAGAAGCCGAATTTCGTCTGTCCAGCCAATTGAAGCAACTCCGCCCGACTTAGTCCCTGAAACAAAGGAAACTGTTGCAGACTGTCATATAGGCGCAGGTCATTGTTCATAGTCTTTCAATGCTGGAGAACTCCACACAGCCATCTGTCCGTCCTCATCAACATATATCAGATAGGCCATCAATTCTGGATGGCGAAGAAGTACTTCTTTTGCTCCGTCAACACCAAGAACCATAAACGAGGTAGCATAAGCATCGGCAGTAGCACAATTATCGGCAATAACGGTGGCCGACAACAAGCTGTGCTGCACAGGATAACCCGTACGAGGATCTATCGTATGGGCATATTTCTTTCCGTTCTGATAATAGAAGTTCCGATAGTTTCCACTGGTTGCCATGGCATGGTCAGTGATACTGAGCACCGTTTGCAGTTCATTCTCCATATGGGTAGAGTCGTCCACCGGCTTATTTACGCCGATATGCCAGAGCTGGTCTTTGTCATTATGACCACTCACAACTACCTCGCCTCCAATCTCAACCATATAGTTATTTATACCCTTTGATTTCAAAAGACGAGCCACCACATCGCAACCATAGCCTTTTGCAATGGCACTGAAGTCCATCTGGTTTCGGATTCTCATCAGACTGTCAACTTGTTGCGCCGTTGGCAGCTGTTCGTGCTTAAAGCCAAATCCCCACGCATTTACCAACGGAGCCACCGTTATATCAAACGCGCCATAGGTATCATTACTGACAGTCTGCGCCAACTGATAGATTTCATTAAACATCTCACTACGCTCCACTGTCGAGTCGCCACGGTTTATTCTTGCCACTGTTGACTCTTTATTGAACATCGAGAACTCGGCGTCAACCTTCATCAGCTCCGCCTCAATCTCCTTCTGAAGATCCTTATCATATTGATAGGTGATGTTATAAACCGTTCCAAACACAAAATTGCTATGACGTTGAAAAGGCATGGGCTTAGAACATCCCATCAACAATGCCACGGTAAGCAAAAGAAATACTATCCTACGCATTCGCATCACTAAATATCTAAGATAAAATTAAACGAAAAGCCAAGATTCGACGTATCCTGCTTGCCATAACCTGGCACATACCAGGTATTACCGATATTACCCTCGTCATGTGCCAGTCGGGTGCGATAGCGTACCATCCACCCTAAATGCAATGGCCCGGCAATCTCGGCGTCAAGACCAAACAGGACCTCTGCCCAATGCTGAGAACATTGCTGACCATCAATACGGAAATAGCTATTAGTTTTCCACACTGGGTCTTTGAAAGGCAGGCAGTCAATATCAACCTTATAATTGGTATAGCCATAGCGCACACCAGCATAGATACGATTATGAGCATGTTTGTTTTTCGCAATATTCACGTCAGCACCAATTCGGAAATAGGGCGCACTGGTTTTATACGACAAGTCTGTAACTTCATCATAATCATGATTTGCGCGACCAACACCCAACTCAAGAACAGGAAAATACTGGTCGTGCAAGTTGATGCGAAGAGCACCCTCATACTGACCATAGTCACTCACCTGCATCTGTACCAAGCCCACCAAATCGGCAGACACAGCAAAGCCCCTGAAGAAAGGCACCGTATCGCGCTGAAGTTTCAAGAAGCCTTGCGCCTGAGTGCTTACGGTTGCAAGCAGTAACAGCAGACTGATGCTAATCCTTGAAATGTATATGCAGATGCTTGACTGACGAGTCATAGGTTACTGATGGGTTATTTATAATGATTGTATCAATACGCACATGCGTGCTTCTAACAGCAGTTAACTGATGAAAATAGCGAGTAGGACAATCAACCGATTCGAAATGCGCGATGTTCTCTTTACTCACCCAAACCGTATCAATCTGTGTCACATGCAAGGTATCCGTCACCTTGAACACCAGCACGTCCTCCGGCTCAGTGTAACTCATTGGCAGACTGAAAGATTTTACACCCGTGCCACTATTGTAAAGAAGAGTATCCGTGCCATCAAAGCGCCTGCTCCAGATATTCAGCGTATCCTTCAGTGTGTCGGCTACCTCGTTGTCGCCATCAAATGCCTTTACCATATAGTTGACTTCCACAACATTATCCACAGGACAGTCGATGCTACTGCATGCAAACTGCAATAGCACCACAACCGCCAGAGGAAGAAGTCTTAGCATTCTCATATTTTTGTCTCTATCTGATATTCATTTCTGACGTTTGATGTACGGCTAATCAGATCTCCGAGGAATCCAGCCAAGAACAACTGCGTACCAATCAACATCATCGTGAGGGCAATGTAGAAGAAAGGCGAATCGGTTACCAAACGCTGAGGAATACCATTAGCCAAACACCATAACTTGTCGGCGCCAATAAGGAAAGCAGACAAGAAGCCAATGAAGAACACAATGGTACCCAGGAAACCGAACACGTGCATAGGCTTCTTTCCAAAGGTACTGAGGAACCACAGCGTCAGCAAATCAAGATAGCCATTAACAAAACGGTTCCATCCCATAAACTTCGACGAGCCATACTTACGGGCTTGGTGGTGAACCACCTTCTCGCCAATCTTATCGAAACCAGCATTTTTAGCCAGATAAGGCATATAGCGGTGCATTTCACCGTACACCTCAATATTCTTCACCACTGCCAAACGATAGGCTTTCAAACCGCAGTTGAAGTCGTGCAGGTTCTTAATACCACTCACGGCACGAGCGGTTGCATTAAACAGTTTGGTAGGTATTGTCTTTGACAGAGGGTCATAGCGTTTCTGCTTATAGCCGCTCACCAGGTCGTACTTTTCCTCCTTAATCATTCTATAGAGCTCGGGTATCTCATCGGGCGAATCCTGAAGATCGGCATCCATCGTGATAACCACATCGCCTTGCGCCTCCTCAAAGCCACAATAGAGGGCAGGACTCTTGCCGTAGTTTCTACGGAACTTAATACCTTTCACATGTGCTGACTTTTTCTGAAGATCACAGATAATGTCCCAAGAACTGTCGGTAGAGCCATCACTGATAAAGATAACTTCGTACGAGAAATTATTCTCATTCATCACTCGCTCAATCCAAGCATATAGCTCAGGAATGGACTCTTCCTCATTATAAAGAGGTATAACAACTGATATATCCATTGTATATTCTTATTTTATTTCTTTTTCTTTCTTCTGCATAACAGCGGCTATAGGCATACCCAGCATCGTGCCGCTCAGAACCACCGTCACCAGCATATTGAGTGCAAAGTCAATTGGTCGTGTATTCTGCAACACATGCAAACTCTCACTAATCTGGTCGGTCATTCCCATTTGCTTAATCAATTCGGCTGTCTCGGCCGTGGATAGCATCTCTGTAATCACCATCAGCATATAACCATGATCCAGATATGCCAAATAAGCATACTGTGCCAAGGCAAACAGTAAACCGCCATAGCCAAACATAAGAGCCACATAGAACCAGGCACGTCGGAATGAGATTTTGCCCAACAGGGCCTCATCACGGAAACGCTTGAGTCTGACAACAACAAAAACAGGGGTCAGCACAATGGTTAACAATGCCAAAAGACCATAAACAGGCGATTTCAATCCTACAACATAGCATGCAAAGGCGGCTACGAAGAGTAACGACAATAGAGCCCCATCAATACGAGCAAAAGCCTTTAACTGAATGTATTCCGGTGGTGTCAATGCAATAATCTGTTTTAAAAGTTACTATTTTGCTGCAAATTTACGCAATTTCCCGCATATAACGTGGGCTATGTCTCAAAAAATAGTTAAAATTTGAAACTTTTTTCATTTCACTTTGTATTTCTCACTTTTTTATTGTACCTTTGCACCCGCTTTACAGAAAGACGGGCAAGTCCTGTACGACCAGCTCCCTCGGAATCCTCCAGGACGGGAACGTAGCAAAGGTACTTGGTTGTAGCGGTGCGATATAGACCGCTTGCCCACCCGCCTCTTTAGCTCAGTTGGCCAGAGCACGTGATTTGTAATCTCGGGGTCGTTGGTTCGAATCCGACAAGAGGCTCAAAAAAAGGAAAGGTTAAACAGCCTTTCCTTTTTTGTTGTATTACTTTCCGAATTTCATCGCCTGCTGAAATTTTGCCGGTGTCATGCCAGAGTACTGACGAAACACGCGATGGAAACTGGAAAGACTTAATCCGCAATGCTCTGCCACAAACTCAATACCCCAATCGGGATGCTCCGTCATCACACGGCGTGCTTCCTCCGTACGCAATCGGTTCAACCAGTTCGTCAGCTTGCCATACTCCGTCTGCTGCAGCCATGCCTTCAGCATATAACGCTGCACATCCATGTCGTTGGCCACGGTGGTCAGTGTTTGGTTTGGCTTCAAATAGCCTCCTTGGTCCACCCATTTCTGAGCTGCCTGCTCCACACGCAGTCTGTCAGCCTCGCTGATCACGGGTTCTGTCTCATCGTTCTCCTGACTCAATTCTGCCTCCTCTACACGCTGTAAGTCTTGACTGATGCCGTAATTATGAAAACAACTAGCACAATAATAGATAATGATGAAGAAGGCACAGGCAAAGGCTGTCAGCAACCACCCCTCCTGAAATATGGCAAATGGCACGAACATCGTGATAAAGGCCAACATCGTTACACTTGAAGTGAACCCAGAAAGTTGGACACAACAGAAAGGTTCAAATGAAAAAAGAATTTAGTTTAGAAGAAAAGATGTCCGCAATTGGGTTTGTGTTCCAAGGCGAGTCAGCCCGTTCTGTGTCCCGTAGACTCCACTTAGGCCATCATATTCTATATGAGTGGATAGAGAGTTACAAACTCCTTGGCATTGAAGGTCTAAAATTAAAGCCGAAGAAGAAAAAGAGGCTTTCATATGAAGAAAAATGCAAAATAGTTCGTGATTATCAGGAAAGTGAATTAACTTTGTTCCAGCTTTCAGCCAAATATCAATTGTCAAGCTCGATAATTGGCAATTGGGTTAAATTGGTTGAGCGAAATGGATTTGAAGCACTGGAATCTCGACGATCCAGGCATTTCCAAACTGGTGAGCATATGGTTAAACGACTACCAAAAGAAGAGTACGAAAAGGAGAACGAGCGTCTTCGCAAGGAGAACGAACGCTTAAGACTGGAGAATCTCCTGCTAAAAAAAGTGAGAGCCTTAGTCGAGGAAAGAGAAACCCAAAACAGAGCGATTGGGCGCAAGCCATCGAAGAACTAAGGCGTAATGAGCATGCGGACTTAGATGTCCTGCTAGAGCTCAAGAAGATGGCGCGTAGCACGTTCTACTATCACCTCAAGCACGGCAAGAAGAAAGACAGGTACAAGGAAGTAAAAGATATGATATACACCGTATTTCATAAGCACAAAGGTCGTTACGGCTACAGGCGTATAACGCTGGAACTCCGTAAAGATGGCTGTCCTATCAATCACAAGACAGTCAAGAAGCTTATGGACGAAATGGAACTGAAGAGCGAGGTGAGGAAGGTGAAATTTCACTCCTATAAAGGAGAAGTTGGCAAGACTGCGCCTAATATCATAGACAGGGATTTTACAGCTGAAAGACCTTATCAGAAGCTTGCAACAGACGTGACCCAGATGACGATAGGCGGACGCAAGATTTACCTGTCACCTATACTTGACATGTGCGATGGTGAGATTCTTGCATATTCAATCACAGAGAAGCCAAACATGGAAATGGTACTCGGTATGCTCAACCAGATGTACAGGCGTATAAAGCTGCCTGAGGGTGTCGTATTGCACTCTGACCAAGGATGGCACTACCAGCACGTAGCCTACCAGAATAGTCTAAAGAAACATGGCATTATCCAAAGCATGTCTCGCAAGGGAAATTGTCTGGATAACGCCATGATGGAGAATTTCTTTGGTCTCATGAAGTCAGAGCTGCTGTATTCTGGAAAGTACACATCAGCAGACACCTTCATCAAAGACCTGGTAGAATACATGGAATATTATAATAACGAGAGAATAAAACTGAGGCTTAATGGCATGTCGCCCGTACAATACAGGAAGATGCTTACTGCTTCGATTGTTTAATCCGTCCAAACTTTGGGGTTCACTTCACACTGCGTCCCATCCATCCCAACAGGTCGTTTCTCTCATGGTCATAATACTCGTCCACCGCTCGCTGCATACGACGATAGCCCTTATATAGCGACACAAAATAATATGACTGTGTTATCAGGAATAATGTTGCCCCCACATATTCAGCAACTCTCAGCAAGGCAGACTCCTGTTCAAAAGGAGTATCATCGGTTAATGCAACGCCAAACAGCAAGGCAACCGTCATGAGATACATAGCTACACCTCCCCACACATTCTTCTTATCAATATGTCCTTTCTTTTGTACGAAAAGGATGGCCATGTTAATACTGATGCTGCACGGCATAAAGAATAGCAGGTTCCAGAATACGGCCTGCGTCACCCCCATCTGCCTATAGCCACCAATGTATTGCAATAGGAACTGCGCCGCTATTAGTGCCAGTCCGGCAGCCATCATCCAGCGTGCTTTTGCAAAGATTTTATTCCTCATACTGCGCCTGGGCACCTGAAATGCCACCGTTAGTGCCAACAGCACCATCGTCAGCATTCCACCATATTGCATTTCCGTAATACCTATCATCTATTCTTTTGTTTATGGAGTCCAAAAGATTTTGGATTCATTGCGCCAACAAAATTACAAAATCTCGATGAAATCGCCAAAAAATAATCTTAAAACAATATTTTAAGACACCATTTTCTATCTTAAAACTTTGTTTTGAGACACCAACTCATCCAAGAAGCATCATCATCCCAATAATTCTTTGTACCTTCGTACAAAATTTTAAACGCGCATATGAAATCAGCTCTCGACATGCCCCTGTGGCTTTCCCTCCCCCTCCTTGTCATTTATATTGGTTTATGGGCAGGCTTTCTCTATACACTATATTACTACAGCAACTGGAGAGAGCGCAGGATGAAAAAGAAACAAAAGAAACAATAATACAAGCAACAACATGAAACAGTTAAGACAAAAAGAACACAAGTTCGTGCGTACAGTCCTCATTCTGCTCGCTACCATCATTGGAACAGGATGCAGCAGCACCAACGACAACAACGAGGGTGAACTTAACGACGCAGAGAAAGCACAACTGCTGGAGCGCGCCTACGTATATACACTGCCGCTGATGCTGATGGATGCCACCTATATTAAAATGACCAACGTAGAGGAACCCGTTGCTCAGCAGGCACCCGCCAACAGACTGATTCATGCCCGCCGACTGGCTAATGCCAGTACCAAGGAAGTGGTGACACCCAATGTCGACACCAACTACACCCAGGTGATGCTTGATCTCTCGGGCGATGCCGTCGTACTGCGTCTCCCACACACTGACCGATTCTGCCTTGCACAGATACTCGATGAATGGAGCAACTGCATTGCAGCGCCCATGGCCACCGACATTAAAGGCGACTACGGTTACTATTGCTTCACTGGCCCAAATTACGAAGGCAGCGTACCTACCGACATGGTACACATAGCCTGTCCAACCAACCACGCATGGATGCTGCTTCGCACGGTCTGCATGGGCGAGGACGACCTGCCCAACGTTTATGCCATACAAAACGAGATGCGAACCTATATGCTCAGCGACTACCTCACCACAGGTGAAGAATACACAGGCAAGGGTGTTCACAATCCCGACTACGACTTCGCAGCTCCCGTGGACTATATTATGACCATGCCTATGGCCGACTATTTCGCTCGCGCCAACGAGTTGATGCTGACCAATCCGCCCGCTGCCGCCGATGCCGAGTGGATTGCCGACCTGAAGCGTATCAACGTAGGACCAGGTTTGAAGTTCGATGCCAGTATCTTCGGCAGTCAGGCACAACAGTTGTGGGCAGCCCTCGTGAAAAACATCATTACCATCACCATGCCGAAGAGTCAGCAGTTCATCAAGCCCAACGGCTCTTGGCAGTTCTATGGCGAACCCATTGCCGAGTTCGGCACCGAGTACTACTACCGTGCCCTCATTGCTGTGGCAGCTCTCGCTGCCAACCCCGTCAGTGTAGCCGTGTATCCGCGTGCCAACGTCGACTCAAAAGGACTGCATCTCAACGGCAATCACCACTACCGTCTGCACATCGAGCCAGACAATTGGCCCGACACCAATGACTACGGTTTCTGGAGTGTCACCCTCTACGGCGAGGATAATTTCCTCTACGACAACCCCATAAACCGATACAATATCACCGATCGCGACCAATGGCAGCGCAACCCGGACGGTTCACTCGACATCTATATCTCTAACGAGGCCGACACTACCCACCAAGCCAACTGGTTACCTGCACCCGCTGATGATTTCCATCTCATCTTCCGCATTTACAATCCCGTAAAACGCATAGCCAGCAACGAGTGGACAATGCCTATCATCACTCGTTTGGACTAATACAACAAAGCAGAACATGTCACTTGATTTGCAAACAATAAATCTTTAATAGGTAGAAAGACAAAACGAATGAGCGAGTATTACTATTACGGTCTGGCGGCCATGTTCTATGTGACCACATGCTGGACATTTGTAGTGGTGCGCTGGTTTCACACCTGTCAGGCACCCAAGGATCGGCGAGCCTATATCTGGCCCGACCGCAAGTTGCAGTGCCTGGTCTATTCCATGGCCACCCTGCTCCTGCCCTATGTCATCGACCCCACCAACGAGGCGGCATGGACGCTGATGAAGAGCTACTTCCCCGCCACCTACTATTTCTACACAGGACTGCTGCTGCTCTGCTATGCCGGCACCGTGAAGCAGTGGAACAGGTGGAAGTTTGTGAGTTGGGTGGCCGCCTGCATCGTCATCGCCACGATGCTCATCCCCGTGCTCAACGCCTGGCTGCCCTTCGAGTTTATGAATGCCGAGGGCATAGAGTTCTGGCACTACGTCATCACCACCGAGAGCATCCTGATGCTGGGCTTCTGCTGCCTGGCCATGTGGCAGGTGTGGACGTGGATACGCGAGTCGCGCGATGCCAACTACTCCAACCCCGACGACTTCCCCGTGCGCTATGCCTGCATCGTCATCATCTATCCCTTCATCCTCACTCCCCTACTCTGGCCCGCCTATATCCTCGACTCGCGCCAGGTGATGGCCGTGCTGCACATCCTGCTGGGCGTGTTCAATCTCCTGCTGCTGCTCACCGTGATGCCCGCCTGGCACCGCCAGCACATGCTGCCATCCACCGCCGAGGACGACGAGGAAGACCATGAAGAGGAGGCCCGACAGGATGCGCACATCGACGAACTCATCGAGCAGACCGCAATCGAGATACGTGCCTATGTGGAGGGCCAGCGCGCCTATCTCGACCCCCACCTCAAGGTGGACGATGTGGTGGAGCACTGCCAACTGGGGCGCACCTATGTGTCGATGACCTTCCAGCGCCGCTTTACCTCCTTTGCCAGCTATGTCAACGGCCTGCGTCTGACCCACTACGACCAGTACATGGCCGACCATCCCGACGAGACCAAGGAGTCGGCCGCCCTCTCTTCCGGCTTCTCTAACTACATGGCCTACTATCGCGCCCAGCAGAAGCAAGCCAAGCGATAAGGTCTTAGGACCCCAACGACCAATGCCGATTTCACCGATGAAATCGGCATTTTTTGCATCTTACTTACACCCTGTGTACAATTTGTTATCCCCATTACACCCCGTTGTAATACCCATTACATCGCGGTGTAATGAGGTTTACATCCATTTGTTATGAGCCTGTACGATTTGTTATGCCCCTATCCATCAGTAATGCGTAACTTTGCGCCCGCAAACATAACAAACGAATAACAATGACAGCATTATCTTATCTTCTTTGTGCCGCCCTTGCCGTAGGAGCCATCTGGTTTCTGTGGTACTGCTGGTGCATCATCCAGAAAGACAAAAATAATCATTAATCAATATTATAATAACATTAACAACATGCAAAGACCAAGACATTTATTTCTGGCAAGGGCAACGATGACGCTGCTCCTTGCCTTGTTCACGTCTATAGGGGCGTGGGCAACAATTACGGGAAGCGGCGACAAATATGACCCGTACGTACTCAATACGGCCGAAGACTGGACAACATTCGCCGGTTGGATTAACAACAGCAGCAAAAGCAACAGCACTTATTTCAACAAGTACTTCAAACTCAGTGACTCATGGGACAACAGTTCCAGTTCTGTCACGGTAGCCGTAGGTACAAAATCAAACCCTTTTGTGGGTGTATTTGACGGAAATGGCAAGACACTGTATGTCAACATCAGTGATACTGAGAATCAGGGTACGGCTCCTTTCCGCACAATCGCACGTAGTGAATATAGTAACTCGTGTGAGATTAAAAACCTCACCGTCACTGGTAACGTTACGGGTGCTACCTACGCTGCTGGACTTGTCGGTTTATGTAACGGCTCCATCTATAATTGTTGTTCTATTAATAATTGTAAGGTAGATGTCAATGTCAGTGTTCCCGCTTCCAGTGGTGACTGTACAATGGGTGGTGTAATTGGTTACATTAATAGTAGCGGAGTGAATCTGCAGAATGTCATATTCAGCGGC
Source organism: Prevotella sp. E15-22 (assembly GCF_023204875.1). NCBI lineage: Bacteria > Pseudomonadati > Bacteroidota > Bacteroidia > Bacteroidales > Prevotellaceae > Prevotella > Prevotella sp. E15-22. The sequence goes on from NZ_CP096247.1 coordinate 2,558,133, forward strand.
ACCATGGATAATAAAACTGGTTATGCGGGTGGCTTGGCTGGTTGGAGCACGAATACCTGTTGCCTTAAGATCAACAACTATCTTTTCAAGGGCAGCTACACAGGCTCAGCTTCTAACGGATTCCATCCCATGGCTATCCGTCATAGTAATTTCGATTTTTACCAATCCGATTTCAAGAACTGCTATTATACGGCAGATCCTACATTGACTGATGAGAAATCCATCGTTAATCCGGGAACAAGGGTGTATGCATCTGCCGATGTCATCCCCGGCAGTGTTCTCAACAAGAATCTTTATGCGCAGATTACAGCGACAGACAATGTGCGATACTATGCACCTGTCACCTTTACAGGTATCAATACATTTTATAAATATACCAGCTCGGCCATTACGTTAGACTACACCGTAAAGGCAGCCGATGGTAGTGTTCTGACCAAGGGTAAAGACTATACCGAGTCCTTCAAGAAGAACGGTTCCACTGTTTCAGAGGTAAGGGAAACGGGTAACTACACCCTGGCCATTACGGGTGTTGTCCCTGACAATACAGTAAATTTTGACTTCGTTGTTGCTGAGGCCGAGAATGTTGGTGACCTCAGTAAGATTACCTCTCCCACAACCTTTACAGACGGAACGGTATTGACGGGTACGCTCAACAGCAATGTTAAGCTGTCTATTGCCGCTGGTGCTACGGTGACGCTCTATAATGTTACTATCAACGGTGTTGATAATAGCAACTATCCGTTTGCAGGCCTCACCTGCGAGGGCGATGCCACTATTATCCTAGCCGACGGAACAACAAATACGATTACTGGATTCTATAATTATTATCCCGCTATCCAGGCTGCTCATAATGCTTCGGATGCTGGTGACGAATATACCCTGACTATCCGAGGCAATGGTACGCTGATTGCTTCCACAAGCAGAATCCGTGGTTGGTCAGCTGCGGCAATCGGAAGTGGTAGTACTGATGGAACAGCCTGTGGTAACATTGTTATCGAGGGCGGAAAGATAACCGCTAATTGTGGTAACACCAGTGCAGCTATTGGTGGTGGTTACGGTCAGAAATGCGGTAACATTACCATCACCGACGGTACCGTCTATGCTGCCTCATCTTATGGTGGAGTGGGTATTGGTGCTTCTTATAATGGATCATGTGGCAATGTTACCATCAGTGGTGGCGAGGTTACCGCCTTTGGTGGTGAAGGAGGCGCAGGAATCGGTAGCAATACCCATGGTACTTGCGGCAACATACTTATCTGTGGCGGTACCGTTACAACCACTAGTCAAGGTATTCATGGCATAGGAATCGGTTCTATCAAAAAAAGTCCTTGCGGCAATATCACCATCACAGAAGATGTGTACTGTGTGTCGGCAACAAGGGGCTCTTATGCACGATGCAGTATAGGTTGGGATTATGATGACAGTCCCGTCGGTATTGTCACCGTCGGCTGTAAACTTGACAATCAGGGCAATCCCGTCGGAGGTACTGTCGGAGGAGTCCGCGAAACTCCTTATGTTTACTATGGAAAGACAGCTACTAACGTCTTGAATACAGCAACCTTGGACGGCATCAAGGATCATTATTGTTATTATGGTTCGCCAATCACATTAAACTTCACTCTGAAAGATGTTAATGAAAATGTGTTGACACAAGGTACGGACTTCACTGTGAAGATCAACGGCACTGACGTTACCGACCAGTCACCCCTTACCGTCTCTGAGTTGGGTAACTATACACTGACTTTCCTGGGCAAAGGCAACTATAGTGGCGAGCAGAGCGTCAAATTCTTTGTGTGCGACCTCACAAACATCACCACAGACTTCACATTCGTGGATGGCGATGTCATCTCCGGTAAATTCGGTAGTTACAAAAAGATATCCATCGCCGACGGTGCCACAGTGACACTCAACGGAATGAGTATTATTGGAAAGGACTGGAGCTCATGTCCTTGGGCTGCCCTCACCTGCGAGGGTGATGCTACCATTATCCTGGCCGACGGCACAGAAAATACGCTGACTGCCTTTCAGAACGGCAATCCTGCCATCTATGTCCCCGAAGGTAAAACACTGACCATTAAGGGTACCGGTTCGCTCACGGCAGACAATAGCAGTCGTTACTATTCTCCTGCAATCGGCGGAACTTATGAAGGAAAATGTGGTAACATCGTAATTGAGAGCGGTAACATCACAGCCTTGGGAGGTCCTTATGCGGCTGTCATCGGTTGTGCTTTAAATGGTTCTTGTGGTGATATCACCATTAGCGGAGGAAACATTACTGCAACAAAGGGTAGTAATAGCGATTATTGTATCGGAGGTCCTAACACCGGCACCATAACCATAGGTACCCAGGTAACAGGATCTATCATGGATAATGTCATACTCTATCCCTACACCGTCAGCTTCGATGCCAATGGCGGCTCTGGCAGCGCTATGCCAGCACAGGCCTTCGTTCACGATATTGCACAGAACCTGACGGCCAACACTTACACGGCTGCTAATCCCACCGATGCTTTCCTGGGATGGTCAACATCTGCTGATGGCAAATTGATGTTTACCGACGGTGCGAGTGCAAAGAATCTGGCCGAGACACCAGGAGCCAACGTAACACTCTATGCCTTGTGGCATCCCAATGTAGACGAATCCACAGGTATCTCTGTCGACAATGACTTCACCTATCCTGCAGCCGGCCATTTCTATGTGAACATGCCTGCAACAGATTCCAAGACCATCGACATCCCCACAACCATCCAGTCGTTCAAGGTCTATGACAATGGTGGCAAGAATGGCGACTACAGCAATAACTGCGACGGCACCCTTGTGCTGAATGCCCCCGATGGCTATGTACTTCAACTCTCTGGTAATGCGGATATGTACAGTGCTATTGACTACCTGAGCGTTTATGATGGCAAGGATGTCAACGGAACTCCTCTGATTGACCAGAAGAATGAGCTCTATTCAAGCATCGGTCTCGTTACCACCAAGAGTCAGAGCATGACACTCTATTTCTGGTCTAATGATTCACGTGTCAAGAGCGGACTCGATCTTACTGTGATGGTCGTCAAGGCCGATGCTGAGAACGACGTCACTGTTAAGAAACCTGCCGATGGCGGTAGCGTGGGAATTAACAATACTCCCGCCAAGGTGAACGATGTTATCACGCTGATGTCTAAAACCTCAACTGGTTACGTGCTCAGCGACCTTAGCGTAGTGGATAGCTATAACAATGCCGTCAGCACAACAGATATGCTCTGGTACACAGGCAATACCTCTGCCTCCTTCACCATGCCGGGCTCTGCCGTCACTGTCACCCCAACGTATACCAATACACTGACAGCCGATGGTGGCCTCTACGTCAACCTGCCCAAGACAGGCACCAAGACCATCGACCTTAGCACCTTCCCTGGCGTTAAGTCGTTCAAGGTGTATGACGATGGTGGCAAGGATGGCGACTACAGCAGCACCTGCGACGGCAGCCTTGTGCTGACTGCCCCCGAAGGCTGCAGACTCGAGGTTTCCGGTACTACAATTACCTATCCATTCTCCTACCTGTATATTTATGATGGCACCAGCGACCAAGACACCCGACTGGTAAGGATGGATAATTCGGACGATACACCTGCGAAAATTGGCAATACCGTCATCAGTTCTGGCAGAAGCCTGACCATCAACCTCTCAGCATACAAAGACGCTTCTCGCACGAATGCCGGTATCGACCTTACTGTGAAGGTCGTCGGTCCCGATGATGAGAACAAGATTTCCGTTAATAACCCCGCTGAGGGTGGAAGCATCGGTAGCAGTAATGAAACAGCCAAGTTAGACGAGACCGTTACACTGAAAAATACAAATGCCGAAGGCTACTTCCTTTCAGATATCAGTGTGGTGGACAGCTATGATCTGCCCGTTAAGATAGACTGGCAGGGTTCTTTGTTTAATACTGCCACCTTCAAGATGCTTTGCACCGATGTTACTGTTACTCCCACCTACACCAACGACCTGACAGTTGACGGAGGTCTCTTCGTCAAGATGCCACAGACCGGCGTGCAGACGGTTGATATTCCCAAGGGCGTACACTCCTTCAAGCTCTACGACGATGGCGGCCCCAGGAATTACTACAGCAATAACTGTGACGGAACGCTCACACTGATTGCTCCTGAGGGCTATGAGCTTCAGGTGACAGGTACCGTAAGAATGTATTACTCTGGCAGATTCTCCATCTATGACGGCAATGATTGCAATGCCCTTAAGATATTCGAGAGAACCAACTCCTATGATGAAGTTACTATTGCTCCCTTAGTAACCTCTAATCGCAGCATGACGTTCTGCTTGTATTCTAACGGCAGCTCAAACGCTCAAGGCATCAACCTCACCGTGACGCTTATTGATATCTCTGCTAAAAAGGCTATTGCCATCAACGATGCCACAGGCGGTAGTTTGGCTGCATCAACCAACAACACTACTGTCACAGAGGCAGCCGTAAACGAGACCGTCACCTTGACGGCCACCCTGGATGATACCTACCTCCTGAACGGCATCAGCGTGGTGGATGCAGACAACAAGGCTGTTGACATCGAAGAGACTTATTGGTACCTGAATAAGAAACAGGCTTCATTCAGAATGCCCGCCTCTGCCGTTACCGTCACCCCGTCGTTCACCAACGCAAAGACTGCCGAAGGCGGCCTCTTCATCAATATGAAATCGGATGAGACGATGAATGTCACTGTCCCCGTGGGAGTACAGTCGTTCAAGGTTTACGACAACGGAGGCAAGGATGGCAAACACGACAAGAAGAAATCTGCCATTGTACTCACTGCCCCCGAGGGCTGTGCCATCCAGCTGACAGGTACCATGACAGCCAGCTATTATTCTTACCTCGATGTCTATAATGGTACCACCACCAGTGATCCGCTACTGGCTCAGATACGTGCTGAGTCTGGCCTCGATGACGGCCTCAGTGTAGGTCCTAACGTCATCTCTGGAAGATCTATGCTGATCAATTTCAGACCATCTGATTGGAGGGATGGAAGAGCGGGACTCGACCTTACCGTAACGATTGTTGACACATCTGTTGAACAGGATATTGCCATCAATACCGTCACGGGCGGAAGCCTCACAGCATCCATAAACGGTGCTTCTGTTACAAACGCAAAGGTAAACAATATCGTTACCCTGACGGACAAGGCCGCAGACGGCTACTGTCTTACTGGTATCTCTGTGATGAATGCCGACAATCAACCTGTCAGCATCATCGGTGATGTGAAGTGGTATAATGCCACCAACCAGGTAAGCTTTGCCATGCCTAACTCATCTGTTACCATCACCCCGACGTATGTTAATAAGGTGAAGGCTGACGATAATTACTTCATAAACATGCCTACAACAGGCGATGTAACTGTCACCATTCCTACTTGTGCAGAGTCGTTCACTGTCTATGATGATGGCGGTAAGAATGATACATACAGCGACAACTGCAATGGAACCCTCATACTGAAAGCTCCTAAGGACTACAGTCTGTGGTTGAAAGGAACAATGTATACAAGATCAGGTCACACCCTCTCCATCTATGATGTCGATGGAGACAGCGAAACCAAGCTGTTTAGCGGAAGTGATCGCAATAATATTGATGTCGTAGGAGGAAGCAACATGAAGGTTCACTTTGATTCCAATAGCTGGCATAATAGCTATCATGGATATGAATTCAAAGTTGCCGTAGGCCATGGCATTTTCGTGGATAAGGATATCAAAAACGGTAAGATTGTCCCCGACAAGTGTTTTGCCGTTAAGGGCAGCTCTGAGGCCATCACCCTGAACGTAGAACCAGCCCCGGGCTACAGCATCGGTACCGTTAGCTATAACGATGGCACCGACCATGTACTGGAACCGGTGAATGGCGTCTATTCTCTTACCCTCTCTGACAAGGACGTCTCTGTCTCGGCTACGTTCACAGAGAACGTCATGGAGCTGGCCAACAATGGTACTGATAACACCAGCGTTATTGCGCAGGCGGACACCAAGATTATGAACAGCCTAACCCTCAGCGGGCGCACACTTTATAAGGACGGTGAATGGAATACCATCTGCCTGCCCTTCTCAATGGATGAGAAGCAGATTGCTGCTTCACCGCTCGCTGGCGTTACCATCAAGGAGTTCGATGCTGACAAGAGCAACCTGACAGATGGCGAAATGACACTGAACTTCACCGAGGCTACCACCATCGAGGCTGGTAAACCTTATATCGTGAAGTGGGAAAAGCCTGCCGACCTGGTTATCAAGACTGAAGAAGACTGGAAAACTTTCGCCAATGGCGTGATTTATGGCAATGAAGGCTATAAAGACAAATTGGTGCGTCTGGACGCTGATATTGAAGTCTCAAAGATGGTGGGCGATTATCATTCTCCCTTCAGAGGCACCTTCGACGGCAATGGTCACAAACTGACTGTCAATTTGTATTATGACAAGACAGCAGGATCCTCCGAGTCAGACCATGGTGTCGCTCCCTTCCGCTTTACCTATGGCGCCACCATCAAGAATCTGACAGTGGATGGCATTATCACTACCGAAACGGCTAAATATGCCGGTGGTATAATCGGTATTGCTAAGGATTATAACAACACCATCGAGAACTGTGTCTCCAGCGTGGAAATCCACAGTACTGTAACCAAGGACGACAACGATGGTACCCATGGCGGACTCGTAGGCAAGTCAACAGGTAAGCTCAATATCAAAAACTGTATGTTCAACGGTATGATGACCACCGAGAAGAATCATCCTACTAACAAATGCGGTGGCTTCGTGGGCTGGAATAATAGTACTCTCAATATCAGTAACAGCCTCTATGCTCCTGCCAAACTGCCTGAAGGCAAATACCCAGTCAACAACACCGAGTGTGCTACCTTTGCACGTAACGGTGCCAACATCACAAACAGCTACTATACAGAGGAATTCAACGATGGCACCCACTATACTGGACAGGGCGAGGCCGTTGGCACTTTGGATAACGAAACGCTGCTGGGCAACGATTACCTGGGTAGCGGTTGGATGGAGAAAGACAATGCGGTAACACCTGCGATGATTCTCGTCGTCAATCCTGTATTTAACCTTGTCACCATCGACAACAGTGCTGAGGCTGTTGCCAAGATGACACAGACCTCTGCCGACGGCAAGGTGATGTTCACTGGTTCTTACTCATCATCTACGGGTAGCGATGGAGACAAGTTATATGACATCCATACCAATACGCCGAATGCACTCAGCGCTTATATCAGCGCAATGAAGGTAGACGGTATCATCAGCGACGGATTCTACAGCGATGACAAGAAGACTGTTGCTGCAAGCGGCATCAGCCCTGATGCCAATGGTCAGCAGACGCTCTACGTTACCTATAATCTCATCCTCGCCGACAACGGGGACAACACCGACCGCATCGCCGCTGCTAACGGTATGAGCGGACTCACCGTCACTCTCGCCGACCGCATGCTCTATAAGGATGGCGACTGGAACACGCTGTGCTTGCCCTTCGACGTGACACTGAAAGGCAGTCCGCTGGAGGGTGCCACGGTGATGAAGATGGATGGCGAGAAGAGCTCGCTGAACAATGGCAAGCTGTCTCTGTCCTTCGTGGACGAGAAGGAGGTGCTGACGGCTGGCACGCCTTACATCATTAAGTGGGAGACAAAGGGTGACGACATCAAGGACCCTGTGTTCACGGGTGTGATCATCAGCAGCACCACACCGACGGAGGTGATGAGCAACGACAACAACGTGAGCTTCGTGGGTCAGTACTCGCCCTTCAACATCGTGGAGAGTGGCGCCACGGGCGACAACGAGGGCAATATCAACGAGATCATCTTGCTCTCTGCCAAGAATCAGTTGGGCTACTCGAAGAATCCTCGCACGCTGCACGCCTTGCGCTGTCACTTCAAGACTTATTCGTACGAAAAGGCGCGTAGCTTCGAGATTGACTTTGGCGAGGGCGAGACCACGGGAATCGTATCGATCTCAGACGGAAGGGATATGATGTCTGATGGCTGGTACGACCTGCAGGGTCGCAAGTTCGACAAGCAGCCTGCGAAGAAGGGACTGTATATCCAGAATGGTAAAAAAGTAAAAAAGTAAAAACGATATGAAAAAAGAATATATCAAACCCGAGATGCTAGTCGTGGCATTGCAGCAGCAGGGATGCCTGCTGGCAGGCAGCGCTCCGAAATCAGGAGAGCACTTGGTAAAAGGCCTCGGTGAAGGCACCGACAAGATCTTTGACCTAAATGATGACGACTTCGACGACTCTTATGTCGACCGATAACATAATCTTTCTCTAACCAGGCCCACAGGATTGCTCCTGTGGGCTTTTCTATTACATGCCGTGTACAATTTGTTATGTTTATAACACATCGTTGTTATGAGGTTTACATCCATTTGTTATGTGCTTGTACAATTTGTTATGAAGCGATTGTACAATAATGCGTACCTTTGCACGCAAAAGAAAAAGCAATGGAGAAAATGACAGTACTATCTTATGTTTTATGCGCAGCCCTCATCATAGGAGCCATCTGGTTCCTATGGTATTGTTGGTGCATCATCAAGAAACGGAATTAAATATTAGAGTCCCATAAAATAATATATTCAAGATTATGAAAAAGGTATATGCGAAGCCTGAGATTCAGGCAATTGAATTGAAACAACAGGGATGTCTGCTGGCAGGTAGCAAAAGAAGCGTGACAAACGTGAATACCCCTGAAGATGTGGATATCACCCCAGTTCCTGGTGGAATTGATGACGATGACGACGATGTGTAAATAGTTCTCAACCGAGACATTAACCATGACCAGGCCCACAGGAATTCCCCTGTGGGCTTTTTGGGGGAGCAGACTAAAAACTCGACGAAATCGGTGTTTTTTTCATCGTTCTTACACGTCGTGTACAATTTGTTATATTTATAACAACAAGTTGTTATGAAGTTTATATTGATTTGTTATGAGTATGTATAATTTGTTATGACAGTTTTGTGCAATAATATATACCTTTGCAGTCGGAACTTCTAAACCAAAAATATAGAGAAAGATGATCAAATTAAAACTCAGCCTCGTCATGCTCCTCCTATGCCTGTTTGCAGGAGGCATGAAGGCAAAAGATGAATTAAGCACTCTCCTTGTGTCAAATGGAACATATTCACAAGGAATGGTTCCCTTTCACGGCGCTGCTTTCGACAAAAACTCGAGAAGCCAATATGTAGTCCCCGCTACTGAACTGAAGAATATGGTAGGCGGTGGCATCCATTGTCTCATGTACTTTTGCACGAGCGATAATAGCGGCAAAATGCCAGGAGGCAAAGTCAAAATATATATGAAGGAGGTGAACTACACCGCCATGACTGAGTTCGAACCGGTTAGCGACAATGATTTGGTATTCTATGATTACCTGAAAGCAGATGAAACAGACCCAAATAGCTTGCTCATTACGTTCAACAAGCCCTACCTCTATAAAGGCGGCAACCTGCTGATTTGCTTTGAGAACACACCGACAACAGAGAATACAGTAAAAAAATTCTATGGTAAGAAGACGAATTACGTTACGGGTCTCAAGACAGATAATATAGGCCAAGAGCCCGGAGAAGCTCACTTCCTCCCCAAGACCGAATTCATATATTACCCCCCAACAACCGCCATCAGGGGCACATTTACCACCCCCGACATTGCTGCACTTGCCTGGTCAGGTCAAAGCGACAGCTATCAGTTGCGCTACGGCGAGATGTCGTTCTTCGAAGACTTCGAGAATGGCCTCGATGGCTGGCTGGTAGCCAGCCATGGCGATCATACAGATCTCACCGAGTGGCAGCCTGTCCCCAATACTGGTAATAACAACGGCTCTTATGAAGGTAAATATGGTGTCATTTCTAACAGCTACTGCAATGGTGTGGGCTATGACATAGACAACTGGCTCATTTCACCTAAGGTCAGATTAGGCGGTAAGCTGAAATACTGGGTGTTCTGCTCCAATAAGAAATGGCCAGATCATTATAGTGTTTACGTCTCCACCACCGCTAAATCACAAGAAGACACGTTGACGTTCCAGCTGTTAGCCTCACCCGGCGATCCCACCTCCACATGGACGGAGGTAAGCATCGATCTGAGTGCATACGAGGGCAAGATGGGCTATATCGCCTTCCGCGACAAATGTAATAACCAGCTTAACATGGTCATCGACAATGTCGGCATCTATGGCTGCAAGTCGGAATGGCAGGTTGTGAATAATGCTACGAGCCCCTACTACATTGAAGGCTTGGAAAGTGATAAGTACTATTTGCTTGAGGTATACGGAATCTCGGGCACCACAGATGAAGACAAAAGAAAGACGAGCTGGACACAAGCCAAAGTGTTCACCGATGCCAACCCCACGCCCGATGATGTTGAAGTGGATAGGGGCATAAACGATGCCACTATCAAATGGACAGGCTACGGCGACTACTATGAGTTGGCATATAGAAAGTCTGCCAAAAAACACTACTTGCTTCAGAGCTTTGAGAAAGGATACGACGGATGGAAGCTCCAGAACTGCCACGCTAAAACCGGCGGAATCTCTCATCCTATAGCAGCTTGCGATGGTAATTCGGGCTTGGCCTTCTATACAATGCAAGCAAGTGGTCCTCAGTATCTCATCTCGCCCAGAATAGCCAGGGCAACCGCCGGCACCTATTTGTCGTTCTATTACAAGAACTATAACACAGGATACAGAGAGTCGTTCATGGTGGGCTATAGCTATACGACAGACGACATCGATGCCTTTAACTTCGGCGAGACGAAATCTACCATTGAAAACAAGTGGATTCATTTTGAAGAGGAAATCCCTGTAGGCACCAAGTATATCTGCATCAAATGTACATCCAGCGATAAAAATTACCTTTTCATGGATCTCTTCGAGGTCTATAAGCCTCAGGAAGTAAGTGATTACATACCCATCGGTGGCATTACCTCACAATCGACAACCCTTACTGGGCTGGAACCCGGCACAGAATACGAATACGCTCTTAGAGCCCAAAAAGCCAAAGCCAAGAACAAAACTTCTGCCCTGACAGAGACCATGTCATTCATTACACAGGTACCACTGCAGCTGGCCAACAACGATGCTGCCTTGGCCCAGAAGAATATCGACATCATCGAAGAGAACTATAATCAGAGTGCAGAGGTGACGCTAACCGACCGCACGTTGACAAAGAACGGCGACTGGAACACACTGTGTCTACCCTTCTCCCTGTCGGCCGAGCAGATTGCTGCCAGCGACCTAGCTGGAGCCACTATCAAAGAACTGGATAACTCAGACAGCGGCACAAACCTCGATGATGAGGGACTTCTCACCTTGAAGTTCAATAACGCAACCAGTATCATGGCGGGCAAGCCATATCTCATCAAATGGGAAACCACTGGCGAAAATATCGTAAATCCTGTGTTCACAGGTGTCACCATCACCAGTACCATGCCGACAGCCATCGTGAGCAACGACCAAAAGGTGACCTTCGTGGGTCAGTACTCACCCTTTGAGATTGTAGAGAGTGGTGCCACGGGCGACAACCAAGGCAACAAGAACGAGATTATCCTGCTGTCAACAGGCAATAAACTGGGCTACTCGAAGAACCCACGCACCATTGCCAACGGCAAAGCACTGAAGTGTTTCCGTTGCCACTTCCAGGTAGCGACAGACGACGGTCAAAAGGCACGCAGCTTCGTGCTCAACCTCGACGAAAGCGAAGAATTTACGGGCATCCTGACGATAGAAAACGAAAGCAGTCAGAAGGAAGAAATCTGGTTCACCCTCGACGGTCGTAAACTCGACAAGATGCCCGTAAAGAAGGGCCTCTATATATCTAATAAAGGTAAAAAAGTAAAAAGGTAAAATCCTATTGCTTTATACCCTTTCAGCAATCATTGCTGCCTGATATATTCTGTTACCCATGCCGATACCATCGCGCATGTTACCAGCAAGGATTAACCCAGGGAACTGCTGCTCGATATACGATATAGCCTCTAAACGTGCACCACTGTCCATGCCATACTGCGGAATGGCTCGCTTATGGCGGAAGATGCGTATCATATCGGGCTCGCGTTCCTTGGGGTACTTCAGCATAGAATGGAAAGCCTCTATCACCACCTCGCGAATCTCGGCATCGCTCATCTGCAGATAGTCGGCATGACGGGCGCCTCCCATGAAATAAGAATAGAGTGCTCCACCATCAGGAGCCCTTTGCACGAAGCACTCCGACGGGAACAGGATACCCAGCAAAGGCTTTTCTTCCTTACTAGGCACCAATCCGCCGAAGGCCGGATAGCTCAGTCCCTTGGTATCACGAATGCCCACACACACTTGGATAACAGGCGCATAGTAAAGACTACTGACAGGCAGTATCAATCCCTTTGGTACGAAGGGCAACAGTTCGGGCAATGCGTAAGCGCCGACGGTAGTAATCACATGACGGCAGAAGATCACCTCTGCACCGCCATGATAACTCACACGCCACGTCTTATTACCGTTAGGCATCACCATGATATCAGGAACGCCAGTCACGATATCAAGCCCCTGTGCCAATGCCTCGGCCATCTTTTGTAGTCCGCCAACGGCAGAGAATACCTTTTTCGTTGCCAATTTGTCGCGCTCACTTTTCGGCTCTTTTCGTTTGGCCAAGGCCCCACGCACGAAACTGCCATAGTTGGCCTCCAGATTATAAAGCTTCGGCAATGCGAATCGCGTTGTTAGTTTCATAGGATCACCAGCATACACCCCCGATACAAACGGGTCTACGGCATACTCAAAAAACGATCTGCCCAGTCGGCGACAAGCCAGTGCGCCAACCGACTCATTAGGATCATCCCCTTTCTTCCGCCATGGCTCACCAAGAATACGAAACTTATCCTTCAGCGTGAACAAAGGCGTGGAGATCGCTTGTATTAATCCCGATGGCAAGGCATGAAAACGATCGTCTTTCCATATCAGTCGGCGCTTTGACGATTCACGCGCCACCTCCATCTGGCACCTACCCTCCAGGTTGCGAAACATCTCGGCCACCTCGGGGAAAGAAACGACGCCCGTATTAGGTCCACTCTCAAAAGTAAAACCGTCCTCTGTATAGGTACGGATTTGTCCGCCAATGCGGTCCTTCTTCTCCAGCACCAGGACATCACGTCCCTTTCTCTTCAGGTTAAATGCTGTGGCGAGTCCCGTCAGTCCAGCACCAATAACAACAATATCGCGATTTTGTTCCATCTTAGAATTCATAAATCAATGAAGTGCCGAACGTAAGAGGACGCCCCTGCTGTCCATAGCCCGTGTTCGTTTTGAAATAGTAGGTCAGATAATCGGTATTGGTCAGGTTCTTACCCCATGCTTCCCAGGTCAGTCTGCCAGATGTCACACTAACCTTAGCATCCAGCAGTGTATAGAAAGGTTGGTATACGGCATTGTCCTCATTCCAATAAATCTTCCCCATACCATTCACACCTGCACTCAGCACAATGCGGTTGATAGCCGAGCAACAAGGATGAATGGTGTAGGCACCTCTGAACGAGAGCGTCTCACGAGGCACAAACGGCAACATATTTCCTGTGTAGCTCACGGTAGCACTTTTCTCATAGTCCAGGAAGCGAGCATAAGTATAGCCATAACTCAGGCGCAGTGTGAGTGGCTGAACAGGACGGGCTGTGAGTCCCAGTTCAACACCCTTACTGTCCGAATGACCAGCATTACGGGTGATATTACCTACGCCCACCACGGTCTGTGCAATCTGCTGATGGCGCCAGTCCACATAGAACAAAGTCAGGTCGGCCTGCAGGGTATGGTCAAGCATTGAGCCTTTGAAGCCCACCTCATAGTTCCAGTTATATTCTGGATCAAAAGTGCGCTCGTCGTCCGATGTAAAAGCAGAGTTAAAGCCACCCGTCTTATAGCCTCTTGCCACCGAGGCATAAACCATCTCATCGTCATTGAACAGATATTCAAGTGCAAACTTGGGGGTCAACTGCGTGAAGTTCAGTCTGCTCTCGTAAGAATCAATGGGAGTACCCAAGGTCCTGTCGAATGCCGAAGCAGTCTTGTAGGCTTCGTAATTCTCCTTGGCGTGCTCATAGTCGAAGCGCAAACCGAGTTTGACGTTCAGTCCGCCAATGATGCGTAGTGACGACTGATGATAAACAGACAATCCCCTTGTAGGACTATCATATAGATTAGGCATACAGTAGTTCTTAGGAATGTAATGAATATAAGTAGACTTCTTATAGCTATCACTAAAGAAGAAAGCGCCCACCATCCATTGGTAACAACCACTGGTCTTCGACTTCAACGTCAGTTCCTCACTAAAGATGTTCTGACGAACACGCTGATTAACCCAGTTCAGGTCGTTCGGCATGAAGTCCTGGTCAATACCCTGATTGTCGTCGATATACTGATAGGCCGTCTGACTGTTAAAGCTAAACTTCTGGCCTTCATAACGTGCATTGAATCCAGCCGTGGTCAACTGACGCAGATAAGAGCTATAACGGTTATAATTGATATCGCCCGTTTTTCTCGTCTCCGGATTGTATGTAGCATAGGGATAACCACCCTGATCACTATTCCTGTAACTCAAGTCGGCAATCAACGTCCAATGTTCAGCAGGTTTCCAGAATACACGTCCACGCAGAAAACCCTCGTTGAACTTATCCACCTTACTGTCATCATACGCATTACGGAAGAATCCATCGTTATGATGATAACTGCCGTTAACAGCAAAAGCCAGCTTTTCATTCAACTTATTATAATGACTGGCATTCACAACTATATCATTATAACTGCCATAACCTACTTTCACACGTGTGCCCTGATAGTCGAATGGTGAACGGGTATAGGCATTGATAATACCACCGATGCAATTACGACCATAGAGTGTACCTTGCGGACCACGAAGCACTTCCAGTGAACTTACATCAAACAGATCATCATCAAATGCTGAGCGCTCCATGTGAGGTACACCATCTACATAGAAGCCCACCGTAGGACCATTTGTCTTGGCCCCCACACCACGTACGAAAACGGGGGAGTTCTGACGCGTGCCATACTCAGGGATAAAGAAGTTGGGCACTACATAACCCAGATCCTTAATACTGGTCATCTCTGCCTGACGGATATTAGCTGCCGAAAGAGAAGTAACAGACAAAGCCTCTTTGGCTGGTGCATCCTGTTTAAAACCTACAACCGTAACCTCATCAACATTCATATGGCGAGCCACGGAAGTATCGGCCAACTCTACAGTACCGTCTGCGAATGCGCATACGGGCAACATCAATAAATACAAAAATTGAGATTTCATATATGTTTAGATATTTGTGTAATTATCGAGTGCAAAATTACAAATAACTAAACAAAACAGCAATCCCTATTTATATGGATTTTTTCTTACTTGTTAAAGAAATATGCCCGATACAGTCATTATATTAGTACTGGAAGAAAAGTACAAACACAAAAAAGACCCTGACTCATTTCTGAATCAGGGTCGTGCTATAAAAGATGGCGGCCTCCTACTCTCCCGCATTGCATTGCAGTACCATCGGCGCAAGCGGGCTTAACTTCTCTGTTCGGAATGGGAAGAGGTGGGACCCCGCCGCAATAACCACCTGAATATCTCTGGACTGGGATTGCCTAGGACTGCCTAGGAAAAGCCTATCCGTATAAGGTTGGCATATCAACACAAGAACTGTAGCAACTACCTATTTCAACCAAACCGCTCACAGTTGAAAATATGCGCTTCACAGCGAAAGATCTCGGGCAATTAGTACAGCTCGGCTTTGGCGTCACCGTCTTTACACCTGCTGCCTATCAACGTGGTAGTCTACCACGACCCTCAATGGAGCCCTCATCTTGTGGCCGGCTTCGCACTTAGATGCTTTCAGCGCTTATCCGATCCCGACGCGGATACCCGGCGGTGCACCTGGCGGTACAACCGGTAAACCGGAGGTCAGTCAAACACGGTCCTCTCGTACTAGTGTCCGATCCACTCAAGACTCCTACGCCCACGATAGATAGAGACCGAACTGTCTCACGACGTTCTGAACCCAGCTCGCGTGCCACTTTAATGGGCGAACAGCCCAACCCTTGGGACCTTCTCCAGCCCCAGGATGTGACGAGCCGACATCGAGGTGCCAAACCACCCCGTCGATATGAGCTCTTGGGGGGGATCAGCCTGTTATCCCCGGAGTACCTTTTATCCTTTGAGCGATGCAGTTTCCATACACTTGCACCGGATCACTAAGCCCAACTTTCGTTCCTGCTCGGGATGTCTCCCTCCCAGTCAAGCGCCCTTATGCCTTTACACTCTATAAGGCCGGTTACCAATCGGCCCGAGGGCACCTTTGGAAGCCTCCGTTACGCTTTTGGAGGCGACCACCCCAGTCAAACTACCCACCAAACAGTGTCCTTGTATCCACAAGTTAGACCTCAGGCAGCAGAAGGGCCGTATTTCAACGGCGGCTCCATGAACGCTGGCGCGCCCACTTCATAGCCTCCGGCCTATCCTACACATCCGATGACCAAGGTCAGTGCTAAGCTGTAGTAAAGGTTCACGGGGTCTTTTCGTCCCATCGCGGGTAATCGGCATCTTCACCGATACTACAATTTCACTGAGCTCGTGGCCGAGACAGCGTCCGGATCATTACACCATTCGTGCAGGTCGGAACTTACCCGACAAGGAATTTCGCTACCTTAGGACCGTTATAGTTACGGCCGCCGTTTACTGGGGCTTCAATTCAATGCTTCATCCGAAGACTGACATCTCCTCTTAACCTTCCAGCACCGGGCAGGTGTCAGGCTGTATACCTCATCTTTCGAGTTTGCACAGCCCTGTGTTTTTGTTAAACAGTTGCCTGGACCTATTCTCTGCGCCTCGCCGAAACGAGGACCCTTTATCCCGAAGTTACAGGGTCAGTTTGCCTAGTTCCTTAGCCACGAATCTCTCAACGCCTTAGTATATTCTACCCGACTACGTGTGTCCGTTTGCGGTACGGGTACCACACGGGTTAAGCTTAGCGGTTTTTCTCGGGAGTCTGATTACCTGCACTATTGGATTCTCCCGAAGGAGACTCCATACTCTCACGTTCGGCTCGGAGTGTGGATTTGCCTGCACTCCTCAACACCTACACGCTTCAACGCGCTATTCCGTCAGCACGCGGCAGTGTCACTGCTCCGTCACCACGTCGCCCCGTATGGTAGTCACGGAATATTAACCGTGTCAGCCATCGCTCTCGCCCTTCGGCTTAAACTTAGGACCCGACTCACCCCGGGGTGATTGACATCGCCCGGGAAACCTTAGTCTTATGGCGGGGGTGAATCTCACACCCCTTATCGTTACTTATACCTACATTTGCTTTTCCATAAGCTCCAGTGAACGTCGTCGTTCACCTTCGGCGCCGATGGAATGCTCCCCTACCGATACTTTTTAATGCTATCCCGCGCCTTCGGTACCTGCCTTATACCCGATTATTATCCATGCCCGGCCTCTCGACTAGTGAGCTGTTACGCACTCTTTGAATGAATGGCTGCTTCCAAGCCAACATCCTAGCTGTCATCGAGGCCAGACTTCGTTAGACTAACTCAGACAGGATTCCGGGACCTTAGACGGCGGTCTGGATTCTTCTCCTCTCGGGGACGGACCTTAGCACCCGCCCCCTTACTGCCGGACTGCAGACCGTGAGCATTCGGAGTTCGTCAGGTCTCGATAGGCGGTGAAGCCCTCTTGACCTATCGGTCGCTCTACCTCTCACGGTGACCATCCGACGCGGCACCTAAATGCCTTTCGGGGAGTACGAGCTATCTCCGAGTTTGATTGGCCTTTCACTCCTACACACACCTCATCCGGAAGCTTTTCAACGCTTATCGGTGCGGACCTCCATCCCGTGTTACCGGGACTTCATCCTGGACATGTGTAGATCACTCGGTTTCGCGTCTACCCCATCCAACTAAACGGCCTGTTCAGCCTCGCTTTCACTGCGGTTGCGTTCCATAAGAACTTAACCTCGCTGGACATGGTAACTCGTAGGTTCATTATGCAAAAGGCACGCCGTCACTAGATAAACTAGCTCCGACCGCTTGTAGGCGACTGGTTTCAGGTACTATTTCACTCCCCTCATAGGGGTGCTTTTCACCTTTCCCTCACGGTACTCGTTCGCTATCGGTCTCTCGGGAGTATTTAGCCTTACCGGATGGTCCCGGCAGATTCGCGCAGAATTCCTCGTGCTCCGCGTTACTCAGGATACCACTAGGCCCCCTCTGACTTCGCGTACTGGACTATCACCAACTATGGTCGGACTTTCCAGACCGTTCTGCTCGTCATCAGGATACCACGACGTGGTCCTACTACCCCGTATATGCATTGCTACATATGCGGTTTGGGCTCTTCCCCGTTCGCTCGCCACTACTAGGGGAATCATTGTTTATTTTCTCTTCCTGGGGGTACTAAGATGTTTCAGTTCCCCCCGTTTGCCTCATTACCTTTGTAATGATAACCGGCCTTCAGCCGGCTGGGTTGTCCCATTCGGAAATCCCTGGATCAATGGTCATTTGCACCTACCCAAGGCTTATCGCAGCTTATCACGTCCTTCATCGCCTCCGAGAGCCAAGGCATCCACCAGACGCCCTAACTTTCTTTCGCCTACCTCATTCCCGACTTGCGTCGGAAAGAGATGCTCATACTTTCAGCTGTAATTTTGAGATTTATTAATCTACTCAGTTTGACTCTTATAAGTCTTTACTTACAGTCTTGTGTGTCAATATGTCAAAGATCTCTTAACCTAATCGATTACTCTTTCGGTTCTAGTGGAGAATAACGGATTCGAACCGTTGACCCCCTGCTTGCAAAGCAGGTGCTCTAGCCAACTGAGCTAATCCCCCAGGGGAGATAAGTAGAGTGTAGTCCCAGGCAGACTTGAACTGCCGACCTCCACATTATCAGTGTGGCGCTCTAACCAACTGAGCTATAGGACTCTGTCGTCGGTCAGAGGGGGTGCCTCTGCCCAGCCTCATACATTCTCTTATATTATAAACAGTGCGTAGTAAAGAAGCTAGGGTTGAATCAAACCTCTTCTTTTTTGCTTCCGACTGACTTAGTGTCTGTCGTGATAGTCATCCTCTCCAGAAAGGAGGTGTTCCAGCCGCACCTTCCGGTACGGCTACCTTGTTACGACTTAGCCCCAATTACCAGTTTCGCTCTAGGCCGATCCTTGCGGTCACGGACTTCAAGCGCCCCCGGCTTTCATGGCTTGACGGGCGGTGTGTACAAGGCCCGGGAACGTATTCACCGCGCCATGGCTGATGCGCGATTACTAGCGAATCCAGCTTCATGGGGTCGGGTTGCAGACCCCAATCCGAACTGAGGATGGCTTTCTTGATTAGAATGTATTTGCATACACCCGACTCTCTGTACCACCCATTGTAACACGTGTGTAGCCCCGGACGTAAGGGCCGTGCTGATTTGACGTCATCCCCACCTTCCTCACACCTTACGGTGGCAGTATCACCAGAGTGCCCAGCATTACCTGATGGCAACTAATGAAAAGGGTTGCGCTCGTTATGGCACTTAAGCCGACACCTCACGGCACGAGCTGACGACAACCATGCAGCACCTCCACAGCAGCCCCGAAGGGAGTCACTATCTCTAGATCCGTCTGCTGCAGTTCAAGCCCGGGTAAGGTTCCTCGCGTATCATCGAATTAAACCACATGTTCCTCCGCTTGTGCGGGCCCCCGTCAATTCCTTTGAGTTTCACCGTTGCCGGCGTACTCCCCAGGTGGGATGCTTAACGCTTTCGCTTGGCCGCTGACATTGTATCGCCAACAGCGGGCATCCATCGTTTACCGTGCGGACTACCAGGGTATCTAATCCTGTTCGATACCCGCACCTTCGAGCCTTAGCGTCAGTAATGCCCTGGAAGGCTGCCTTCGCAATCGGAGTTCTTCGTGATATCTAAGCATTTCACCGCTACACCACGAATTCCGCCTTCCTCGTGCACACTCAAGCCCGCCAGTTCGCGACGCACTTCCACGGTTGAGCCGCGGCATTTCACGTCACGCTTAACAGGCAGCCTGCGCTCCCTTTAAACCCAATAAATCCGGATAACGCCCGGACCTTCCGTATTACCGCGGCTGCTGGCACGGAATTAGCCGGTCCTTATTCTCATGGTACATACAAACGGGGACACGTCCCCGACTTTATTCCCATGCAAAAGCAGTTTACAACCCATAGGGCCGTCATCCTGCACGCTACTTGGCTGGTTCAGGCTCTCGCCCATTGACCAATATTCCTCACTGCTGCCTCCCGTAGGAGTTTGGTCCGTGTCTCAGTACCAATGTGGGGGACCTTCCTCTCAGAACCCCTACTGATCGTAGGCTTGGTGGGCCGTTACCCCGCCAACAACCTAATCAGACGCATCCCCATCCCTTAGCGATAAATCTTTAATCCACTTCAGATGTCCTCAACGGATAACATAGGGTATTAATCCGACTTTCGCCGGGCTATGCCCTACTAAGGGGAAGGTTGGATACGCGTTACTCACCCGTGCGCCGGTCGCCATCAATCAAAGCAAGCTTCGATTATGCTGCCCCTCGACTTGCATGTGTTAAGCCTGTAGCTAGCGTTCATCCTGAGCCAGGATCAAACTCTTCATTGTAAATTTGTATCTCTTGACATCATCAAAACAACAAAAGTCGAATTAACGTGTCATATAATCTGTACTCAGAATGACTATCCAGTATTCAAGAATTAAACGGTTTGTTTCAATTACCCAAGCACCTAAAAAATTAAGTGCTCGCTTCTTGTACTACTTCTGTCTATGTAAATCTTTCAAAGAACTCTTTCTTTATCAGTGTCTCAGGGGTTGCTCCCTGAAAGCGGATGCAAAGGTACGACTATTTTCCGAACTACCAAAACTTTTCCAAGAAAAATTTCAAAAATACATGCATTTTTTATTCGGTCTTGATTTAAATCAAAACTATTTTCTTCACACACCATTATATATAATATATAAAGGGCGAAAAAACGTGCGTCTCGGATTTTTCTGATCCGCCCCATTTTTTTATCCGGGAGCACCGTTTTTGAAACAAAATTTCTATAACCGGCTATAAATAGGGCTGGATTTTTCTAAATGTACAAGAATATATATCATTTTGGCATAAGTTTTAACAATAGCGCCTCTGAGATTTAAAAATTCTGAGCCAGAAATTTTTTCTGTGCGTACAGGCGAATTATGAGCATGTTCGTAAATCATTGAAAATGAGAGGCTTACGAAAATAGCTCGAAAAGTGTAAAGATTTAGAAAGCGTTCGAATATTCGTTTAGGGTGTAACGGAGCCTGAGTTACACTGCAACTCAGCCTGTTTTGCATGGTAAAACAGCCTCCGTTGCATCGTAAAACAGCCTCCGTTGCAACCTAAAATCGATGGGGGTCCTCCGAAAGGTCGTTTTTGACCCTTTTTTCCGTTCTAGTTTGCATTTTTTCAGAGACCTGTTTTTTAGCAGTTTTTCTTGACATTCAAATTGAAAGCAACAAAGCAACGCAACAAAAAAGTTCGAAAAACGAAAAAAAATGAAACATTTCTTTGTCAATATAAAATAAATGTGTATCTTTGCCACCCAATTACCGATGATTATTCATTAAACCTATTTTTTTATATTCACTTAATTATTAACTAACTAAAAACATTTTGAAAATGAAAGTATTTACAAAGTGGTTTTTTACGTTTGCATTGCTTTGCATTGCAGGCGTGATGAATGCTGCAGAGTATGAAATCGATCAAAAGTTTACAAGCGTAGCTGCGCTTGAGGGACAATTGTTCTCGATTGTCAACGAGACAGACGGAAAGGCTATCTACAACAAAGATGCCCAGAATCTGGCTTATGACACCTACTCTGAAGCCTTAACGGGTGCCTCCTATTTGTGGAAGATCCACAGTTTGGCAGGAGAAGCAGACCCCGAAGTTCAGTCATGCTACACCATTGAGGCTGTAAAAGCCGATGGAAGCAGCATCTCTATTTGGGGCAACAGAACGCCCTTACTTCTGAACTCAGGTGCAGAAGGTGGTTTCAATGGTTGTTTCGTCCTTGACAACGGTACACAGTATGGAACAGATGTACAATATGGTGGCATCTGGGAAATCGAATTTACCGAGGGCAAGGGTTTCGCATTGAAGAACAAGGCACGTGGCGGATATTTCGCTGGTATCAATCCTGCTCCTACTGGTGCAGAGCCCATCTATTGGACATTTGGCACACTAAAGGAGAAGGCTAACACAGAAGACGTTCTACCTATCGACATCCAGTTCGGTCCTGACTACAATAGCACAAAAGTTAGTGGATATGACAAGACTTGGACTGCCACAAAAGATGGAAAGACATGGACCATCACCAACTTCAACAACAATAATAATGGTTGGGATTTCATCAAATGTGGTCGCAAGAATGCTGAAAGTGTAGCATCTATCGCATCTCCTGCCATCAATGCTGTAGTAACCAATTATGTCATTACACTTGATAAGGTAGCAAATGTTACTTCTGCCACTCTTACCATTCAAGGTGAGAACACAGAAGGTGAAGTAATTGATATCACAGACAAATTTGTTGCCGGCGATGTCAACATTCCTGTAGTTGGAGCAAATGGCTCTACATATACTCTTACCATCAACAATGCAAGTGCATCTGGCAACGGTTCTGTACAGATTAGCAAAATTACTCTTTATGGACAAGGTCAATATGTTGGCCCAGTACACATTGAAAACACAGCTGAAACAGCCTACACCGTTGCTGAAGCTGTTGCCCTGATTGAAGCTGGTGATGCCCTGAACGAGACTGTTTTCGTTAAGGGTATTGTTTCTAAGGTTGACAATTTCAACGATCAATACAAGAGCATTACTTACTGGATTTCTGCCGACGGAAGCACTGAAGGACAGCAGTTCGAGTGCTATAGCGGTAAAGGACTTGAAGGTGCCGACTTTACTTCAGTTGACGACGTAGAGGTTGGCGCAGAGGTCATCGTAAAGGGTACAATGAAGAAATTCGTTCCTGAAGAGGGCGATCCTATCTACGAATTTAACTACAACAACGAGCTTGTTTCTTACAAAGCTCCCGTTAAGCCTTTGTTCGCTGACGGTAAATACTACATCTTTAATAAGGGTGCTCAGAAGTATTTGGCAGCTGGTGCCGCTTGGGGTACACACGCTGCATTGACTGCAGAAGGTTTGGATTATACTATTGCATTTGCTGACGGCAAATACACTCTTGACTCACAAGTTTCAAATGGTGGTGCTAACAACTTCCTGAATGGTTCTGCTGACGACGGTCCTTGGAACGACGGTCCTGCTTTTGGTTGGACTATCGAAGAAATTTCTGAAGGTGTTTATTCGATTAACAATGGAACTAAGTTCATCGCTGCTGGCGAGAACAATAATGTAACATTCGCTAATGACGCAACTGCAGAGACCGCTCAGTGGACTCTGATTTCTGCAGCAGACCGCGATGCTGCCAACCTGGCTTCACTTCAGGCTGCTACCGCAGAGAATGGCGTTGATGCTACTTTCTTTATTAAGGGTGCAAACTTCAATCGTAACGACCTGCGCAACAGTGCATGGACACACACAAGAAGCGGTGGTAACGAGACCTTTGCAGGTCCTGATAATGAGAACCGCACGACCTACGGTTGTGAGTACTGGAACAACACATTTGAAGTTAGTCAGACAATAACAAACCTGCCTGAGGGTATCTATGAATTCTCAATTGCTGGATATGGCACAAATGGAACAACAAAGATCTATGCCAACGACACTGAGGCAGCCTTCGTAAATACCACAAGTGCTGCTAACTTCAAAGCTGCTCTTGACGAAATTGCCACTGGCGCTTACACAGGTAACACAACTGGTAAGGTTATCCTTCTGGAAGGCAACGCACTGAAGATCGGCGTAAAGCGTACTGTAAATAGTGCAGCCGACTGGACTGTATTCGACAATGCTCGTCTGACCTATTGGGGTGCTATTCCTGCCGAGGCTTTCAAGCCTGCTTACGAGGAAGCACTGGCTGCTGCTAAGGCAGCTCTTGCCGATGAAGCATATGCTGTTGTAACTGGATCTGAGAAGACCGCTCTGAACAAGGCAATTGAGGACTATACCACTGTAGAAGAAACAGCAGAGGCCTACAAGGCTGCCATCACTGCTTTGAGCGAAGCAACTACTGCTTTCAAGGCTGCTAAGGCTGACTACGAAGCTCTGATCAATGCAAAAGAAAGCGTAAAGGCTATCGACTTCAGCTCATACCCCTATGCATCTGAAGCTAAGATTGCTGCTGCCGTTGCTGCTCTGAACGCAAACGCTACAAGCGCTGCTGACGCTAAGGAAAAGGCACAGACCTTGTTCAATAATGCACGTAAGGCTGTTGAATCTAACGCTCTGCTTGAAGGCACATACGGTGCTGTAGACTTCACCGCTGCAATTGCAGATGCCAACGCTGAGAAGAAAGAAGGTTGGACTGGTAACATTGGTACTAATAGCAACGAAGGCTACACCGATGGTGAGGGCGTAACATCTACTCTTTATCTGGATGGTGGTTGGTCATCAAGTGCAGGTGCCAACATTGACATCACTCGCGAAGTGAACATTCCTGCAGGTAAGTATATCCTGACAGCAACTGCTCGCGGTGCTGTTGACCTGACAGAATACACTATGACCATTGGTGGTCAGACCGTAAATCTGCCTCATATTGGTGCAGGCGTTAACGACGGCGTATTTGGACGTGGTTGGAACGATGCATTCGTAGTATTCGAGAAAGAGAACGACGAGCCTGTCACTCTGGAAATCAAGGCTATCTCTGAAGCTACTCAGCAGTGGATGTCTATCAACCGCTTCCGTCTGGCTCAGTTCGGCGTGGCTGGTGAGGATGCACCTGCTCCCGTTGCTCCTGAGGGTTGGACAAACCTGATTGAGAATGGTAACCTGGCTGGTGAGAGCGTTGTAAGCTTCTTCTCTAAGGAAGCAAACGGCGCAACCACCAACTCTACCATCGTTGCAATGGCCGGTAAGGACAATAGCCGCGGTATCGTGGTTAAGTCTGCCGACAATCCTTCACAGGCTTGGGATACTCAGTTCTGGATCAAGTTTAATGAGGCTCTGCCTATGGGATCTAAGCTGCACGTTGAGTTCGACTACGTAGCCAACAAGGCTGCTAAGGGTACAACTCAGGCTCATGGTAATCCTGGCGACTACCAGCACTGGGCAGGTATTGGTGACGTGAACTTCACCACTGAATGGCAGCACTTCTCTACCGACATCGAGGTTTCAGCCGATATGGCTACAGGTAATAATGGTAAGGGCTTGTTGAGCATTGCCTTCAACCTGGCTGAGGAGAAGACCGCTACTGTATATCGCTTCGACAACTTCGGCGTATGGGCACAGATTCCTGAGCCTGTTAAGGAGTGGAAGAACCTCATCGTTAACAGCGATATGGAAGGCGAGAGCATGGAGTGCTTCTACGTAACCGAGCAGGGTGTTGGCGGCCCATACGTAGCTGTTGCTACTGAGGGTATTGGTAAGGATGGCAGCAAGGCTGTGAAGGTACAGTCTGCCGACAGTCCTACTAACAACTGGGATACACAGTTCTTCATCCGTCTGCCTTATCAGTTGCCTGCTGGCACTCAGTATAAGGTATCGTTCGACTACAAGGCCGACAAGGCTGGTGACTTCGAGACTCAGTCACACGCTAATCCAGGTCAGTACATCCACTGGGCATGCTGCGGCGGCGGTAGCTTCACTACCGACTGGCAGACCTTCACCGCTGAGGGCGCTATTCCTTCAGAGTGTGACGGCACTCAGGCTGAGGGCGGATTCCTGAAGATCTTCCAGTCAATCGCATTCAACCTAGCTTTGAACAAGGCTGCTACTCAGTTCATCTTCGACAACGTGAAGTTTGAGGTTCCTGAGGATGTGGCTGCAACACTGACTCCTAATCCTGATCAGAACCCTGTTCCTTATCCTACTGGCATCCAGACCGTGAAGAGCGAGCAGAATGCTGAGGGTATCTTCAACCTGAATGGTCAGAAGGTGATGAAGACTCAGAAGGGTCTCTACATCATGAATGGCAAGAAGGTTGTGGTTAAGTAACAAATCACACTATCTATAAAAACGGCCCCCGTTGCTCCATGCAGCGGGGGCCATTTTCTCGTCACTATCTTGCAAGTTTAAAAAAATTGTACTATCTTTGCAGCCGATTAAACCAAGAACAAAAAAAATCATGAGGAAACTTCACCTTATTCTTTTATTGTTTGTCTGCCAGATAACGTTAGCAGGCAACATCACCGTAAACGAAGCCATGCAAAAAGCACAGGCCTTTTTAAGTAAGCAAACGGCAAGACCAACAAAAGGACTACGCCTGGCTACCCAGAACAACACTTTGACACCCAACGAGGTGAACGACCACTACTATGTGTTTAACGTAGGACAGCAGAACGGTTACGTTATTGTGAGCAGCGACGATCGTACACCTGCCATCCTAGGCTACGCCAACCAAGGCAACTTTGACTGCGAGCAGATGCCAGAGAACATGAAGGCTTGGCTGCAAAGCTATGCCGACCAGCTGGCTTATCTGGAATCGCACCCTGAGGCTGCCATAGTCACAGCGCAACTAGACGAGCACGAGGCTGTGGCTCCACTGCTTACCTCGACATGGAACCAAGGCGACCCCTACAACAGACTATGTCCTAAAGACAACAATAAGTACTGCGTGACTGGTTGCGTGGCCACCGCCATGGCACAGGTGCTCTACTATCACAAATATCCAGAGCAAACAAAAGATACCATCCCTGCCTATACAACCAGTACAAAAAAGATTAAGGTTAATGCCGTGCCCGTGACCACACTCGACTGGGCTCACATGCTTGACCACTACACTGGCAACGAGAGTAATGAAGAAATTAAGGCCGTGGCAACACTGATGAAAGTCTGCGGATCGGCAACTAAGATGGACTATACCAGCAGTTCAAGTGGAGCCTACACAAACACCATGAGCCAGATTCTCATGACCTATTTTGATTACGATGCAACAGCAAGCACTATTAATCGTGACGACTTCCGAGCTAACGCATGGAACAACACCATCTATGAGGAACTAGCAAATAACCGCCCCGTTTTTTATTCTGGACAATCTACTGGCGGTGGACACGCTTTCGTTATTGACGGCTACGACAAAGAAGGATTCTTCCATGTGAACTGGGGATGGGGTAGCTCTTGCGACGGCTACTTCCAGTTATCCATCCTCGACCCTCATGACAACAGCGGCATTGGCGCCAGCAGCAGTTCCGACGGATATAGTTTGAGCCAAGATGCCACGATTGGCATCAAGCCCAACGAAGGAACAGTGGTTGAACCAGAACATATCATGACAACCTCATCTATTCATGCCAAGAACAACAAGGTGACAAAAAGAAATGGCAAATTCGCCGTTAGCATCAACGCAGGCTTATGGAACCGTGTAAAAGAAGGATATAGTTTTGATTTTGGTGTAGGTGTTTACGACCTTGACAATGAGCTTGTGTATAGCCAGAAAACTGGATATACCACCCTCCATTATGGTTGGGGTTGGAACTCATTCGACATGAACGTAAACGTGCCGACCCTGCCCGATGGCGATTACGTGATAACACTTATCTCACGTGAGCAGGGCACAACCACATGGTATCAGAACAAAGCATCAGACATATATTATATCAGTGCAAACGTCAACGGCAGCACGCTCACCTTGCAGGATCCCACTGTCAGTCTGAGTGGAACAGCCGAAGTGATAGGCAAACACGAGATGGCCAACATCGAAGAAGTAAACTTCACCATCAAAAACGACGGCTCTTTCTTTAATAACATGGTCTTCCTGCGTGTGAATGATCAACTGAAAGGAGGACGTTATTTTGAGATAGAACCAAACATGACGGAAACCCTGAAGATGACTTTCGAGCCTGATTCGGTAGGTATGAACCACATAGAACTATGCCTAAGGAGCTATATGCAGGATGAGAATCAGAATTGGATCATTGTATACACGCCTTTCGTCTCTACAGATATCGAGATTGAAGCCGCCAAGCCTCACTCGTTGAAATTCAGCAATGGTAAGGTAACCAATGCAAGCTATGCTAAGACCATCAAAGACAGCACGGCGAAGATTCAGGTAGACATTAAAAACAACGGGGCGTATGACTATGACGACAACATCCGTGTTCACGTTTACAAATGGGCGGAAGACAATAAGTTCCACTGGCAGTTCCAGGTGGATGCGCCTGCATTCGTTGAAGCAGGCAGCACCAACACCGTCAACATGGAGGTGCCAGGACTGACAGATGGCAGATACTGGTTCTTAATCACCTATAAGAGTGAGGGCGTGTATCTCGACACGAACAGTGCCTACAGAGACCTATACAATTATACAGTAGAGGTGCCCGACACCCCCAACAGTATCATTGACATACAGACCGAACATGACCAGAACGTCATTTTCGACCTGAAGGGACAGAAGGTGACCAGTCCACGAAAAGGACTATATATCATAAACGGTAAAAAGGTTATCAAATAAACAAGAAAGCCGCTCAACAGTGAGCGGCTTTTTTATTTATCTTTATCGTGACTTCATCTCCAAGTATTTGTTAATCACATCAACCGACAGATTATTGGGCGTGGTTAACAATGCCTGAATGCCATATTGGCGTAGCGTTTGGACGATGAGACGCTGCTCATAGACAAACTTCTCGGCGATGACATGCTGATAGGCTTCCTCTGTTGTGCCAGACAAGCGAGACAGGATGGGCAGGACTGACTTCTTTGGCTTTCCAAGAAAGTCGGAAGCGGCAAACTGCTTCAGTTCCTCGTCCTCGAAGAACACCACAAGGAGCCGGTGACGCACAGCCAACTGACGTAGATAAGACAATTGGCGGCGCAAGGCTGCCATCGATGTGAACGATGTATAGAGGATGAGCAGCGAGCGATGGGTGACATGGCGCGAGAGACCAGCCAGGAGAGCAGAGTAGTCGGTCTCGCCAAACTCTGTATGCTCGGCATAGAGCGCCTCTTGCAGTATCTGCATCTGTCCACTCTGTCTGGAGGCCTGGACAAAGGTCTCGAACTGATTACTAAAGGTGATGAGACCAGCCTTATCTTGTTTGTTGATGGTTACATAACTCAGCACCAACGATGCATTGATGGCATAATCCAGCAGCGTCATTCCCTGAAACGTCTGCTGCATCATGCGACCTTTATCCACCACCTGATACACTTGCTGGGCTCGTTCCTCCTGATAGACATTGACCATCAACTGATGACGACGCGCCGTGGCACGCCAGTTGATGGTACGATAGTCGTCACCATGAACATAATCCTTGATCTGGTCGAAATCCGTGTTATGACCAACACGGCGGATACGCTTGATACCCATCTCGGTGAGGTTACTACTCATGGCCAGCAACTCGTACTGGCGCATCATCAGATACGACGGATAGACCTTAACGTCTTGTGGCTGACAACAGGTGAAACGACGCTGCACCAAACCAAGTATTGTGCTGACGAACACGCGCACATGGCCGAAGCCATAGACACCACGCTCCGTTGGGCGCAGCATATATGAGATAGTTGCCTCGCCCTCTTTTCTGAGGGCAGCCTTAAACAGGATGTCGCGTCGCTGGAAGACAAAAGGCACCTCGTCGATGACCTCTGTACGTACAGCGAATGGATAGGTACTCTCAAGGCGGATACTCACAGGATTCTCGTCGCCATTGGAGAAACGGGGCGACAAGGTGCGATAGGCATCGACCCCTCGCCTACTCCACAGCAATGCGATATCTGCCAACACAGCCACAAACAAGAACAACGCAAGAATGCGACCGATGAGGAACAAGGGTGGCATCACGAATCCCAGAGCAACAATCAGGATGATGGCTATGAGCAGATAATAAAACCTAAACCTTAAATACACTGCTGATCTTTTGACAACGGATTATACAGATTCTTAAATAATGTGGTGTAGCGTTATTTGGGCACCTCGACCTTTTCAATCAAACGTTTCACTGCCTTAATAGGAGTGATACCCTCCATCTCGGCCTCAGCCGTGAGGATAATACGGTGCTGCAGAATACTGGGAGCCACGAAACGCACGTCATCAGGTGTCACGAAATCGCGTCCCTGCAAAAGCGCATAGGCCTTCGAAGCCTGCAACATGGCAACTGAAGCACGAGGCGATGCACCCAGGAACACGGCCTTACTCTGACGTGTCTGTGCTACAACGGCGGCAATATAGCGAAGCAACGCAGGATCGACAAACACCTTTTCGAGCATCTGGCGCAGTTCAACCAATTGTTCCTTGGTGATGACAGGAGCAACATCTTCGAGTGCAGTGAGATGCTGGTTTGAATGATGGCGCTCCAAGATGGTTACCTCTTCATCGAGCGAGGGATAGCCCATCGTGATCTTCATCATGAAACGGTCGGTCTGAGCTTCTGGAAGTTTATAGGTTCCCTCCTGCTCCACAGGATTCTGTGTAGCCAGGATGGTATAGAACTGACCCATGGCATGAGTCTGACCATCGATGGTTACCTGGCGTTCTTCCATCACCTCGAACAGAGCTGCCTGGGTCTTAGCTGGTGCACGGTTAATCTCGTCGACCAGAACGATATCAGCAAACACGGGGCCTGCGTGGAAATCGAAGTCAGAGGTCTTCATGTTAAAGACATTAGTACCCAGCACGTCGCTCGGCATAAGGTCGGGCGTGAACTGCACACGACTGAACTTGGCGTCGATAAGTTTGGCCAGCAGACGAGCCAGCAGTGTTTTGGCCACACCAGGCACACCTTCCAACAGCACATGACCATTGGCCAGCACGGCTGTAAGTAACAGGTCAATATTCTCGTCCTGACCAACGATTACGTTAGAGATCTGCTGACGCAACATGTTGATACGCTCAGCAAAAGCAGTTAAATCGGTTCTTTGTTCTTCCATATTTATAGCGATTGTTGTATTCTGTCTAATTCCTTAATATATATTCTCAGTTCCTCGTCGCTGACGATGAAATTGCCACTGGCAGCCTCTCTTACCTGGTTCATAAAATACTGATCGTCGGCAGAGAGTGTTGCTTTCTGACTCCGAATCATCTCTTCCGTATAAGCCAGTTTCTTGGCCAACAGTCCTGGATTCCAGTGTTCCTGCCAATATAGCGAGCCAACAAGTTGGACAAATTCCAGATTGCGGTTTTGCGGTTTAGTCAAAACGGGAATGGCACGCTGACGACGGCGAGCCGTAAACACGCAGAACAGCAGGATGCCAAGTAACGCCAAATAGAATGACCACCGCAACGGTGGTTCACGCAGTAGCACATAGAATGGTGATGACTCTTCCTGGGCAGTGGCACTCATATAGGCTTCGATACGGATAACTGGATTGGCCTTCAAACGATCCATCAGTCGACCTTGCAATGCCCATCCATTGCCGTTCAGCGTCATATAGTTTGTCATGATCAGCGGTGCCGACACAAAAATCAGCTCGCCCCTGCCAATGGGGAATGATGCTGCTACTGGCTCGCTGACAGTCTCGCCCATACGCATGCCATGATAAATGATCAGATCCTGATGGCGCACGCTATCAGGAACTGAGAGGGTGCGCTCAATCATCTGTGGATAGACTGACTGACACAACTTAGTATGCTGATATGCACTATCTTTGGGTAGATTAAGTTGCCACTGCAAGTTGCCCTTGTCAAGCATCTGACCTGCCACAGCATCCAACTGAAAGTCTCGGTTCCAGTGAAAATCGATGCCCAAGGTATCGGCCCACTCGGTCAATGATGATGAGGCCAGCAAGACGGTATTTCCCTCGTCAACAATCTGAAGGATGTGATCACGGGCACCCTTTCCCAGTATCTCGTTCGTGATGATCACCAGCGACTTTGGTGAGGTGACCACACTATCCTTATAGTGTTTGGGATGTGTGAGGATACCTTTGGAATAAAGTTGGAAGAAGGTTTGGCGACTCACCGTATAGCCGTTTGGCATTGAGGCTTTCATCACACTGTCGAACACTAGGCAACCAAAAGGCTGAGCGTCGGAATGACTAAAAGTGGGTTGCCAAATGAAACGGCGGGGCATGCGATACTCGATGACAAGAACCGCTACCAGCATTAACAAGATGCCAATGATAAACTTGCCGCGACTCTTCATACGCCGACACCTCCTCTCATAATCTCACTCTGAAGCATCGTCACCTGATTATACACCTCGGATGTAGCCTCAAAGTTGCCATAACGCACGTTGATGAAATGGCGCGACAATTTAGTAAAGGCAGGCATATTCATTTGGCGCACATACTGTGAAGGTGTTTTAGATGCCTGCCATTCAATCTTTCCTTCGTCCTCTAAATACTTGAGGGTCTGCAAATAGACCAGTCGCACAACCTGCCGATAGTCATGGGCATCCAGCGCATGACGGATGGCGGCCTCAAAGTTGACACCATAGATAGTATCCTCTTCAACATCATAATCCAGTCCATCACCCTTCTCGCTCCTCATAAACAACTTGGGACGCTTATACCACCAGAACCAGGCGACAAGAGCCAGAACAGCGACACCTAGCACGACAAGCAGATAATAGGTAAACTCCTGGTCTGTAACAGCACCCAAGGCTTCGGCAATCCATTCGTTGACTACCGACATGAGCCATTCCAGCATATTCTGACTGCCGCCCATGAGCTCACGGTCGTAGTCAAACTGCGGGTCGTGCTGGAAGGCAGACAGCTGCAGGGTATCTATCTGAAGAGAATCTAATGGCATGAATTTTGGTATTACCAGTAGTACCGGCTGCTTGTTCGATTCTACTAGATATTATCAAACTCATCAAACTTCTCGATGTTACGAGCCACGCCCACACCATCAATCTTATCACACGCATGACCATACTGGATAGTGATGCCCACCAGACTGATGATGGCCGAAACGAAATAACCCAGAGTAGAGATGATGCATGTGAGATATTGAATGAAATCGTAAAGTGACGAGTTGAAGAAGCCACCATCCTGTTTGCCAGCAATGGTCACTACCATCTTAATCATAGACAGGGCATACCAAGGCAACATGGTAAAGGTCTGGACAACACCAGTGACAAGTCCTACAACAAAGGTGATGCCGAAAACGCCAGCCCATGTGGCAAAGCCCAAACGGAAAGCCTTGAAATAAGCGCCGAACACGCCCAGGTCATCCTCCAGCATATAAGCGGGTGTGGCCAACATCATAGGCAGCACAATGACAATCAACAATGCATAAAGCAGCACAACACTCACCAGACCAAGTATTCTGTTGATAGAAGAGATGCCCATGAACACCAATACGAAGACAGCACCAATGACCACCACAAGCAGGATACCCACCAGCATCATGATAAGGCTGCGCTTCATGCAAAACAAGAAATGCGGTTTGATCTCAGCAAACGACAGATTCTTGAGTCGGTCGTCACGCAAGACATACAATCGTATCAGGGCATAGATTAATGCCACGAGTACGATATAAGCAAAAACAGCTACGATCAACGTGCCAAGTGTTGAGAGGCCGAACTTCAGCAGACGGTCGTCAGAAAAAGAACCACCATTCTGAATCATTGCAATCACACTCATATAGCCGTTCCAGAAGTGATTAGCAAAGAAGGCCATCACCATACTGATGGGCAGCATGATGTAGATGAAATACTTAGTCATCGGTTTCCAGTTCTCACGCAGGAATCCGAAAGTGTCTGACAGTTTCTCTGTAAACTTACGAGTACGATAAAGCTCAATCTTTGGAAGAATCTGTTGCATGATTGTGATTTCTTAAATATGGTAAAACAATATAATAATAGACAATAAAGAGGGCCGATGCCGAGATGATGGTCAATCGGAAAACATTGGAGTATTCTGTATGGCGCGTCAAGAAACTCTCGATAAAGCCTGCCACACAGAACAGGGGCACCGTGCCTACGACTATTTTAAGTCCCTTCATAGCTCCACGGCGGAATGAATAGAGACGACCGTAAGTGCCTGGAAACAGCCAACCATTGCCCATGGCTATGCCTGCAGCACCTGCTATGACGAGAGCCGACAACTCAATGGTGCCATGCAGCATGATGGCCAAAGCACTCTCGCCCAAAAGATTGTGCTGTGCGAAGAACGTCTGGAAGCAACCAAACATGATGCCATTCTTGAGCAGCACAAATCCTGAGAAGAAACTGGTGAGCAGTCCTGAGGCGAAAGCCAGAAACGATACTCTGATATTATTCGTGGTAATGGCAAAGAACATATAGCCCTCGGAATCATTGTCATATACGGCCATCGGCGTGCCCTTCTCAATGTTCTGTAGCGTCATATCCACATAGGCATCGCCAAGGATAAGACGGGAGAAATCTGGATCGAGCCACTGAGAGACAGCACCTATAAGGCTGGCTACGACAAAGATGATGAACGAAATAAGCAGTTCTTTGCGAGCATCCCAAATAATCTGTGACATCTCTTGAGTCCAGAAGGTGACTATGCGCGACCATCGCTCACGCTTGTTACGATATATCCGATTGTGGATGGCCGATGCCAGATTATTCAGATAGAGCGTTATGCGCGACTTGGGATAGTGGGTTTGCGAGAAAGCAAGGTCTGATGTGATGTCAATATAAGCATCAGCCAATTCATCGGGGGTAGAGATAGAACTCTCTACCGTTGACTCATAACCACGCCATTTGTCAAGGTTATGCCTGATAAATGTGACTTCTTTCATCGCAAGAAATAATTTTGCGACAAAATTAGTAAATAATTGCGATTTAACCGCATGTTTTGTTAATTATTTCGTATCTTTGTCGCAAAAATCGTAACAATATGGCAGAATCAGGCATCATAACAGGACAATATGTTCGTATTCAACCTACAGTGGCCAGTGTAGGCGACCGCATTTTTGCACAACTTATTGATTGGCTGGTCATCATTGCCTACATGGTACTTCTCCTATGGATTGATGCGACATTGAAGACGAGTGATTCCGTGATCATGTATGTATTGCTCATTCTGCCACCGATGTTCTACACCCTACTCTGCGAAATCTTTAATCAAGGACGTTCCCTTGGCAAGATGGTTATGAAGATGCGCGTCATAAAACAAGATGGCACGTCGCCCAGTCTGGGTTCCTACCTGATGCGCTGGATGTTGTATCTGATTGACGGTCCCTTAACCAGTTTTGCCGGACTGGTTATCATGATCCTGACACGAGACAATCAACGGTTAGGTGATCTGGCAGCAGGCACCGTGGTTATAAAGCAACAAAAATACAAGAAAATACAAATCAGCCTTGACGAATATGACTATCTAGCCAAGAATTATACGCCAAGATATCCCCAGGCCGCTGATTTAGCATTGGAACAGATAGACATAATCACACGCGCCATTAACACTCGCAGTGACGACTTCGCACAGCGTCTTAACCTGTTAGCTAAGAAAGTGCAGCAGAAATTGAATATTGAGAAAAAAGAAGCGAACGACCTCGCCTTCTTACAGCGGATCGTTCGCGATTATCAATATTATGCTTTAGAAGAGATTTAGAGAGTCAATTCACATCCCAGACCCAGCACGTAGTTGGTACGAGTGAACGAGTCACTGACACCTGTCGTAGGATAGTCCTTACGGTCGTAGTCACCATAGTTCGTCTGGAAATAGCCTCCCTTGACAATTACATTGTCGCTCACCTTGAAATTAGCTCCAAATCCCAAGCTATAGCTATTAACCACAAACGACATATCGTTCATATACTGGTCGGTAAGTCCGTAGCGAGTGATCTGTCCACCCAGTGAGATTGTCACGCGATCGTTAATATCCCACTCTGCACCCAATAAGAACTCGTTAGAGTCGTGGTCCAGCAGATTCTGACTATTGTTATACCAGTTAGCACTCTTGTCGAAATAATGATGCCAACCAGCATTCAGACGAACAACATCAACGGGACTCCACTGGGCACCCAAAGCCAACTGAGCTGGCTGGTCCTCATTAACCTCCTCACCATCACGGAACTTATTCACGGCAGCAATCTCGCTGGCCTGGTTCACCGTCGACTCGTTCTTCATGTGAATCTCGGTCTTGAACTCATACTTGGCAGCAAAGTTAAATTGGCCAATCTTATAGTCAATACCCACAACAGGTGCAATACCAACACTTGACTGGTTACACAGTAGATTCACACCCTCAGAGTACTTTTGCAAAGCATTCAGACTACCTTTCGTACCCTCTAACTGTGCCTTCTTGGCAACCAATTCGGCATATTGAGGAAGTTCGGTGGCACCAGCAGCCTCATATTGAGCCATACCAGCATTAACCTGATCCAGTCCTGCATCAACTGTCGTTGCAGCGCTTTCCAGGAAGCTGCCGAAGTTCACGTACTGGTCATTGGCCAGTCTAACCATGATATTGCTAATCTTTGCCTTATAGGTCGCAGAACCATAAAGCAAACGCATACCACCATAAACAGCCAAATGCTCGTTCACTTTATAAGCCGTACCTACCTGGAAACCGAAATAATACTGACGTCCTTGCATATAGCCGTCCATATCATAACCTGTAGCGCCCAGAGGCTTCAGCTGATTGGCAATAGAACCTACCGTATTCTCGAAAGAACCCAAACCATCAGCGTATTCGCATGAACCGCCACCACCAGGCACAGACAAGTTAAACTGCAAACTCCAGTTGTTCTTATTCCACGCAGCCTGAAGTGAAGGGATGAAAGGTGCATCAGCGACGCCCTCGAAAATCTTGGTGTCTGAACCATTATTCTTCTTACCCAGTGCCAGATAGGGATTGGTAGAAGTAATGGTACGTGTTTGGTGTGCATACTGCCAGTTGAAACCAAGATGGAAGCCTTCGGGCATGAAAGCTACACCGGCAGGGTTACTGTAGACACCATCGAGACCAATAGCCGCATCGCGAGCAGGGTTGCGAAGGAAGTCAATACTCTGGTTCGTGTTGGTTAAGATGCCACCAGCCTGAGCTGTTGTGGCGGCTGTTGCCAGCATGATGCCGGCCAGAATTGCTTTTGTTTTCATATCCTGTTTTTAACAATACTTTGAAAAATCGGCTGCAAAGGTACACTCGTTATCGCACACAAAAGAAAAGAATGTGCATAATTTAAGCTTCGTTAACTTAACGGATATTAATTATTGCACACAGTTACCATATTTGTGCAAAGAACGGTTGCACAAAAGAGGGCAATTGTGTGCAAATCGAATTAATTCACAACGCAAATCACATTATTTGGCGTTGGAAGTTTCATTCATTTCAGGATAACTGATACGTGTATGGTAAATGGTCTTGAGCTTTTCAATGAGCACAGTCTTGGCATACTGTATATCACGATAAGTAATGGGACAATCACGGAAATAGCCATCGTCATTCATGCCATCTATAAGTTTATTCACCAGCTGGCGAATACTCTGCTCAGTGTAGTCTGGCAGGGAACGGGAAGCCGCCTCGACACCATCGGCCATCATCAAAATAGCCTGTTCCTTCGTGAAAGGATTGGGACCAGGATAGGTGAACAACAATTCGTCGACAGGTTGATCGGGATACTCATTCTTATACTTGATATAAAAATATTTGGCTTTACCCAAACCATGATGTGTTGCAATCAGGTCACGAATCTGAACGGGGAGATTATACTTATCTGCCAGTTTCAGGCCTTCGGTTACGTGACTCACAATCATTTGTGCGCTCTCGATATACGTAAGAGTGTCGTGAGGGCTGATTCCTCCTGACTGATTCTCTGTGAAATAGATAGGATTCTGCATCTTACCTATATCGTGATATAGAGCACCTGTGCGCACTAATTGAGGATTGCCGCCTATCTTGCGTGCAATCTCCGCAGCCAAATTGCCCACTTGAATGCTATGCTGGAAGGTGCCTGGTGCCACCTCGCTCATACGCCTCAGCAAGTCCTTATTCATGTCACTAAGTTCGATGAGGGTAATATCCGAAATAAAGCCAAAGAATTTCTCGAAGAGATAGAGCAACGGGTAACTACAGAAAATGACGATACCACAAATGGCCAGATAAACATACTCATTGTCGTCAATCTGAGAGAAATCATTGTGACGAATCATGAAAATGGCCAAGTTTGTTACCATGGCTGTCGCCGAGGTGAGTATGGCCGTCCAAAACAGTTGCGAACGACTGGACAATTCACGCAGCGAGAACACTGCCGTTAGTCCGGCAATCATCTCGACCGTGATAAACTCCAGCGGTTTCTGCAAGATACTGGCACAGATTAGCACAACCGTCAGATGCGTCATGACAGCCGTTCGAGAATCCATAAAGACCCTCACAAAAATCGGAACAATGGCAAAAGGCAATATATAGACATGCAGCAGGCTATGACTAACCAGTAGCGACGCCATCAGCGTGGCAATAATGAGAAGGGTGAAAAGCATTCCCACATAGCGCATCTGATCAAAGAAATCCTTGCGATAGATAGACAAGTAAATCATGAACAGCGTGATGATCATGAGAACGAAAAGAGCTTCACCTATCAGCATGAAATTAAATGCAGAATCGGTTTCTGAACGACGGTCCATCTCCTTCTCATAGGATAAGAGTATCTGATAAGTCTGCTCCGTTACCACCTCACCCTGGCTAACAATCTTCTGCCCACTCTGAACCACGCCAACAGCCAAAGGAATACTATTCAACAAATCCAGACGAGCCGATTCGCTACGGTCCTCATCGTATGTCAGATTGGGTTCCAAGAAATTATTCAGGTCTATCTCTTTCAGTACTTCACGATAGACCACTAGTTCTGGAGCATGCTGTATATACTCGTAAGCCTGACGGGGAGTAAAAACCTGAATGGCAGAAACTTGTGTGACATCCTTGTCGTCAATGCGTCGTATCATCTGAGCAGAATCGGCAATCTGCGTAAGAGGTTCTTTGGTATCAACGATACCCATGCTATAGACCTTGCTCAGGCAACTGGTCATCACCCGCTGGAAATGATAACCAAAGCCATGAAAATGCTTTTGCAAATGCTCGGCAAACAGTTTTTCCTGGCGAACGGCCACATCCTCATGGTAAATATAGTAAGGGGCAAAATCACGCAACACTTCTGCGCGCTCAGCTTGCACCAGAGAATCGGTCTTATAAACAGGAAAATCAAACTGAGCATTCAGGTCATTGTAAAGCCACACTTTGTTGACATCCATTTTAAAGTTTGGCTTATTGTCACGCGGCATGAACCACACGATGATGGCCACGGTACCTAAAACCAATGCTACGCGGGCCACCATAGAGCGCCATGTTATATCGTTCTTCAAATCGATTTTTCCCATTGCATATATATAATTTGGTGCAAAGATACGAAATAATCGACAATTGACCACTGTTTATTGAGAAATATTTCGTACCTTTGCACGCAAAATATCGAAAAACGAATCATGACAGAAAGAAAAGTTAGGGTGCGCTTTGCACCCAGCCCCACAGGGCCCCTTCATATCGGTGGTGTTCGTACCGCCTTGTATAACTATTTATTTGCTCGCCAACATGGTGGTGAACTGGTGTTCCGTATTGAGGATACCGACACGAACCGCTTTGTACCACAAGCCGAAGCCTACATCATTGAGGCTTTCAATTGGTTGGGCATCAAATTCGACGAGGGTGTGAGTTTCGGTGGAAACTACGGTCCTTACCGTCAGAGCGAGCGCCGCGACATCTACAAGAAATACGTGCAGCAGTTGCTAGACAACGGCAAAGCATATATTGCATTCGACACCCCCGAGGAGTTGGATGCCAAGCGCAAGGAGATTGAGAATTTCCAGTATGACAACAAGACACGTCAGACGATGCGTAACTCTCTGACGATGAGTAAAGAAGACGTTGACAAGCTGATTGCCGAAGGTCACCAATATGTGGTACGTATCAAGATTGACGCCGGCGAAGAGGTATTGGTGGACGATATGATCCGTGGAGAGGTTCGCGTTAAGAGCGACATTCTCGACGACAAGGTACTATACAAGAGTGCCGACGAATTACCCACCTATCACTTGGCCAATATCGTCGACGACCATTTGATGGAAATCACCCACGTGATTCGTGGTGAAGAGTGGCTGCCTTCTGCCCCACTCCATGTGCTTCTCTATAAAGCTTTTGGTTGGGAGGACACCATGCCCCGTTTTGCCCACCTGCCCCTGTTGCTAAAGCCAGACGGCAAGGGCAAGTTGTCAAAGCGCGACGGCGACCGTCTGGGATTCCCAGTATTCCCACTTGACTGGAAAGACGAGCAAGGCAACGTCACCTCAACAGGCTATCGTGAGCAGGGCTACTTCCCCGAAGCCGTCATCAACTTCCTGGCACTGCTGGGATGGAACCCCGGCACAGAGCAGGAGCTCTTCCTGCTGGACGAGCTAGTGCCCCTCTTCGACATTTCAAAGTGTTCAAAGGCAGGTGCTAAGTTCGCCTACGAGAAGGGCATCTGGTTCAACCACGAGTATATCTTGAAGAAGAGTGCCGAGGAGATTGCTCATCTATGGGAGCCTGAGGTACGCTCTCACGGTGTGAAGGACTCGTTCGACCGCATCGTCAAGGTGTGCGAGATGATGAAAGACCGTGTATCGTTTGTTAAGGAGATGTGGCCTCTTTGCTCTTTCTTCTTCGAGGCACCCACCGCTTATGACGAAAAAACTGCCAAGAAGCGCTGGAAGGAAGACTCTGCACAAACGCTGACCGCGCTGTGCGAGATACTCGAGGGTATCGACGATTTCTCACTGGAAAACCAGGAGAAAATTGTGCACGAATGGATTGAGAAGAATGAGTTAAAACTGGGCAATGTCATGAACGCATGGCGCCTGTGCTTGGTTGGTGAAGGAAAAGGTCCCGGCATGTTCGATATCTCTGCATTCCTGGGCAAGGAAGAAACAATTCGTAGAACAAGAAAAGCCATTGAAGTATTGGGCTAATGTATCAATTATTCATCTATCTTTACCTACTTGGAGTAGCTGTTTACAGCCTCTTCAATGAAAAGGTACGAAAAATGTGGCGCGGAGAGCGTGATGCCTTCCGTGTGCTACGCGAAAAGGTGGACCCTAACGCCCGATACGTTTGGTTCCACGCAGCCTCACTCGGTGAGTTTGAGCAGGGGCGCCCATTAATGGAGCAATTGAAACGTGAGCATCCTGAGATAAAGATCCTGCTCACATTCTTCTCCCCATCAGGCTATGAGGTTCGCAAGAACTATGAAGGCGCAGACATTATTTGCTACCTGCCACTTGACACCATTGGCAACGCACGCCGATTCCTGCGCATCATCCGCCCAGAGATGGCCTTTTTTATCAAGTATGAGTTCTGGTACAACTACCTGCACATACTGAAACATCGTCATGTGCCCGTATACAGTGTCAGCAGCATTTTCCGTGAGGGACAGGTGTTCTTCCGCTGGTATGGACGTCAATATGGCATGGTTTTGAAATGCTTCACACATTTCTATGTACAGAACGAGGTTAGCAAGCAACTTTTAGCAAGAATCGGTCTGTACAACGTGACCGTGACAGGCGACACACGCTTCGACCGCGTACTACAGATTAAGGAGCAAGCCAAACAGCTATCCATCATCGAACAGTTTGCTGAAGGACACAAGGTATTCATTGCAGGTAGCAGTTGGCAGCCTGATGAGGAAATATTTATCAAGTATTTCAATGAACACCGTGACTGGCGATTGGTCATTGCGCCACACGTAATAGGTGAAGATCATCTGCAACAGATAGAGAAGATGCTGGAAGGCCGCAAGGTGACACGTTACACCAACGGAGAAAACGAGAATGTTAAGGACTCGGAGGTTCTCATCGTTAACTGCTTCGGATTACTTAGCAGCATCTATCGTTATGCCGACGTAACCTATGTTGGTGGAGGATTCGGTGTTGGCATCCACAACACTCTGGAAGCAGCTGTTTGGGACGTCCCTGTTATCTTCGGCCCCAACAACGATAAGTTCCAAGAGGCACAAGGACTAAAAGCTTGCAAGGGAGGTTTCGAAATCTCATCGTATGAAGATTTCACCACACTGATGAATCGTTTCGATAACGATGAAAAAGAATTGCAGGAAGCAGGACAGCAGGCTGGTGCTTACGTAGAGCAATTGGCTGGTGCAACAAAACAGATTCTGGCAGACGTCAAACTATAACAGGATGAGAGCCATGTGGATGATGATTTTCATGATACTGCCCTTTCTGGCAATTGCCTATGTAGGATGGCATGTATGGACATTGGTTCCTCTGCCACGCCTATTCAGGGCTATCCTCATCATCACGGGTATACTCTCTTTTCTGCTCATATTCCTGAACTTCAACCGCACCATCGACCGCATGCCATTGTGGCTGGCGCGACTGTCTTACGATATCAGCAATAGTAGTCTGTTTATCCTCCTTTATCTAGTCATCACATTCTTAGTGCTTGATTTAGGGCGTCTGGTCAGACTCATACCAAAAGGATGGGTTTGTCAGAATGTTTATACTACCATCATCATCACTTTAGCACTGTTTGTGGTATTCCTAGCAGGGAACATACATTATCGACACAAGAAACGCGTGGAACTGCAGCTCACTACAGAGAAGGAGTTGAAAAAGCCACTGCGTCTGGTGATGTTAAGCGATTTGCACTTAGGCTACCACAATACAAGAGCAGAACTGCATCGCTGGGTTGACATGATAAACAGTGAGAAGCCTGACTATGTACTCATCGCAGGCGACATCATTGATATGAGCATGCGACCACTCATCGAAGAGAACATGGCAGAGGAGTTTCAGCGTATTGAAGCACCTGTTTACGCCTGCCTAGGTAACCATGAGTATTACTCTGGCGAGCCACAGGCTCAGAAGTTCTATCAGGATGCAGGTATTCATCTGTTGCGCGACACTTGCGAGGTTGTAGGTGACTTATGTATCATTGGTCGCGACGATCGCACCAATCCA
This sequence comes from Prevotella sp. E15-22, assembly GCF_023204875.1. Lineage (NCBI taxonomy): Bacteria > Pseudomonadati > Bacteroidota > Bacteroidia > Bacteroidales > Prevotellaceae > Prevotella > Prevotella sp. E15-22. The sequence continues at coordinate 2,601,133 of NZ_CP096247.1, forward strand.
CATCGTCAATCTGCAAAAAAAACCTTCAACGAGGCAGACCACACGAAATACACCATTGTGATGGATCATCAGCCCTATAACCTGAATCAAGCAGAAGAGGCTGGCATTGACTTCCAACTGAGCGGACACACCCATCGCGGTCAGGTATGGCCTATCTCATGGATTACCGACCGCATCTATGAATGCTCACATGGTGAACTACGACGCGGCAACACGCATTACTATGTTTCATCGGGCATAGGTATCTGGGGCGGTAAGTTCCGCATCGGCACCCAATCAGAATATATTGTTACACAACTAACAACTAAATAAGACATGAAGAAAATTGCAATGATTTGCGCTGCTTTTGCAGTCGTTGTACTGCTGACTAGCGCCAACAAGAAGGACAACATCATGGTGAAAGAGAACGGAGCCTATGTTGTCAACACGACCGAACTCGGTAAGAACGTGAAAGGCTATATTGACGCCACTCCTCTGAAGGTTTATATTCGTAAGAACAAGATTGAAAAGATTGAGTTCCTGCCTAACCAGGAAACGCCCAAATACTGGAATGCTGCAAAGAAACACCTGCAGAACAAATGGGACGGCATGAAGGTGTCGGAAGCCAAGACCGCTGAGGTGGACGGCCGTACAGGAGCTACATTCTCGAGCGATGCCATCAAAAAGAATGTAAAACTGGCTGTAGAATACTACGAAAAGAACAAATAAAAAGAAATCGCCGCGGCAACAGTGCCACGGCGATTTCTTTTATGATGTATTCAGTTATTTCTGAGCACTACGTCCTAAGGCCAATGCTTTAATATTAGCCTCAACAATAGCCTCGCCTTTACGACCAAAGACGCGACGGATAGCGTCCTCCAACTTATTATACTCAATACCCAATGCCTTTTGCGCCGCACCCAGCAAAATGACATTTGCCGAACGAGGTACGCCATGATCCTTGGCCATCTGCTCAATATCTATCTTAATGACATGAGGGAGTTTGTCCAGGTCACCATTGATAACATCCATATCAGGATAGTTCGGTATATTTTTAAAAGGCGCACTACTAGTGATAATCCATCCATCCTTCGATAAGAATGGCAGATAGCGTAGGGCTTCCATCGGTTCCATAGAGATAACCACGTCTGCCCCGCCCTTAGCAATCAAGTCACTGGCAATGGGTGCCGACGATATACGCAGATTCGACTGCACATCGCCGCCACGCTGACTCATACCATGAACCTCGGCCTGTTTAATATAAAGATTCTCGTTCATGGCAGCCTCGCCTATAATCGTTGCGATAGAAAGGATACCTTGTCCTCCTACACCACACAAAATGATATCTGTTTTCATTTCTTTTCCTCCTGTGCTTTTTTCTGTTTCAAATGTCTCTGTAGCGTTTGCATGCACTCACGGCGCGGAATGATAACACTTGTGCCATGATAGTTAATCTCATCACGAATAATCTGCGTAATCTCAGGCATATTCTTTGGCAGGGGAACAACCACCTTCAGATGCTCATCGCTCAAGCCAAGTCCACGACAGATGGCCTCAAACTTATTCGTGCCAGCAGAGTCCTGACCACCCGTCATACCAGTAGTCAGATTATCACTGATGATAACAGTAATATCAGCATTCTCATTGATAGCATCCAGCAGACCTGTCATGCCACTATGCGTAAACGTTGAGTCGCCGATAACAGCCACGGCAGGCCATTGACCAGCATCGGCAGCGCCCTTTGCCATCGTAATCGACGCACCCATATCCACACATGAATGGATAGCACGGAACGGAGGCAAGAAGCCCAGCGTATAACAACCAATATCGCCAAAGACACGAGGATTATCAAATTCCTTCAGCACTTCGTTCAATGCAGTATAGACATCGCGGTGACCACAACCCTGACAGAGTGCAGGTGGACGAGGTACCACATCGGCACATGGATTGAAACACTCCCCAATCTCCATGCCCAATGCCTTCTTCACGATATCTGGGTTCAACTCTCCCGTACGTGGCAACGTACCATCAAGCTTGCCCTTGATATCCTTACTATCACCTACGCCACGGACCATATCCTCAATAAATGGCTGTCCTTCCTCTACTATAAGCACCTGCTTACACTCGCTCATCAATCGGCGAACAAGTTTCTTTGGCAACGGATACTGCGAAATCTTCAATATAGGATAAGGACTACCGTTAGGGAAGCATTCATTCACATAGTTAAAACCAATACCACTGGCAATGATTCCCAGTGAAAGGTCATGACCTTCCATATATATATTATAAGGTGAATTAGCAGCATCTTCCTCAAGAGAAGCTTGTTGGGCTGTCACCACATCATTGCGCTTACGTGCATTAGCTGGGAGCAACACCCAGTTAGCAGCCACCGCATTGTAGATCAACTCGTTTTGCTGACGCGGCTCGTCAACACACTCAACAACAGCACGACTGTGTGCCATGCGAGTGGTCACACGCATCAACACAGGCAGACATTGCTTCTCGCTGTATTCAAAAGCTGTAGCCATCATATCGTAGGCTTCCTGTTGAGTGGATGGCTCAAAGATAGGCACCATCGCAAACTTACCATAGAAACGGGAGTCCTGCTCGTCCTGCGAAGAATGCATGGATGGGTCATCGGCCACCAGCACCACAACACCACCGTTAACACCTGTCATACCACTGTTAACAAACGGATCGGCGCAGACATTCATACCCACGTGCTTCATGCAGACCAAAGCACGCTTACCCATAAACGACATGCCCAAGGCAGCCTCCATGGCTGTTTTCTCGTTGGTAGACCAGCGACTATGAACGCCGCGTTCCTTTGCCAGAGCATTACCCTGGATAAACTCCGTGATTTCGGTCGATGGTGTACCTGGATAAGCATACACGCCCGAAAGACCGGCATGAAGCGCACCCAGTGCAATAGCCTCATCACCAAGTAGAAGTTGTCTTTTCATTCTTTTTATAGCTTTAATGTTTATTGGTTTCTTTGTAAGGTATATGCCCGTTATTCTTTCATATATTCCTTGGCATATTCCACATAGTGGATGGCATTATCCGTCTGTCCCGGACGTGTAGGCTTAATATATTTCGCCGGCACGCCACCCCATATCTCGTGAGGCGGAATCTTCGTATTCTGAAGCACCAGAGCACCAGCAGCCACAATAGCACCCTCGCCAATCTCGCAACCATCAAGGAGCGTTGAGCCCATTCCTATAAGAGCGCCATCATGGATTGTACAAGCATGTACAGTAACATTATGACCAATGGTCACGTAGTTACCAATATGGGTCGGGCCCGTCTCATGCGTCACGTGAACACAGGAACCATCCTGTACATTAGTACAATTGCCAATAGTAATAGGAGCCACATCACCCCTCACCACTGCGTTGAACCACACAGAGCACTGGTCACCCATCGTCACATCACCAACGATAGTGGCGTTCTCACTGAAATAACAGTCTTTCCCCCATTTCGGCGTTAGACCTTTATAAGACTTTATCAATGCCATAGTGGGCACAAAGGTAAACAATTTAAGTGAGAAAAGCAACAAAAAGCGTTCATTTTCATCTGTATCCTTGGCATTCTCATATTTTATGTATATCTTTGTAATTGCAAACCAAAACAATTATGAAGAAGATTCTAACTACTATTTTTGCACTGATGGCAACAGTCATTGCAGTGCAAGCAGAAGAGGTGCCCTTGGTGGGCAACGTGTATGCACGCCAAACCACACTGCTCAACGGCGATTGGAACTACATCGTTGATGTGCAAGAGGAAGGTTACTATGACTATCGTATGAACGTCAGTCGCTGGGGATTCTTCCAGAATGCCAAGCCTCAGCGTCCGGAGGACCTGATTGAGTACGACTTTGACAAGGCCGCAAAGATGCGTATTCCTGGCGATTGGAACACGCAAGACGAGAAGTTGTTCTTCTACGAGGGAACAGTGTGGTTCAAGAAGTCATTCAACTATCACAAGCAGGAAGGCCGTCGCACATTACTCTACTTTGGAGCCGTAAACTATGACTCGCACGTCTACGTAAACACCAAGCATGTGGCCCATCACATCGGTGGTTTCACACCATTCAACATGGATGTAACCAACGAGTTGAAGGAAGGCGAGAACGTGGTTATCGTGAAGGTAGACAACAAACGCCATCGTGACAACGTGCCCACACAGATTTTCGACTGGTGGAACTACGGCGGCATCACCCGCGACGTGATGCTCGTCGACGTAACCCCCACCTATATTGAGAACTACAAGTGGGAGCTCTGCAAAACACAATCCAAGAACAAGAAGCAGACCATCTCGCTGGAAGGAAACCTGAACAAGGCGGAGGCAGGAAAGCAGGTTGTTATCAGTATCCCCGAGTTGAAATTAAAGCAGACTGCGACCACCGATGCCGAAGGCCGTTTCAGTACCACATTCACTGTTCAGAAGTCTAAGCTTACCCTGTGGTGTCCCAACAATCCAAAGCTATACAACACAGAGATGACCATCGGAGGTGAGACACTGAAGGACCAAGTAGGATTCCGCACCATTGAAACACGCGGCAAGCAGATTTTGCTGAACGGCAAGCCCATCTTCCTCCATGGCATCAGCATCCATGAGGAGAAGCCTAACGGTGGTGGACGCTGCAACTCGCTCGATGATGCCAAGACACTGCTATCAATGGCACAGGACCTAGGCTGCAATTATGTCCGTCTGGCCCACTATCCCCACAACGAGTTTATGGTACGCGAAGCCGAGCGTCGCGGTATTCTGGTATGGAGTGAGATTCCAGTTTACTGGACCATCTCATGGAAGAACGACAATACCTTCAACAATGCCAAGCGTCAGTTGACCGACATGATTCGTCGCGACCAGAACCGTGCCAACGTCATCATCTGGTCTATCGCCAACGAGACTCCCCACTCTGCCGAGCGTGACTCTTTCCTGAGCCGTCTATCACAGTATGCCCGCAGTTTGGACGACACCCGCCTTATCTCTATGGCTATGGAGGTCACTGGTGCATCAAACTACGTGAACCGTCTGCAGGACAACATGAACAAATACGTTGATGTGGTAAGTTTCAACCAGTATATCGGCTGGTATCGCGATGTGAACGACGCTCCCAAGATGAAGTGGGAGATTCCCTACGACAAACCCGTTATCATCAGCGAATTTGGTGGTGGAGCCAAGGCCGGCTATCATGGAGCTAAAAACCAGCGTTGGACAGAGGAGTTCCAGGAGAACCTCTATATTGAGAACATCGCTATGCTCGACAAGATTGAGGGTCTGGCAGGCACCACGCCCTGGATTCTGAAAGATTTCCGTTCACCACGTCGTGTGCTTGACGGTATTCAGGACTACTACAACCGTAAGGGTCTCTACTCAGACAAGGGCGAGAAGAAGAAGGCATTCTTCATCGTGAAAGACTGGTACGCCAAGAAGGAGCAGTGGAACAAACAACAGAAATAAGAATAAGAACAAAAGAAAAGGCCGCAAGTAAAACTCGCGGCCTTTTTTTTGTTCGTTGTCAATTAGAGGTTGGCATTGTCCTTACCCCAATCCTCAACAGCGGGGATGATACCCAGCGAGATAATCTCGTCGCGCATCTTCTGCAGGTGCTCGTAAGAAGCCTGCAAAGCAGCCATCTCCTCAGCAGTACCCTCGGGCTGTGTGAAGTGAACACCGTCCTTATCGATAACGGTAGGCATAGCCATCATCACGTTCTTGAAGCCATAAGCGTTAACATAGCAACCAGCAGGCCACTTGAAAGGCTCACCACCCATAGCGCCCTCGATCATCTTAACAGCCTGATAAGCGGGGCTCTGGAAAGAACTGCGACCACGCAGTTTGATGATGTTGCTACCACCCTGAGTTGTCATGTGCTTAATCTCAGCCCAACGCTCGTCAGAGAGGGGAAGCTCAGAAAGGGGCTTACCATCGATAAGAGCCTTGCTAGCGAATACAGCCATCTGCTCACCGTGACCACCGTAAGTGAAAGCGTTAGTAACCTTGTCCTGACGAACACCGAACTCCTGAGCCAGCTGCTGCTGCAGACGGGTAGAGTCGAGAGCTGCCAGAGAGGTCAGCTGGTTGGGCTTCAAACCAGAGTGGATCAGAGCGGTCAGAGCGGTAACGTCAGCAGGATTGAAGATAACCACCACGTGCTTCACATCGGGGCAGTACTTCTTGATGTTCTCACCGAAGTCAGCTGCAATCTGGCAGTTACCCTTCAGCAAATCCTCACGGGTCATACCCTCCTTACGGGGAGCGCCACCTGAAGAGATGATGTACTTAGCACCAGTGAAAGCCTCCTTGGGATCAACGGTGTAAGAGATGTTTGCGCCAGGGAATGCGCAGTGACACATCTCATCATACACGCCATGAACACCGGGCTCATAGATATCATACAAACAGATGTTGGGGGTCAGACCCAGCATCAACACACTCTGTACCATGTTAGAACCGATCATACCACCGGCACCAACAATCACCAATTTCTCGTCTGTTAAAAAAGCCATAATATTATAATGTTTTTTATATTTGAATATTGACCGCAAAGTTACAAAAAAATGCGGAAGTAGAAATAAAACTTCCGCATTTTATAACGTTAAATAATAATAACGCGTGGTCATTTGTAAACCACATCTATCAAAACGACTCCTTAGGGATACGCAGTCCTAACTGAACTATAGTAATAATTCCAATTTTCATCGATCATATAGGCGCGATAATAGAAGTAAGAGTAGTTGTTATATATAAAACCACTACGCAATATATTGAAATAGAGATTCCAAGGAGATTTCCCGTCTGTATTCGTGGGTGTCGTATTATATGAATACCTGCTACCATTATTGCTATATGTTAAATTTGACGAGGTACCATATAGCATTCCTATCTCTTTAGGAGATCCTTTAAAACCATAAATCGTTAGATCAAACATATAATAGGAATCGTTTTTTCCATACCATGAGGCATATATCTCCACGTTTGAGGGCGTAGTAAACTGCTTCCAATCACTTAAGACGTATTGTCTAGCATTGTCATAGCAATACTCGCAGTAATAATAAGTTGTATTAGGCTGCAGATTTGTTACATGCCACTTGTTATAATAAACATTATCAATATTTACAGAGATGTAACTAAAAGTATCAGGAACAAAAACCTGTTGCTCACTTACATATAGTTTCACATTTGCTTGGTAGTCGCTCCAATAGTTGCTACGGGTGGTACTCCCATTGTCTGTACCGAAATCAATATAAGCATAGGTCGCTTTGACATCGTCAGCGTCACCGGCCGTAATCTGTGTGGGAAATACATAGAGTGTATAATCACTTGCGTCGTCAACATCAGAGCAACTGGTCATTCCTATCATTATTCCTACAATAAGGAATAGGAAAAGGGCATTTATTTTTTTCATAGTTGTATTCGTTTTAGTGATTAGAAGCAATAAGAAAGGTTGAAGAATACCGCTCCAGCAGAACCGAAACGCATATGCCCACCACCAACCATGAAGTTATTTATTCGCAGAGAAAGGCCTGCCTCGCCACCAAAGGCATACTCTTCAGTATCGGGACCGGCGATAACATAACCACCATTGCGAAGTTCATAGCTAATCTCGTTGTTTGCTACTCCTACGCCAACATTCAAATAAATGGGGCACCATAACCGAAGCATACCACCCACAGTAGCAGATTGAAATACCTGATTAGCTTTACCATCTTTCAACATGTAATGATAACCAATATCCATGGGGTGATCATAAGCTGTATGTGCATTATCCTTCCGAGTTCCATTAAGGAGTATTCTTCCATAGAAGCCAAAATCCTTAATCATACCAGCATGAATACCAAATGCAGGATTACCCAGGCCTTCGTCACTAGGAAATGCGACGTCTGCACCTGCAAAGAATTGCCATGTCTCAGGTGGTGTATTCCACCAGTTCGCAGCATAGTATTTCTGTGCCTTAGCCTGTTGACTACCAAAAAGCATGCAAACAAAGCTAATTATTAAAAACATTTTCTTCATAGTTTTTTTAGTTTGGTCAGTTATGTTTTAGAATGGGAATTTCAAGCTCCAGATGTTGCAATGAACTGTTTTTTTCTGTGAACGATTGGATAGAAAATAGATAGTTTTTCCGTCCTTTGAGAATACTGGACAACAATCCATAGCCGGATGATAGGTGAGTTGTGTAAACTGCGTTCCATCAATACGAACGGCAAAGAGGTCAAGATTTTGTTTTCTTGACACACTAGATTTCGAGTTACCTTCGCAGACAATCCATTTGCCGTCTGGTGACATAGTGGGATTGGTAAATCCTCTTTCTTCATCGCTGAGAATCAGAGTCTCCTGTCCCTTGACATAGTTGACAAGCCAAATCTCGCTTTGACCTCTTGCTGTGTTTCTAACACAGAGGAACTCTTCACTACTATTGCCCACCGGCCAAGGATTATATCCTCTCGCGCACGAAATTAATGTTCCATCCTCTAGATTATATGACCAGATGGAAGCGCCACCATTTCCCTCATAACGTGTAAAGAACAGAGTCTTTCCATCAGCTGCTAAGATTGGATCATCATCGCTAGCAGCATTTGTAATTTGCTGCATAACACTGCCTGCATGCGAGTTGATAACACAGATTTTACTGTTGCTGCCATTGGTATAATCAGCAAAGTATAATTTATCATCACTTCCCCATGACACGCTGCCAACGCTTCGGAATGTACGCTGAGTAGCAGCACCAATAGAAGAAGCCTTCTTTACCATAACATTGCCTTTCTTATCACTGATATTGATATAGGTTAACTCACCGCCGTCAGGCGATATATCCATACGACGGAAAGTAGTCCAATAGAATCTCTGTTTAGAAGAACAGCCAATGATACTAGATTGAAATGAATATGGTTTTGCCGTATACAGATGTCCCAAGCACAGATTGTCGTCGGTAATTTTTCTCAAGTTAAGTCCGACTTCTTCTTGCATAGTTTCTTCAATAGGGGTACCTGCATAGCTTCCTAATGCAAATAAAAAAAAGAGTTGAAGTACGAATGTTTTTTTCATGTTGATGATTTTTACGTCCACTCCTTTGGTGGACAATAGTCGATATTTGTTTAAGTTAGTATTTTGCAAATATACAGACTATTTTTTATTTTTCCAAAAAAAACGAAAACTTTTTCAAAAAAAATGTTTATTTTTGCACAAAGCAAAGATAGTGACTTTTAAATAAAAATGATACAAAAACGTCTTGAACAACTTCGTGCGCTAATGCATCGTGAACATCTGTCAGCCTTTATCTTTCCAAGTACCGATCCACACCAGGGCGAATACGTGCCTGACCACTGGAAGGGACGTGAGTTTATTAGCGGCTTCAATGGTTCGGCAGGCACTGCTGTGGTCACCATGAATGCAGCTGCGCTGTGGACCGACTCTCGCTATTTTCTGGCTGCCGAGGAGCAACTGGCCGGCACAGAATATCAGTTAATGAAACTGAAGATAGAAGGTACGCCAACCATTGCCGAATGGTTAGGCAAAGAACTGCAAGACACACAGAGTCCGGAGGTGGGCATCGACGGCATGGTCAACTCTGCCAGCGACGTCAAGGCCTTGATTAGCGACTTGCGCCAACAAGGCGGTATCACCGTCCGTACCAATTTGGACCCTCTGGCGCAGATATGGCAGCAACGCCCACCAATCCCCATGAATGCAGTAGAGCTTTACCCCCTAGAATATGCAGGCGAGAGCACTCACGACAAGCTGAGACGCATCCGTAAGGCTCTGCGTGAACGCCATGCCGACGGTATGCTAATGTCAGCGCTCGACGATATAGCCTGGACATTGAACCTGCGCGGCACCGATGTTCACTGCAACCCCGTATTTGTCAGTTATCTGCTCATCACATCAAAGGATGTTACCTTATACATTCATCGAGAAAAGCTAACACCCGAAGTATTAGATTATCTGAAGTCAGAAGGCATCACTGCCGACGATTACGAAAACGTAGACAAAGGCTTAAAAGGCTATTTTGAGTACAACATTCTCTTGGACCCCGACGAGGTAAACTACACCCTCTATAAGATGGTTAGTCGTGAGAAAGTAGAAGAGGAATCACCCGTCAAGCGGATGAAGACCATCAAGAACGACACAGAGATAGAAGGATTTCGCAGCGCCATGCTGAAAGACGGCATCGCCCTAATAAAATTCCTGCATTGGCTAAAACCTGCTGTTGAGGCTGGCGGACAAACAGAGATGAGCATCGACCAGAAGCTCACCGCATTTAGATCCGAGCAGCCGCTCTATCGCGATATCTCGTTCGACACCATCGCTGGTTATCAGGCACATGGTGCCATTGTACACTACGAGGCAACAGCCGAGACCGACATACCCCTCAAACCCGAAGGTTTCCTGTTGTTAGATAGTGGAGCACAATATCTGGACGGCACCACCGACGTGACGCGCACCATCGCCTTAGGCCCTATCACTGACGAGCAAAAGAAGATATACACCCTGGTATTAAAAGGACATATACAAATTGAGTTGTGTAAGTTCCCCAGCGGTAGCAGTGGCGCCCAACTCGACATTCTGGCCCGCAAGGACATGTGGCGCGAGGGCCTGAACTACCTGCATGGCACAGGCCATGGTGTTGGCACATACCTGAACGTACACGAAGGGCCCCATCAGATAAGGATGGACTGGAAGTCGGCTCCATTATTGGCCGGTATGACCGTCACCGACGAGCCAGGCATCTATCTGGCAGGTAAGTTTGGCGTCAGGATAGAGAACACCCTGCTCATCACCCCATACATCAAGACAGAGTATGGACAGTTCCTGCAGTTTGAGTCGCTTACACTGTGCCCCATCGACACCACCCCCATTATCATTGAGATGCTCTCTCCCGAAGAGCGCCAATGGCTGAACGATTATCATCGGATGGTGTACAACCGATTAGCGCCATATCTCACTTCCGAAGAGCAAGATTGGCTGTTGCAGGCAACCAAACCAATTTAAGAAAAAGATTATTGAGGGTCTACATCATAATAGACCTGAAGCGACGCATAGCGCTTGTCTTGCAGCATCTGCTGTTGGGCAAGCGCTAAATATTTGCGCACACGCGGCATGTCAATACCCACTTCCAGTTTCAACACCAACTTACGAATACTCAAGGTCTTTACACGCGCCACACTAGGCTTGTCAGGTCCCAGCACACGGTCGCCAAACCATTGGCGTAAACGAGTACCCAGCTCTATGCTGGCCGTATTCACCACCTCGTCCTTCGAGTGCTTCAGATAGACATATATCAAACGGTAATATGGCGGATAATGAAAAGCCAATCGTTCCTCCACCATATTCTGGTAGAAAGTCTGATAGTCATTACGCACCACCTGCTGAATCAAAGGCAGTTCCGGACTCTTTGTCTGCAACACCACCAAACCGCGGCGTCCCTTTCGTCCTGCGCGTCCACTCACCTGCGCCATCATCATGAACGCATGCTCATAAGCACGGAAATCCGGTTGGTTAAGCATCGCATCCGCATTGAGGATACCCACCACCGACACCTTGTCGAAGTCTAGTCCCTTACTGATCATCTGCGTGCCAATCAGCAGATTCGTTCGTCCTGCCGAGAAGTCCGTGATCAGACGCTCGTAAGCATTGCGCGTCCGTGTGGTGTCAAGGTCCATACGAGCCACACGCGCCTCAGGAAAGATATCACGAATCTGGTCCTCAATCTTCTCCGTACCATAGCCACGCCCCTGCAGTTCCTTACTGCCACAGGCAGGACACACCGCAGGAATCTGGTACGTCATGCCACAGTAATGACACGTCAACTGGTTCATCGACCGGTGCATCGTCAGACTCACATCACAGTGTTCACAACGAGGCACCCATCCGCACTGTTTACATTCCAGCATCGGCGCCCATCCACGACGGTTCTGAAACAGAATGGCCTGTTCTCCACGCTCCAGCGCCTCACGCACATACTTCAACAGAATTGGCGAGAAAGGTCCCGACATCATCTTACGATGTTGCAGGTCACGGGTATCCACCACCTGAATCTCAGGCAGTTCAATACCCTGATAGCGCTCTTTCAGTTCCACCAATCCATACTTTCCCGTTTTGGCATTGTAGTACGACTCCAATGCAGGCGTAGCCGTACCAAGCAAGGTCTTAGCCCCCAGCATGATAGCCGCACTACGCGCATGATAACGAGGCATGGGGTCCTGCTGCTTATAAGATGTCTCGTGCTCCTCGTCAATAATCACGAGTCCCAGGCGCTGGAAAGGCAAGAACACAGCACTACGTGCACCAAGAATCACATCATAAGGATTCTTCGAGAGTTGCTTCTGCCATATCTCCACACGCTCAGCATCACTGTATTTCGAGTGATAGATGCCCAGCCGCTTACCGAACACACGCTGCAGGCGCTGCATCATCTGCACCGTCAGCGCAATCTCAGGCATTAGGAAGAGCACCTGACGATGCTCATCCAGTTCGCGCTGAATCAGATGAATATAAATCTCCGTCTTACCACTCGACGTCACGCCATGTAGCAAGGTCACCTGTTTCTGAAGGAAAGAGAATATAATCTGGTTATATGCCTCTTGTTGTGCCGCATTCAACTTCTTAATACGATCAGGATGAGGTTCGCCGCCATGATTCAGACGCCCCACCTCCACCTCATAGGTTTCCAGGAGACCACGTTTCACCAGTTGGTTAATGATGGTCAACGTCGTCTCAGACACATTCATCAACTCTTCGCGTGTTATCTCCAATACAGGTTCACGACACACATTCCCCTCTATCGTGTCCCATCGCGACAACGACAGATAAGCAATAAACGCCTCCTGTTGCTTTGGTGCACGAGCCAGCATGTTCAACGCCACATGCAGCGTAGGCTCATTACGATAGTTCTCTGTCAGTCGGATAAAGGTCTCCGTGCGTGGCTTATAGCCCTCCTCAGCCTTTAGTCCAGCAGGAAGAGCCGCCTTATACACCTCGCCGATGGGCGACATATAATAATCCGCTATCCAGTGCCAGAACTTCAACTGCCCAGGCAATAGCACAGGCTGCTCATCCAGCAAGGCCTCAATTGCCTTCACCTGATAGCCCTGAGGCTTTTGGTCATGAAGTTTCGAGATGATGCCGACATAATGCTTACCCCTTCCGAAAGGCACTAAGACACGCATACCATCGCCCACTCTGTTTTGCATCTCTGTGGGGATGGCATAAGTAAAACAGCCGTCGAGCGGCACAGGTAAGATAACGTCAGCGAAATTCATCAATTAAAAATAGTAGGAAGCAGACAACATCCAGGCATTGGCCGTACTCTTAGCACTCTTCAGAGTCTGCTTCGACAACTGCTCGTCCAGCTCGCTCCAAGTAAAGTCACCCGTTCTGCCAATGGGGATATTATAGTTCACCATGACCTCCAGCTGTCCGCCAATAGAGGCGCCAACACCTAAATTGAAACTAAACTTAGTATCCTGCAAGGAGAATTGCTTGGCCTCCTGCTTCACATCCTCCCATGTGTAAGAAGAAGCGCCCACATTAAATGACAGCTGAGGACCGCCGCAAATAAAAATGCTGCCGAAACCCAAACTGGCCCCCATGCGCGCATTAGCAGGAATAACAATCGACTTCTGATCCAGTTTCTCGCCTTCCACCTTCAGCGTACGCTGGTCGTAGAGTGCCGACACGTCAATGCTCAAACCAGGAACCAAGGTAGAGAAAGCCACCGTAGGACCGATGAACCATCCGCCCCTGTTCGAGTCATCGAAGACATCATTATCAAACTCCATCTTCATCACGTCGATACCGCCCTTCACACCAAAGGCCACACCTTGCGACAATGATGGCACAGCCCAAAGCCACGCCATCATCACCAAGAGAGTTAAAAATTTTATCCTCCTAGACTTCATATACTTCTCATTCATTAATGCCGTTCACGACGCACTGACACACGAGGAGCAGACGAACCGCCCGACGACGAAGAACTGCTACTCTTAGCCTTCACCGTCTTAGTACGAGTCTGTCTCTTCTGCTTGGCCGCAGCCTTCACCTGCTTAGGGTCGTTGTTGGCAATACTATCCAACGAATCGCGCTTAGCCTTATCACCAAAGATGTTATTGCGGAAAGCCTCCAGCTCAGCCTCGATGCGCTTCTGCTCGGCCGACAGTTTTGTAGAGTCATTACCTGCAATCTGTGCCAGTGTCTTGCCCAGCATATTCGTAGTCTTATAAATTTTTCCCTTATAGCGGTTCAGTGTGAAGTAGTCGTCCAAGGTCATCGTAGCCGCATTGTTCTTGTCACTCGTCATCACCGTCTGGCGACTCAAGTAAGGCTCCACCTCCGAATACTTCACCCAGAACAGCGGATAAGAGGTACCAGCCGCATCATCACTGAAGGCGAAATCATCCTGAACAACCATCACTGGACAGAGAGCCAAGGGCTTGATATGGAACGACGAGTTAGCCTGATCATAATAAGCACTCTCCTTCAGGAAATACTTCTTCACCTCGGCCGATGGGATATCACTGTTGTCCACATGAATCTTTCCTTTCTCTTCCGTGAAAAGAATATTATGGTTCTTCAACAGAGTAGCCATATCAAGTTTGGCAGATTCGTCCAACACCTCATTGCCATCCAGGCGATACTCATACACAGGGATATAGCCATTGATAGCCAACTTCAAGATATAGGTAAAGAGGTTCATCTGCTTACCCACAGGCTCAACAGGGAAATAGAGTCCAGAGTTCATCTCATCGTCGAGGTTAATCTCACGATAGATATCGCGACGCCACACCACATCCTCAGGCATATCCAATGCCGTGGGATACATGATGCGCATGCGCTCCGTCACACCCTGTGTCTTCTGCTGCTGTTGTTTCTTCTGCGCAGCATTACTCTGCTGAGAACGGAAGTTCTTTGGCTGTGCAGACACCGAGCCTGCAGCCAGCGTTATCATCAATAAGAACAATAGTCTTTTCATATTCTCTTAACTCTTAGTTTCAATTTTTATCTTGCCCTTCCCTCCGCAGGGAGGAGTGAGGGATGTTTCCTACTTTACAATGATCTCCATTGTGGTGGGCAGCGTACGCTCAATATTATCGGGGCCAATAGCCTTGACACGCGAGATATAGAAACGACGGTTACGCGTTAACTTGCGGAAGGTATCCTTCTGACGGGCCGAGAACTTGGCACCATCGCTCACCATAGGAACGGCATTACCCATATTATCGTGGAACACCGTCTCGAACGACAACACACGGAAGCCGATATCCAATATGCCGTCGTCAATGGCAGCACCAATACCTTCGATGCCCACCAGACTGGCCTTTGACAAGCCACCGCCCTTAAAGCGTACAAGATTACCCTTCTCGTCCTTCATCTCCAGATAAGGCGATGGGTCAGGCAGGCGACGCACACGGAATGAGAACTGTCCCATCTGCTGTGGGCGTCCAGTATTCGTTGACACCACCGTGATCGTCGCATTCTCACCAATCTTCGATGGACGCGCAATATAGCGGCCAGGACCGGCAGGTGTCAGAGAGCCATTCGTCATGGTGGCCGAGATCTTATTCAGGGGCACGCCAGGCACCGAGATGCTGATGGGGTTCGAATAACCAGCATACAGCATATTCATCAGGTCGGCCGACACCGTTGCACTGGGATCCACCACCGTATATTTCTGCGAGAAGTCACGACGAATCAGATCGCCATTACCGTTTGTTGTCTGGATATAACCCGCCAGGGTGAAGTCACCCGTACGTCCGCACACCGTCTCATAGAGTCCGTCCTGCAGGTTCATCTTCTGGTTGCCGATAAAAATCTCAGGCACCTGAGTGGTGTCCACGGCAGCCATGACGATATGAGCCGAGAACTTATCCCCACGAACGATGGTCTGCGAGTTGGGAATCACAAAAGCGTTCAGCGCATTCACACGGATATCCTTCACGTCGATGTTCTGTACCAACTTATGCAGCACCTCCTTCTCGGCGTTGCGCACATCACTCTGCAGTTTCGACAGCAGGGTGACAGCCGCCGCTGCCGGCATCGACTCAAACATATACTCCTGCCAGTTCTTACCCAGTCCTGTTGAAGGCACCTCGGTAGTCAGGTCACTGGCAATACGGCGCTTTTGGTCCTTGTCATCCACCATCTTGAGGATGCCCTCACGATAACGCTCAATCGCCTTCTTCAACTCGCCGCCGCGTCCGCGTCCAGGAGCCAGCATTACCTGATTGGCAGCCTCCAGATCCTCCTTGTTCACGATGTTAGCAGGATCGCCATCGGCACCATCCGCCTCCTGAGCGATGGCCATTTTCAACTCAGCAGCCAGGTTATAGAGAGAATCACTCGACAGTTTCACAAGCTGCGCCTTCTCGTACCATTCCTTCACCTTCTGAGGGTTGGCCTTCATCTGCTGATCAAAGTCATCATATATTGCCAGGTTCTCCTTCGCTGCATTCTCAGTGGTACGCTTCAAACTCTCCTCCACGATAGAGAAGCCGTTGAGCACCTCGTTCGAGACATTCAGCGCAAGCATAGCCATCAAGACGACATACATCAAGTTGATCATCTTCTGGCGCGGAGATACAGGTCTTTTCTTTATTGCCATTTTATTTCAATTTATTCCTCACTCTTCACGACCTTCGGCATGTTCACCGTCATCGCCTCAATCATGCGTGTATAGATCTTGTTCAGTTCGGCAATCTGTTCAGCCATGCGCTTACTCTGCTCGTTGATCTGATCGATAGTACCAATCTGCTGTGAGGCACCCTTCAACTGCATCTCGTATACCTTACAGATGCCCGTCAGCGTGCGGTTCAGGTTCTCCATCTCCTCACTGTCGCGTGTCAGGCGCTCGCTCTGGTCAGATACCTTCTGCAGCGTCTCAGTCAGTTTCTTCAACTGCTCCACATAGCCAGCCGTAGCCTCTTCCATTTCCTCAGCGTCAATCTCAGGCACCTCAGGCTGCTGAACCACGCCACCAATGATGCCACCACCAACAACGCCACCAGCCACGCCATTCGCCGACAGGTTCGCAGCGATGTCATCGCCACCGCCAACGGCACCACCACCAACGGCGCCACCGCCGATAATCACAGTGCCACCACCAGTCACGCCAGCGACGCCAGCCTCAACACCCTCTTTCTCCACATGCGTAGGCAGGTCCATGCCATCCGCTGTTTTGTCGAACGGACGGTCGAAGGCAGCGATGAAGAACACGAACACCTCGGTACCCATACCAATGAACAGCATCAGGTTGGCACCAGGCAGGTGGGTCAGTTTAAAGAGCGTACCAAGAATCACGATAGAGGCACCCCAGCTATAGGCATAGTTCATGAATGTCTGGCCAGGAACGCTATCCAACCACTTCTGTAAGCGGTAGATAATATTTAATTTGCTATACGTTGTCATTGCTATTTAATTTTTTCCAGGACTGCCAAGGTACTTCTGGGAGGTCCTATGGGTTCAATTACTATTTTCGCGTTTTCTTTGTTGAAGCCTTCACCGGTCTTGCCTTCTCGCTACTGGTATTTGCCAGTGAGCGAACGCAACGGAAACCAATATACGAGCGAGGCTGGTTCTGATACTCACTGCTGCGCCAAGCCGAGCGGATATAGCTCTCAGGATCTTTCCACGAACCGCCACGCACACTCTTCTTCTTCAGACGATAGGGATCCTCCAGTGCAGCGTTGTACTTCAACTGCGGGTTGATGTCGTTCATGGCATCGACGCCAGCCTCCGTATAGATTGTTGAAGTCCATTCAGCCACGTTACCTGCCATATCAAACAGGCCATTGCTGTTGGCACTATAGATACCCGTCTTCGATGTAATCAGGTTACCATCCTTGGTATAGTTACCATTATCAGGCTTGAAGTTTGCATAGAAGCAACCCTTGCCGCTGGCCACATCCTCGTTGGCCCAAGGGAACTCGTTCTGCTCTTTTCCACGAGCGGCAAACTCCCATTCAGCCTCTGTCGGCAGGCGATAGCGCTGCACATAGCGCGCAGCCGGACCAAGACCTTTCAGCAGGAACTCTGTGCGCCAGGCGCAGAAGGCATTAGCCTGTTCCCAGGTCACACCCACCACGGGATAGTCGTTATAGGCCGAGTTCGAGAAGTAGTTACGCATATACGTCTCGTTGTCAGCATTGGGGAAGTCGTTCACCCAGCATGTCGTATCAGGATAAATATTCACGATATACGTATTCAGGAAGTCCCAAGGACCAGTCAACTCACGGTTGATGGTCTGGCGCACGATGCGACCCTCGTCGTCAACAAAGGCCGTATCCTTAGAGATCATCACCCTTTCCTCAGGATCCACAGCGACATCAGTATTCAGATTTCGCTCAGCAGGATTAATGCGGTTGCGACGCAGGGCAGCAGCCGTATAGTCATAAATCTCGTAGCGATAGTTCATCTGACTGGCATCCAACATTTTCTCACCTGTCACAGGATTGGTGACATACACGCTCTCGATGGCGCGCAACTCATCCTCGTTAGGCTTGCGAGGCAGCGACTTCTTCCAGTTCAGGTAAGGCTTCACAGGGTTGCCGTCCTTATCCTCCTCAATCTTATAGCTCTCGTCGCCGCCATAGTTAGGATCGGCCAGACGCTCACGGATGATAGAGTCGCGCACATAGTTCACAAACTGGCGATACTCAGAGTTCGTAATCTCCGTATCGTCCATCCAGAAGCCCTCCACCGAGATGTCTCTCACAGGTGTCTGCTTACCCCACAGTGTGTCCTGCGCCTCCAAGCCCATACGCAGGTGACCACGCTTAATCAGCACCATGCCATAGGGTGCAGGTTCCGAGAAACCCTTTCCGCTGGCACCGGTCAGTTCTCCGCCGTTAGCGGTCGTCTCTTTGCCACCGAAACAGCTCGTCAGCACGAGTGCCACAGCGAGGCAAAGTCCTATCATCAATTGTTTCTTCATATGCTCGTTTATAATAATCTCACACTTTGATGGCGGTTACGTCCCTTCTTCGTGAAGTTGATGTCCGTCTGATAGCCCACAAACAATTCGTGTCCGCCGTTGCCCAGACTCTGCACCGTGGTGTTATACTCATAGCTGTAGCCCAGCATCACACCATGGAACTTGCCGCCCACATAGGCTGTGATAGAGTTTGTAGGACTATATCCCACGCCCACATACATCAGTCGTTGCTCATAATTATAGGTCAGACGGGTGGTGATATCGGCCCTGTAGCCCACCCCATCCGTGCGTCCCATCACAGAGGGCTGTATTGATAAGAACGGATTATTCAGGCGAATATTGCATCCAGACGTAAAATAATACGCAGGATCGATGTCCAACTCGTTTGTTTCACCGATTTCAACACGTGGTGCCAACAGATGCTGCACCGATGCGCCCACATACCACCAGTCATGCTGATAATACAGTCCTGCATTTAGGTCGAAGGCCGTTCCAGTGACATCCGACGTGGGCAGAACCATGTCGCCTGCATCGTTAAACTCCAGTTCCGAGCCCTTCAGGTTTTCGCTCAGCATCACAGGCTGAATGCCAATGCCCAACACGCCACCCAGCAGTTTTATCTGGGGTGCGTACATCACTGAGAACTTCTTATGCGAGAACACACCGATATCATCGTTCACCAGTTGCGCGCCCACGCCATGAACCATGCCTAAGAGTTGGAAGGGCATATCGGCCGAGAGGTACATCGTCTTGGGATTATGTTCGAATCCCACCAACGACATGTTATAGGCGCCCACCACGTTCATCTTGTTCTGCTTACCGGCAGCGGCAGGGTTATACGCCGTCTCCATCGTCCAGTAATGACTGAACGACGGGTCGTACTGCGCCATCACCTCAACAGAGGCGGCCAGCAGCAAGGTCAATATCCATAGCTTTCGCCTTAACACATCATCAATAACGCAAAAAATGCGTTCTTTATTATAAAAAAGTATGTTTTTTATTCTTTTCACGCCAGTTTCAGCACCTCGTCACACATGTCGCTCACAGTGGTGCGATGGGTGATAAACAGCATCGTCTTCTCAGGGTAAGCCGCAAACAGGCGCTTGTACAGTTCTTCCTCAGTCTCTGCATCCAGCGCACTACTAATCTCGTCGAGCAGCAGCACGTCGCCCCCATGCAGCAGTCCACGAGCAATGGCAATGCGCTGTGCCTGTCCCTCACTCAATCCGCTGCCACGCTCCACGATTTCCGTATCAAGTCCTGCAGGCAGTTCCATCACAAAGTCGGCACAGGCCGTGTGCAGCACCTGGCGCAACTCGTCATCAGTGGCTTCAGGCTTAGCCAACTGCAGGTTATAGCGGATGGTGCCACTCATCAGTGTGTTGCCCTGTGGCACGAAGCACAACTCGCCACCCACCTTCACCTTTCCCTCCACAGGCTCGATGAAACCCAGTATTAGTCTGAACAACGTTGTCTTGCCAATACCCGTCTCGCCCAGAATGGCCGTCTTGGTGCCTGCCTTAAACGTATGCGAGAAATGACTCAGCACCTCCTTGTCGCCTTTCGCATAGCGGAACGTCACATTGTCGAAACAGATGCCCAGCGCATGGTCAGTGGCTGTTCGCTTCTGCTCAGCGCCAGCATCAGGAGTCTGTCCCTTTGCTTCCTCACAAGAAATTTCTTTCAGTCGGTCAATGCTGGCCGTGGTATGAATCACACCAGGCACCATGTTCAGCAACTGAAGGATGGGGTGCTGAATCATGCCTACCAGTTGCAGAAAGGAGGTCATCACGCCAAAGGTGATGGTGCCGTGGCGAAGACCGATGCCACCCCAGACGAAAGCCAGCAGATAACCCAAGCCGAAAGAGCAGCCCAGCACAATACGGGCGATGAGCGAGAAGCGCATGCGTCGCATCACGTTTCCTCGCAGGCGCCGCTGCATGGAGTCCAGACGGCCCGTCACCCACTGTTCACTGCCCAGCGAGCGCAGTATGGCATTATATTCCATGCCCTCCTGCACCTGCATCTGGATGCGACTCTCATCCTGACGGATGTCCAGTGTCATCTGGCGCAGTTTACGGGCTATCATCTTACCAAACACGATGGTCAGTGGTGTCAGCACCAGCAACAGCCAGGCCAGTCGCGCATCAAACCATCGCATCAGCAGAAACGCGCCACAGAGTTGCAGCATCGTGATGGTCATCTGTGGCAGGGTCTCAACGGCCGTAGAACATACGGTATCTATATCCTTCGACAGGCGAGAGGTTACGTCGCCCGAGTGCAACTCGCTGCTATCGAACAACTTACGGCGAAACAGACTAGCAAACAAGCGCAGGCGCAGGGCATTGGTCATCCTCACCGATGCCGTCGTCGTGAGCCAGTAGCCCACCTGTCGCAACAGCACGCCGCCCACCACTAGAGACGCCAAGAGCAGCGCCATGTGCAGCAGGTCGTCTGTGGTGCCTGTGCGAATGGTCTCGTCGATGAACCGCTTACTGAGCCACACCATCAGCAGACCCAGTGCCACCTGCACCACGCCCACCACGATGCGCGCCACGGCATTCCAGCGAACACCCAGCGTATTACGCCATATCCACGAGATGTAGCTCATCCCACTGTTTCACAATTGCTTTCACATCGGCCGTGGCCTGTTCCTTGTCCACGTCATATTCCTCACAGAGTCGTTTCACCAGTGTCTCCACAGTGAAATCGCCCATCTCCTGTGCCTGCGACCAAAGCCATGCGGCCGTCTCGTTCAGCGACAGCAACTTACCAAAGTTAATAGCGTCGAGGCCCTCGCCCACTACCACGTTCTCGCCACACACCTGGCGCAGCACAAATCCTTTCTTCAGTTTCATAATAATCGTCTGTATATTGCTAATATATATCTTCTCACTGGTCTCATGTGCCACCACAACCTGGAAGCCCTCTGACGCCAGGGCGCATACAAATCGTGCTTGCGCCCTTTCGCGTCGACCACATGCGTGGCCAGCGCCTTCACATCGCTAAGCAGGCAATGCTCCACTCCCACGATATTGCCATCGCCCATCAGTATCACGCGTTCGCCCTCAATGCTAATCACGCGATGCACCACATAGCGACAGTCGTCCACCCACGCCAGCACCACGTCACCCAGCCTGACGACTTGTGGTTTCTGCAGGATCACGCTCTCCCTGCCGCCAATGATAAAAGGCAGCATGCTATAGCCCTTCACAGGAAAAGTCACGCTCACCCCCTCATCCACCAGTCGGATGGCTTCGTGTATGATAATCTCGTCGGTCATTGAGCATTCTTAATGGTTTCACAGCACACACAGGCTGCCTCCTCATCGGGCAGACAGGCCAGGTGCCACATAGGCACCGTCATCGCCAGTGCATTCTCCGTCTGGTGCAGACCGTCGGCTATCTTCTCGTCCCATCGCTTGCCACTGATACTGGGCATCAGGGCGGCGTAGGCCTGAATGGCTCCCAGTCGCGTCATCTTGTTGAAGGGCGCTTGACTCAGTTCCACGATGCCCCCCAGGGGATAATGCACATTCCTGTAACAAGGCGTCTTTCCACTCCATGGCGAGCCATAGACCCTGGCGGCAGCATCGTCAAAGACCCTCACCACAGGGTTGTCATCGTTCACCAGGGCCGTGCCTTCAATATGCTTCAGCCAAAGGCCTGCGTGCGTACTCTTTCCTGTGCCACTCTTGCCCAGGAACATATAGGCTCGTCCATCGTAACTCACCGTCGAGGCATGAAACAAGGCCGTTCCCTTGTTGGCCGTGGCCAGTGCATAGAGCACCATCAGCGCATTGTCGATGGCCAGCTTTTCGCAACGGCCCGTCATCACGAGTCGGCCCTCACTATAGTCGGCAGCGCACACCAGCCAGCCGGCGGTCTCGTTCCACCAGCGAAACTCGAACACAGGACAGCCATCAGGCATCTTGCCACAGATAATGTCCTGTCCTTCTTCTTCCTGTCGCAGTTCCTCTGCGTAATCGGGGGCTGTGCCAGCCTCAGCCGTCAGCGAAAAGACGGTGTCGCCGGCAGTGGTTACAAATGGTTTATAGTTATCCATCATCGCAAGGATACGCTCCTCGCCGCTGACGGCAAACCGATGTCCTGCCACATCAAAATATGTCGTAGTCATTTATTGTTTTCTATTTGGTTATGCAAAGGTAAAAAAAATTATGCAGACAGCCAAAGGAATACCAGAAAAAGAGAAAATACAGTGTGGGGAATCAAGAACCTGTCATCATGATCTATGGCTTAAACTTCAGGTACTTCATAATCTCCCATCATGCGTCGCAAGGTTTCTGCATATTCTGTCTGACTGTCGTCTTCCCAAATCTCTTCCTCACGACGTTTAACCATTTCAAACTCGCGGTCGTTGCGTATCTTGCTTCGTTTGACAATCTTCTGGATAATCTCTGTCTCCTTGTCCTTCTCATCTGCTATGTTATGGCCAAACTTCTCTTTCAGCAACTGGTTTAGGTCATCCATCTGCTTTGGGGACAACATTTCTTCTCCGACCAAGATGTTCATTTCTTTATATAAAGCCTTCATCTTTCTAAGGTTATGTGTCTTGTCGATATTGCCTATAACTTCCATTACGCCATATTTGCCAAATACTAAATTTGAAAACTCGGAGTTTATGGATAATAAAAAATCGCAAATGGTTACACACCATTGTCTTAGAACTGAATAACCAGAATCCTTTTTAAAATTACTAATTTTCATCTTTACAGGTTCAAACTGATGCCATCACTTCTTTTTAAAGAGTTGTCTCAATATTCATCTGCTTATAATTTTATCCAAAACCTCGATCTTATCGTCATTTGACATATTTAGGAAATTAGCTGAGAAGTAGTTCCAATACTTCTCTTTGGATTTGTTATCCATCCTGAAGGAGGTTGCAGTATCCCATTTACGAGGAATCGATTTGTCTTCTATCATCTTTTGCTCACTGCTTCTTGAATCACAATATATCTTTCCTGTCTTTTTATCTACTTTATATGAATACTTAATTAATTCACATTTGTCTCCATATTCTCTTAGGAAATAAAATTTTCCTCCATTATCTTTTTTGTCATAATAATGAAGAACTAATGTCTCATTTGAGACATAATCACAGCAAACTTGTTCATGAGTTGGAGTAGCACATGAATTAAACAACATTACTACAAGAAAACACATAAACATCTTCATAGATACACACTTTATATTCGACCGTTTCATCTTAAAACTCTTGTTTTTCTTTTCTGATGGTTCTTCTCTAGTACATGCAGACCTAACTCCGTCAGCAACCATTCACCATCCTTTCGGCCACCTTTTCGGGTGAGGAAACCACTTTCCTGTAATTGTGAGATATATCTTTGAAGAGTTCTGAATTTGATGTTTATCTTTTGCGCCAATTCCGTTGTCGTAATAGAAGAATCTGCTTGCAGCTCAACAAGGATAACCTTCTGAATATCAGTCAGTTCTTTTGCGCCATCTTTTGTGTCATCTTTGGTAACATCCTCCTCTTCGACGTTCGCATAGATAGTGGTTTGAAACTGGGTTGGTGTCGATTTGAACACAGGCTTCAGTTCTTGCATCTTCGCCATCTTAGTTAAGTATTTATCTTACTCCATATGCAAAAGTACACATTTTTTATTTATTAGAGAAATTTTCATTTAAGAAAAAATATTTTTCGAATTAATTCTACAAAGAACAATCTTTACAATAGCGCCTCTGAGATTTAAAAATTCTGAGCCAAAAATTTTTTCTGTGCGTACAGGCGAAATATGAGAAAGTTTGTAAACGGCTAAAAATGAGAGGGTTGCAAAATTAACTCGAAAAGTGTAAAGATTTAGAACTCAATCGAATATTCGTTTAGGTTGTAACGGAGCCTGAGTTACACTGCAACGGAGCCTGTTTTGCATGGTAAAACAGCATGAGTTGCATCGTAAAACAGCCTCCGTTGCATCCTAAAATCGATAGGGGTCCCTCAAAAGGTCGTTTTTGACCCATTTTTCCGTTCTAGTTTGCATTTTTTCAGAACCCCTTTTTTCGGCACTATTTCTTTACAATGTACAATGAACAATGTACAATGTGCAATAAAACAAACGCGAGGCGGACGTAGCGCCAGCCGAAAAAAGAGACAAGCCGGACCTTTGATGGTCCGAGCCGACGAACGAAGTAAGAGCAGAGTCGAACTTGTTCGAACTATGCCTTACGAGGAGGAGGGAGACCGAAGGTCAACTTACCTTAATGTAAGAGCGACGGGTAGTCGCGGTTGGAGCCCTCCCTGGAGAGGGAGGGGGCCGGGGGTGGGTTGCCTCGGCGCTTGCGACGCTTGCCACCGAAGGGACGCAAGAAACCCTTCTTAAAGGTAAGAAGGGGTTGGGGTTGTTTTTGAAATAAAAAGAAAAAGAGGTTTTCTTTTGTATTTCTCTCATTTATTCGTATCTTTGGCTTCGCCGAAGATACTTGCACTCGGGAATAAAAAAGAAAAACAAGTTTTCCTTTTGTATTTCTCTCATTTATTCGTATCTTTGCAAACCTAAAAACAACCAAAGAACAATGAAGCCTACTCCTATTAAAAAAGAGATCGTTGACGGACTGATTGCCAAAATGGGCATTCAGGACTTTGCCAAAGCTACTATTCGCGAAGTGAAACAGGTGGCTGCCACGGCCGAGAAAGAGAGCGGCGTGGAGTATATCAAAATGGAAATGGGCATCCCAGGACTGCCTGCCGCCAAGGTGGGCGTGGATGCACAGATCAAAGCCCTGCAGGACGGCATCGCCCACTCCTACCCTGACATTCAGGGACTGCCTGAACTGAAAAAGCAGGCCTCGCGCTTTGTCAAGGCCTTTATCAACGTGGACATCGCGCCTGAGGGTTGCGTGCCCGTCTGCGGCTCTATGCAGGGCACGTTTGCATCGTTCCTCACCTGCTCGCAGGCCACCAAGGACAAGGACACCGTTCTCTTTATAGACCCTGGCTTCCCTGTGCAGAAGATGCAGTTGCAGGTGCAGGGGGTGAAGTACGAGACGTTCGATGTGTATGACTTCCGTGGCGAGAAACTGGGTGCGAAGTTGGAGAGCTATCTGTCGAAAGGCAATATCTGCGCCATCGTCTATTCGAACCCCAACAACCCCTCGTGGGTGTGCCTCACTGAACAGGAGTTGCAGACCATTGGCACGTTGGCCACGAAATACGACTGTGTGATCATGGAGGACCTGGCTTACTTCGCCATGGACTTCCGTCAGGACCTGAGTAAGCCCTTCGAGGCACCCTATCAGCCCAGCGTGGCTCACTATACCGATAATTATATGCTGCTCATCTCTGGCTCGAAGGCCTTCAGCTATGCTGGCGAGCGCATCGGCGTGGTGTGCATCGGCGACAAGCTGTTTCATCGTCACTTCCCTGACCTGGCCGCGCGCTACGAGGGACTGCCCTTCGGACTAGTCTTCTCAACGCGTATGCTCTATGCCTTGAGCTCGGGCACCAGTCATTCGGCTCAATATGCGATGGCGGCCATGATGCGTGCTGCCTGCGATGGGGAATACCGTTTCCGCGATGACATCAAGGTTTATGGTGAGCGCGCCCACAAGTTGAAGGAGATTTTCTGCCGCCATAACTTCCACATTGTCTACGACAAGGACCTGGACAAGCCCATTGCCGACGGCTTTTATTTCACCATTGGCTATCCTGGCATGACCAGCGGACAGTTGGCGCGCGAGCTGATGTACTATGGTGTGTCGGCCATCTGCCTCATCACCACTGGCAGTCATCAGGAGGGCCTGCGTGTCTGCACCTCGTTCATCGAGGATCATCAGTATGCCCAACTGGAGGAGCGCATGCAGATTTTCGCAGAGAACAATCCACGATAAGAATACTTATATATAAATAAAGGTGCCCTTCAAGGCACCTTTATTTGTTTTTAGAAGTAATAGCGCATACCCAGTTGAGCACCTAAGCGCAGGGCGGCCATGCACAGGAATAGTTCTGATTTCTTCATCACTTTTTGCTACAATCAATTCAATTGCAAAAGTACTAAAAAAATCAGAAAACTGCAGCGATACGACGAATACGCTTTATCTTCTCCATAAACGACTCGTTGCGCTCGGCCATCAGCATATCATATTCGTTCTGCATAGCCAAGAGAGGAGCGGCGTCAACATCCAATGCAGCTTCCATCATCATTGCCAATTCGTGGTTAAGTGCACGCTTGCCATTCAGCACCTCATTCAATGCTGAATATGAGATTCCCATCTTTTTAGCCAGTCCACGCTGAGAAATACCACGAAACTCCAATTCGTCCTTCAACACTTCACCTGGATGTGTAGGCTTGTAAGGCTTCAAATTGTTGGCTATCATCATTGGGTCTTTATCTTTTACTGTAATCATGTTTCTGCCCTCCTATTTCTTTTTATAGTGATTCGACAACTCTGTTATACTACAAATGGTTGCAATCTGCTTGCCATCCTCCGTTTCTTCTATGAACTCTATCCGATATTGGTCATTAACCTTTACAGATGAGATTCCTTTCTTGTCACCAACCAGTTTCTCGTAGTGAAGAGAACCGTATTTCGTTAGTCCGAGTACATTCTCCTGCTGTTTCATCAGGTTGACCACCTTGATATACTTGTCGACAATCTGAGGCTGAAACCGATGCTTTTTATCATTGGCTTTGCCCTGCGTATAGAGTTCCTCTAGATATGTTTCTTCGAATGTTACTATCATTTGCGTGCAAAGGTATAAAAGTTTTTCGATGTTCGCAAATTTAAGAACACTTTTTTATGTTTGAAATATGACAAAGGTCAGAATCTTTTGAATTCTGACCTTTGTTTTTTATTTTTCTACCAATATTCTGGCATCCACGGCGATGATGTCGTCGCCACAGGCCAGCAGGGGGTTGATGTCCATCTCCTTGATTTCTGTGGCGAAGCGCAGGAGCGTGGAGAGGCGAACGATGATGTCGGCATATTTGCGCTCGTTGATGCCACGCTGCCCTCGCATACCTTTTAATATTTTATAGCCACGCAGGGAGCGAATCATGGAATAGGCCTCCTCGTAGGACAGCGGTGCCAAGCCAGACGACACATCCTTCAGCACCTCAACGAAGATGCCACCAAGTCCGCAGAGTACCACATGGCCAAAACGGGGCTCGTATTTGGCACCAATGAAGAGTTCCGTGCCCTTGATCATCTTCTGAACCATCACAGCCGTGGCATCAGGAATCTGCATCATACGGTCGAACTCGGCCAAGAGCACTTGCTGAGAGTGTATGTTCAGCGTCACGCCACCCACATCGCTCTTATGCACAGGACCAACGACCTTGACCACCACAGGATAGCCCACACGCTCGGCAAAGGCCACGATCTCGTCCTTATTGTCACTCACAAACTCAGGCACGGTGGGAATGCCGGCAGCTAAAAGGAGGGCATTTACTTTCTCTGGAACAATATAACCATTCTCTTCTATGCCATCGATAATTCGTCTTATCTGCGGCACGTCCACCCCATTCACCACCACGTTCTGCTCGGCAGGAGCAGGGGTCTTCATGATCTGGGTGAGGGCCGTGGCCAGTGTCACCTCGTCAGAGAAGTTCACATGACCATGCTTCAAGAACTCCTGCACCTCAGGACCAGCAGTGTTCACACTGGGCAACACAGGGAAAATAGGCTTTTTACACTCCAGGATCTTCTTGTGCAGCACATCGTAGGCGGAATAGAGTTGCACCAGGCCTGGCGTACCAAAGATCACCATGATGGCATCTATCTGGTCGAACCGCTTCTCGCAATAGTCGATGGCGATGGCCAGGTGCTCTGGCGTTCCTGTGGCAAGGATATCGATGGGGTTAGCCACTGACGAGCCAGGATAGAGTTGCGCCTTCAACTCGTCGGCCACAGGACCAGAAAGGGGAGGCACCTGCATGCCGCCTTTCGACAGGGCATCGGTGAGCATCACGCCAGGACCGCCGGCGTGGGTGATAATAGCGAACGACCCTCCCCCAAGCCCTCTCTGCATGGAGGACTTGGGGAGAGTCATGAAAATACATCCTACAGTAGTCAGTTCCTCACGACTGAAACAGCGCACGATGCCGGCCTTACGAAACAGGGCCTCAACAGCAGAGTCGCTACTGGCGATGGCACCCGTATGACTGCTGGCCGCACGACTGCCTGCCTGCGATGAGCCTGCCTTGATGGCGGCGATGCGACAGCCCTTCTTGATCAAAGATGTGGCGTGATACAACAGTTTATCGGGGTCGGCAATATTCTCGATATACAGCAACTTCACCAGCGAGTCGCGCTCAGCATCGAAATGCTCGTCCATATACTCCAGCACGGTCTCGATGCCGTTCTGCTTGCCATTGCCGATTGACCACACGCTGTTGAACTGGAGTCCCTTGCTCACGGCACTCTCGAGGATGAAAACGGCCGTAGCGCCAGAGCCGCTGATGAAGTCGGCCCCCTTGGGATTCAGATGGGGAATAGGCTTGGTGAAGACAGAATGGTGCCAGCGGTTGAGCAGGCCGATGCAGTTGGGACCTATCAGGGCACAGCCATACTGATCGCAGGTGTCGAGGATGCGCTGCTCGAGGAGGGCCCCCTCGTGGGTCTCCTCGCTGAAGCCGGCAGATATAATAATGAACGCGCGAACGTTTTTCTCCTTGGTCAGATACTCTACATAGTCAGGACAGAACTTGGCAGCCACCACCAGGATGGCCAGGTCCGTGGGCGGCAGTTCCTTGGCATCGTGGAAGGCCTTGATGCCCTGCACCTCGTCCTCTTTGGGATTCACAATACGCAGGGTGCCCTCATAACCACCACTCAACAGATTACGCACCACGGCACCGCCTGGTTTATGTACATTATTCGAGCCGCCAATGACGACAATGCTCTCTGGTTGCAGAAGTTGCTTGTTAATCATAGATATCAAGTATTTTGATGCAAAAATAATACAATTTAGGTAAAAGACAAAAAGTTTCAAGAGTAATTTTTGGCCGTCCGTGAATTATATTGTACTTTTGCACTACACAACCCTAAAACTCAAGACATGATTTGGAATCCTAACAAAGAGTGCATGAGCCGCGACGAGATGAGCGCGCTACAAGGCAAACGCCTGCACAAGATTGTAGAGTATGTGTACCACAATGTTCCTTTCTATCGCAACAAGTTGCAAGAGATGGACATTCGTCCCGATGACATTCAAACCATCGAGGACATCACGAAACTGCCGTTTACCACCAAGCAAGACCTGCGCGATAACTATCCCTTCGGACTGCAGGCCGCCCCACAGAGTGAGATTATCCGTATACACGCCTCCAGCGGTACCACTGGTAAACCTACCATCGTGGGCTATACGCGCAAGGATATTGGTATATGGAGCGAGACGATGGCGCGCTGTCTGACAGCCTTTGGCGTGTCGCGCGATGATATCTTCTCGGTGGCCTATGGCTACGGACTGTTTACGGGCGGATTGGGTGCCCACTATGGTGTGGAGCACCTGGGTGCCAGCGTGATCCCAGCCGGCACAGGTAACACGGAGAAACACCTGAAGCTGATTCGCGACCTGGGCATCACTGGTATTGCCTGCACACCGTCGTACGCCCTCTATCTGGCCGAGACGATGGAGAAGCTGGGCATCAGCAAGGAGGATATCCGCCTGCGTATCGGTGCCTTTGGTGCTGAGCCCTGGACAGAGCAGATGCGCAAGGAGATTGAGGATAAGCTGGGACTGAAAGGCTATAACATCTACGGCCTGTCAGAGATTATGGGTCCCAGCGTGAGCTACGAGTGTCAGATGCAGAACGGCTCACACATCAACGAGGACCACTTCTATCCTGAGATTATCAACCCCACCACCCTGGAGCCCCTGCCCATTGGACAGACGGGCGAGCTGGTGTTCACCACACTGACCAAGGAGGGTATGCCGCTGCTGCGCTATCGCACACGCGACCTCTGCTCACTGCTGCCTGGCACCTGCGACTGCGGTCGTACCAACGTGCGCATGGGTCGCATCCAGGGTCGAAGCGACGACATGCTCATCATCCGTGGTATCAACGTGTTCCCATCGCAGGTGGAGAGTGTTATCCTGTCGCTGCCTGAGTTTGCACCACGCTACATGCTGATTGTGGACCGTGAGAAGAACCTGGACACCCTACTCGTTCAGGCTGAGTTGCGCCAGGAGGTATTCACTTCTACCTTCGACACGCCTGCTGCCGTGGATGCCCTGGAGAAGAAGTTGGCCGCCAAGTTGAAGAGCGTGCTCAGCATTGCTGCCAAGGTACAACTCAAGGCGCCTGGCACCATTGAGCGCAGTCAGGGTAAGAGTGCACACGTGATAGATAACCGAAAACTATAATATTCAGCAATGAACAACAAAAGCCATTATTTTAACCCTGAACGCGAGACCATGACGCGCGAACAGATTGAGGCGTACCAGCTGGAGCGACTCAAAGAGACTGTTAGCCACTGCATGAACAACGCGTTCTACCAGAAGAAATTCAAGGAGGCTGGCATCACGCCCGACGACATCCAGACACTGGCCGACGTACGCAAGCTGCCCTTCACCACGAAGGCTGACCTGCGCGACACATACCCCTTCGGCATGAGTTGCGTGCCCTTAAAAGACTGTGTGCGCCTGCACTCATCATCGGGCACCACGGGTAACCCCACTGTGATCCTGCACACCAAGAAGGACCTGGACGAATGGGCCAACCAGGTGGCTCGTAACCTGTGGATGGTGGGACTGCGTCCTGACGATGTGTTCCAGAACTCATCGGGCTACGGCATGTTCACTGGCGGACTGGGGTTCCAGTATGGTGCCGAGAAGTTGGGCATGCTCACCGTACCTGCAGCAGCAGGTAACTCGCTGCGACAGATTAAGTTCATCAAGGACTTTGGCACCACAGCCATCCACGCCGTGCCCTCATACGTCACCCGACTCTATGAGGTGATGCAGGAACAGGGCGTTGACCCTCGGCGCGACACCAAACTGAAGGTGCTGGCCATCGGCGCCGAGCCTCACTCGGAGGAGCAGCGCAAGCGCATCGAGGACATGATGGGCGTGAAGGCCTACAACTCGTTTGGCATGAGTGAGATGTGCGGTCCTGGCGTGGGCTTCGAATGCCCTGAGCAGAACGGTCTGCACTTCTGGGAGGATTATTATATCGTGGAGATTGTTGACCCTGAGACCTTGGAACCTGTGCCCGACGGCGAGATTGGCGAGTTGGTGCTCACCACACTGTGTCGTGAGGCCATGCCGCTGCTGCGCTATCGCACACGCGACTTGACGCGCGTATTGGGACGCAGTTGTCCCTGCGGACGAAACCATATGCGCCTGGACCGTATGCGTGGCCGCTCAGATGACATGATGGTGCTCAGAGGCGTCAATATCTTCCCCATCCAGATTGAGAAGATCCTGATGCAGTTCAAGGAGTTGGGCAACAACTACCTGATCACGCTGACCACCGACGAGGACAACGACAACATGACCGTTGAGGTGGAGCTGGCCGAGATGTTTACCGACGACTATGGCCGTCTGCAGCAACTCAGCAAGGACATCACCCGTGCCCTGAAGGACGAGATCCTGCTGACGCCCCGTGTAAAGCTGGTGCCTCGTGGCACACTGCCTGTGAGCGAGGGCAAGGCCGTGCGCGTGGTTGACAAGCGTAAGGTGTATCAATAAAACTGTGATAACAAGACAACGTAACAACAACAAAAATCGACATATTATGACAATCCATCAACTTTCCATTTTCATTGAGAACCGCTCGGGCACTCTGATCAAGGTTCTTGAAGTACTGAAAGAGGCTAAGATCCAGATCGTTGCCTCGACCATTGCCGACACGGCAGAGTATGGCATCTACCGGCTCATCTGCAGTGAGCCACTGCGTGCCTACGACGAGTTGAAGAAGGCTGGCGTGGCTGTGGCACTGAGTGATGTGCTGGCACTGGAACTGGACGACGAGCCTGGACGTGCTGCCGACGCCGTGAAGATATTCAGTGATGCTGGCATCAGCATTGCCTATATGTATACCTTCCTACTTGGCGGCAAGGGTATTCTGGTGTTCCGCACGGACAACAGGGAGAAGGCACGCGAGGCTATTATCCTGAACAAACTGAAGTTCATTGCCGAGCAGGACCTCAGTAAGTTGGTGTAAGAGCATCTTTATACGTCCCGATTGTTTCTGTATATGTCTCACAATGCTGTTTTGAGACGTTTATGACTTGCTGACTCAGGGATTTATGCTTAACTTTGCATAAATTTTAATAAGTCATGAACAAACTGAAAGCATTTCTGAGCATAGCACTTATGGCCGCAGCCTCACTCGGCATGCAGGCAGCAGATTCATTTGTCGACTTCAAGCAAGGCGACTGGGTACTTAACAACAACGGCAAGGTGACCATCTATGTCAGTCCGAACGAGGAACGTGGCGTGATGATTGCTGCCCAAAGTCTGCAGAACGACCTGAAGGCTGTTTGTGGTGCCGATGTGACCTTTGTCAAGGAGGCGAAGGATGCCACCATCGTTGTTGGCACACCCACCACCACGAAGGCCTATGCCAAGCAGTTGAAGGGCAAGACGGAGATGTATTTCATTGAGGCCAAGAACGGTCAGTTGAACATTGTGGGCAGCGACCGTCGCGGCGCCATCTATGGCATATATGAGCTAAGTCAGCAAATAGGCGTATCGCCCTGGTACTACTGGGCCGATACGCCTATTGACGTTCATCAGAGTCTTTACATCAAGAATGGTGTCTACACCGATGGGGAGCCTGCCGTGAAATGGCGCGGACTGTTCCTCAACGACGAGGCACCCTGTCTGACCTCCTGGGTGAAGAACACCTTTGGCACAGACTACGGCGACCATCACTTCTATGCCAAGGTCTTCGAGCTGATTCTTCGCTTGAAAGGTAACCTGCTGTGGCCCGCCATGTGGGGATGGGCTTT
Source organism: Prevotella sp. E15-22 (assembly GCF_023204875.1). Taxonomy (NCBI): domain Bacteria; kingdom Pseudomonadati; phylum Bacteroidota; class Bacteroidia; order Bacteroidales; family Prevotellaceae; genus Prevotella; species Prevotella sp. E15-22. Next base: position 2,634,982 of record NZ_CP096247.1, read on the forward strand.
CTATGCCGACGACCCAGAGAACTCGAAGGTGGCCGACGAGATGGGCGTGATTATCAGTACGAGTCACCACGAGCCCATGGCACGCAACCACCAGGAGTATGCACGTAACCGCCGCGAATGGGGCGCCTGGAACTACCAGACAAACAAGGAGAAGCTGGACCGCTTCTTCCGCGAGGGTATTGAGCGCATGAAGGGTACCGAGGATATTGTGACCATTGCCATGCGTGGCGATGGCGACGAGGCCATGAGTGCCGAGGCCGACACAAAACTGCTGGAGAACATCGTGGAGAACCAGCGACGCATCATCAAAGAGGTGACGGGCCGTCCGGCCAAGGAGACACCTCAGGTGTGGGCGCTTTATAAAGAGGTGCTGGATTATTACGATAAGGGCATGCGCGTGCCCGACGACGTGTGCATCCTGCTGTGCGACGACAACTGGGGCAACGTGCGTCGTGTGCCCAACGAGAAAGAGCGTCAGCACAAAGGCGGCTGGGGACTGTACTACCACGTGGACTATGTGGGTGCTCCACGTAACACGAAGTGGCTCAACGTCACCCAGACACAGCAGATGTTTGAGCAGCTCTCACTGGCTTACGATTTCGGTATTCAGCAGATGTGGATCCTGAACGTGGGCGACCTGAAGCCGATGGAGTATCCCATCCAGTTGTTCATGGACATGGCATGGGACCCCAAGACGCATACGCAACAGAATGTCATTGACCATACCCGCCAGTTCTTTGCTGAGCAGTTGGGCGAGCAGTGGGCCAACGAGGCTGCTGCCATCTATAACCAGAACTGCCAGTATATGGCACGCGTAACACCTGAGATGCTGGACGCTCGTACCTACAACGTGGAGACGGGCGAATGGAAACAGGTGGCCGACGAATATCAACGTCTGGAGGCGCGCGCCTTGCGACTTTTCCTGACCTTGCCTGAGAGTCGTCACGACGTGTATAAGCAACTCATCCTGTTCCCTGTCCAGGCGGCTGCCAACCTCTACGACATGTATTATGCGCAGGCCATGAACCGCCATCTGGCAGGGCGCAAGAACCCCGATGCCAACATCTGGGCCGAGAAGGTGAAGGACTGCTTCAAGCGTGATTCGCTGCTCTGTCTGGCCTACAACAAAGAGATTGCCAACGGCAAGTGGAACGGCATGATGACACAGAAGCACATTGGCTACAGGAGTTGGAACGACAACTTCCGTCAGGACATGCTGCCTGCCACCACACAGGTGAAGGACACGGTCGTGGGCGGCTTCACATTCACTCATAGCAACGGCTTTGTGGCCATGGAGGCCGAGCATTACTTCGAGGCGAAGGCTGCTGAAGGCACTCAGTGGACGGTCTATCCCGACTTTGGCCGTACGCGCAGTGCCGTGGCACTGACTCCCTATTCGAAAGGCACGGGCGATGCCAGTCTGACGTATCAGTTCTCCCTGCCTGCCGATCATCCCAGTGAGGTGACGGTTCACGTAGTGGTGAAGTCGACACTCGACTTTATGAACCGTGGCGGCCACGAATATACGGTTAGCCTGGACGGCAGCGAGTCGGCCACGGTGAACTTCAACAAGAATCTGGTGGACCGTCAGCCCTATATGTACAGTGAGTTCTATCCCACCATCGCACGCCGTGTGGTAGAGAACAAGGTGACACTGCCCGTTGGCAAGGGCGACACCCACACGCTGACACTGCATCCCAAGCATGGCGGCATTGTGTTCGAGAAGATTATTGTTGACTTCGGAGGCTATAAGAACAGCTACCTGTTTGGCAATGAGTCGGATGTGCGCAGACAATGATGTACAAGAAAAATAGATAAAACATTACTTTTTGATATCTTCCTATAGTTTTTGCTTCATTTCATGTGAAAAGGTTTTGAGAATGGAAAAAAGTTGTATCTTTGCAGCGAAATTTAAAACAAAACTCAAAACCTATAAACAAAAAAAACATGAAGAAACAATTACTATTAATGGCTATGGCCCTGTTCTCACTGTCCAGTGGTTATGCCCAGGAAGAAGGTGATGATGAGGAGGAGCCCGCTCCTGAAGTCGTCTTCACCAAGTCATTCCAGTCGCTCATTGACGACGCGAAGTATCTGTCAACCAGTAGCCACTACACCACAGGTCAGTCTGCGCTGCTGGAAGCCATCTCTGCCGCAGAAACGTCTATCACGACCTTAGAGACCAACGCAGATGTCATCACTGCCATGAAGAATCTGCAGGCTGTCATCAACGAGTTTGTTGAAGCCAACGGTCATGCTGATGCTACAGAAAAGGTGCTGAACAACAGCTTCGACAAGGACGGCAACAACTCAAAGACTATTACCTCTTGGACGGTTTCAAACTTCAAGCAGAACCGCCGCAGTGTGTCGTATTCAACAACACGCGGAGGCTACTCTTTCACTAACTTTGCTGAGCAGTGGGTAGCCGCTGGCAGCGGTCCTCTTGCTGGTGCTGGCAACATGAGTCAGGTGGTAACGGGTCTGCCCGCAGGTCACTACCGTCTGACTGCCGATATCTTTGCTCACAATCAGAAGTACGACGAGACTTGCGAAGAGGCCGTTGGTATTCAGTTGTATGCCAACGACGTGGTTCGTGAGGTTGGTGTAACAGGTTTCACCGACAACGACGGTGCTGCTTTCAGTCTTGACTTCGATGTGGCTGAAGGCGAGACTCCCACCATTGGTTTCCGTTTCGAGAACACCAACGTAAACTGGCTGGGATGGGATAACGTCACCTTATATTATATTGGCGACCCCGAAGCTTATAACAGCATTGTCAATGCCGAGAAGTTGGCTGCCCTCAAAGAGGCAACCGCCACTGCGCTGACCACAGCAAAGGAGGCACTGAACAGCGAGGATGCACCCTTCTATCGTAATGAGTTGCAGACAGCCATCACCGAGGCCGAGGCCCTCTTAGAGACAGGCACCTTGGACGAGCTGACCGCTGCCAAGGAGAAACTGGACAACGAGTTGAAGGCCTTCAACGACTATAACAAGCACTTCACCAACCTGAAGACCGCCATCGCCAATGCAGAGGCTCTGATTGCCGAGGGCGTGATGACCGAGGGCGTGGCTGACTTCCAGGAGGCCATCTCTGCTGCCAAGGATAAGCTGCAGCATGCTACCACCGACTATTCGGATGATGCCGAGGGTGGTGTGGCCTTTGTCGATGCAGCTCTGGAGGAATTGAACAAGGCTGAAAGCACCTTCCGTGTGCAGAACGCCAGCTATGCTAATCCTGCCAACGTGATTACCAATGGCGGCATGAGCTCTATGGACGGATGGGATGTGCTGAACGGTGGTACTGCTAACCCTGCCCTGCACATTAACACCAACGGTAACGTGACTAACTTCAGCAAGCCCTTCATGGAGTGCTGGGTGAACTCTGCCAATGGTTATGGAGAGGCTAACTATGCACGTCAGACCGTGAACGCCCTGCCCAACGGACTGGACCTTCCAAAGGGTTACTACGTGCTGAAGGCTGCTGCGCTGGCCACCCGCCAGGGACAGCCCGACGTGAAGGTCAGCGGTGTCACACTGCGCTTTGGCGAGCAGGAAGTTGCCGTTCAGACTGCCGATGGTGTTGCTAACATCTATCGTATCGGTTTTGACAAGCCTGAGGCTGGCGGTGAGCTGAGCTTCGGACTCTATATCGACGAGAACACCGATGCCAACTGGATTGCATGGGACGAGGTGGAACTGCAGTTCGTAGGCAGCAAGGAGAAGTATATGGAAGACTATGCCAAGGCTGTGCTGGGCGAGAGTCTGGATAACCTGCGCGAGGCACTGAATGCTGCACAGAAGGCTATCGAGGAAGTGGACATGACTGGTATTGACTTCGAGGAGTCCGACCTGTATATCTATATGGACGATGCCGAGTTTGTATTGGCCGACCCCGTTGCTTCTAACTACAGCAAGGAGGAGATCGACATCCTGACTGGCAAACTGTACGAGGCTATCACGAAGTTCTACACCAGCGGTGTATCACCCAAGGAAGGCAAGTCGTTCGACTTCACCTCAATGATCAAGAACGCCGACTTCGATTCAGAGCCAGGCAGCGAGTGGACCATCGAGACAGAGAATGGCGTACTGCCCAGCGGTACCGACTGCGCAAACTGGTGGTTTGGTAGCTCTGGTCCCTCAGAGACCACTCAGGAGTTCAGTCAGACCATTGCCGGTCTGCCCGCAGGTAACTATCTGCTCGACGTAAATGCAGCTATCCGTGTGGACATGAACTACTCTATTGAGAACTACAAGGCTGAAAACCTGCCTAACTACCTGACCATGTGTAAGGTCTATGCCAACAACGACAGCGCCGATATTCATCCTTTCTTCTACGAGGACGAGGCTCTGGGTCTGACCCTGGAGAAGATGTTGCTGATGACCAACGATTACGACTATCGTCACGGCAATGGCACACTGATTGACGACATGCTGAAGGGTACCGATTATTTCCACTCAAAGATTGCCTTCAAGCTTGAGGAGAAGGGCAGCGTGAAGATTGGCTTCCGCGTGGAGTTGCCTAACAAGTCTGGTCAGATGCCATTCATCGACTACTTCCACCTGTTCTACTATGGTAAGAACGAGATTCAGACAGGTATTGCCGATATGAACAAGGGCATCGTTGAGAATGTTCCCGCTGGCATCTACAACCTGAAGGGCCAGCTGGTACGCAGCAACATGAGTACCGAGGGTCTGGCTAAGGGTCTCTACCTGATCAACGGCAAAAAGGTCGTGATTAAGTAAGAGAAGTGCTATAGAAACAAACTATTCTATATATTGAAAACAGGGATACGCCACTCGTGGGTGCATCCCTGTTTTCTTGATGTATCATATTGTATCTTGTCTTACGACAATCCTTCTATCTCGCCATTCACAATCGTGATGCGCTCGGCCTGCGGACTCTTAGGCAAGCCAGGCATACGGAGCATATCGCCAGCAATAGCCACAATCATCTCGCTGCCACAGTTAAGGATGACGTCACGGATGCGAATCGTAAAGCCCTCGGGAGAACCATAGCGGGTGGAATCGGCCGAGAACGAATATTGCGTCTTGGCAATACAGATGGGATAACGACTGATGTCCTTGTCGTTGGCAAAGATGGTGCGGATAGACTCCAGTTTCCTGGCGCCCGTCTTACTGAACTCCACAGCGGCAGCACCATAGATGCGCTTACATACCTTCTCAATCTTTCCCTCGATGGTATCTGTTTCAGGATAGGTGAAGTTGATGGGCAGAGGCTGTATGCGATCGATGGTGTCAACCACCTTCTGCGCCAACTCCACAGCACCTTCGCCACCTTTCAGGAAAGCCTCGTTCACAGCAAAGCCAACACCACGGTCCTCACAGTTCTTACGGATGAGCTCAATCTCCTCCTCGGTATCCGAGTCGAAACGGTTCAGCGTCACGATGACAGGCTGGCCGAAGCCCTGCATATTATCGATATGACGGTTCAGGTTCTTCAAACCCTCTTTGAGTCCGTCGGCATTGGGTTCCTTGATATGGTCGAGCGCCACGCCACCATGCATCTTCAAGCCCTGCGTTGTGGCAACAATGACCACCAGGCGGGGTTGCAAGCCAGCCTTTCTGCACTTGATATTAAAGAACTTCTCGGCACCCAGATCGGCACCGAAGCCAGCCTCCGTCACCACATAGTCGCTATAGGTCATGGCCATCTTGGTGGCCATCACGCTGGAACAGCCGTGAGCGATATTGGCAAACGGACCGCCATGGATAAAGGCGGGCGTCTGCTCTGTGGTCTGCACCAGATTAGGCGAAAGGGCATCGCGCATCAGAACGGTAATGGCACCACCAACACCCATATCGCGAACGCGGAAAGGTTTTCCATCGGAGGTGATGCCCAGAAGGATATTTTCGATTCGACGGCGCAGGTCGTCCTCACTGGTGGCCAGACAAAGAATTGCCATCAACTCGGATGCAGGTGTGATGTCAAAGCCCGTCTCGGACACCACGCCATCGCCATGAAGTCCCGTTACCACATTACGCAGCGCACGGTCGTTCACATCCAGCACACGTTTCCAGTAAACCTCACGCAGAGAAAAACCCTCCTTACGATGCTGATAGAGGTAGTTGTCCAACAACGCGCTGATGGTGTTGTGGGCCGAGGTCACAGCATGGAAGTCGCCCGTGAAATGAAGGTTAATCTTCTCCATGGGCAACACCTGGGCATAGCCACCACCTGCAGCGCCACCCTTCATACCGAAACAAGGTCCGAGTGAAGGTTCGCGCAACGACACAGAAGCCCTCTTTCCAATCTTACTGAGTCCCATGGCCAAACCAATGCTAACAGTGGTCTTGCCAATGCCCACCTTTGTTGGACTGATGGCGGTAACCAGAATCAAACGACTTTTCTTAACTCTCTCTTCATCGATGAGCGACACGGGCACCTTCGCCATAAAGCGTCCGTAAGGTTCCACCTTCTCAGGTGCTATGCCTAACTGTTCTGCGATGTCACTAATCGGTCTCAGCTCACTTTCGCGAGCAATCTGAATGTCTGTCTTCATATTTAGTTTTACGGGTTAACAAAAGAAAAGAAAAAAAAGCAAGCGATGTAGCTGAAGTCACACCGCTTGTTTTTCTGAAAAGAACCTTAAGCCAAGAGTTTCTTCACAATCTCAGAGATGACTCGGCCATCAGCCTTTCCTGCCAACTGCTTGCTGGCTGTGCCCATTACCTTTCCCATCTCCTTCATACTTGTGGCTCCAACCTCAGCAATGATCTTCTTCACCTCTGCCTCTATCTCCTCTTGGGAAAGTTGTTTCGGTAAATAACTCTCAAGTACATCCACCTGTGCCAACTCTGCATCAGCCAGGTCTTGACGCCCTGCTTGTGTGTAGGTCGTTGCAGTTTCCTTGCCCTGCTTGGCCAGTTTTGAGATAATCTTCAATGCATCAGCATCAGCCAATGTATCGTTGGCTCCAGGAGCAGTTTTTGCTTCAAGGAACACTTTCTTAATGTTGCGAAGCGTTTCCAAACGCACCTTGTCGCGAGCCTTCATTGCAGACTTGATGTCTTCGCTAATTTGATCGAATAATGCCATAATATCGTTTTTATTATCAATCAATACATTTCTTTGTGATGCAAAATTAATCGTTTTCCTTCTGAAAGACTCACACTTATATAAAGTTTTAGTTTTATTTAGCAATTAAATTATTAATGTGCTTCGCGCGTCACACGGGGACAGGCACGCTGTGAGCATCAGATTACACATATTTTTTGAAAATAATGCAACGTATTTTAAAAAAAAATTGTAACTTTGCGGCCAATTTTAACCAGAAGATATAAAACCATTTAAAAAAATGAGAAAAAAACTTTTACTTTTAGCTGCAGTTCTTTCTGCAAGTGCAAGTATTACATTAGCACAAGAAAAAACCGTGTATAGTGACGACAACAACATCATTTACACCTACTCCGCAAACTCTGATGTTACAATTACAGCGCAAGGTCAAAATAGTTTAGACAGCGAGAACAACAGGGAGAATATAATATTGGGGTCAACATTATCAATCGACTATGTATCCTACACAAGGGTTGCAAACCGCAACAGAGACATTAAGTTGACTGTATCAGACATCAACGACTATTCTATTCTCCCATCACAATTGCAAAGTTTTTCACGCGCGGTGGTTTCTGGTGAAGATCTAACAAATGAAGATCTGAACACAACTCTTTCTTCTTTTGCAACCGACAACAGACTGAATTACCCACGAACTCAACGAAATAATCTGCCTCCATCAGAGATGTACTACAAAATAAGGCAGAACACAAATGCAGAAAAGGCCGCATACGCAACATATCAGAATGCATGCGAGAAAGCCAGAACAAGAGGTCTATACGTCTACACTGGAGCAGAGCTGCTTGAAGAAGGCGTAGATTTTGACCTTTATCATATGCAAATAAACGAAGGCTTGTATTATATTGATGCTCCTAATGCGGTTGATGTTATATTAATAGATGCAACAACAGGCAACTGGAAAGAGGGTACAACATACCTGAATTGTACCGACAATTTCATTCCTACCTATATTGGTTCTAACATCCCATTGCCAACAACAACCGCATCAGATGAGGACTCAAAAGTTGGTATCGTATCAGGATTGGTAGATAATGGCAAGGTCGAGGAAATCCTTGCTAATGATGATTACAAATACCTTAACTTTGATTTTACAAATGCTAACATCCTCGGCTCTGTAGCTACAGACATTCATGACAATAGAATTGCATACTTTGCTAAGAATACAGATGCAACAGGTCAGAATATCGTTGTTGGCTCAACTTGTGAAAGCTATGTTATTTCTGATAACAACCAGGAGATTTACGTCAGCAAGGCGTTTTCTGCTGGAGAATCGCAGTACAAGCGTACTTTCACACCTGATACATACGGAACCATCGTGCTTCCATTCGCTGTAAACAATCCCAGTAATGTGTTCGTAAGGCAGGCTGTATTTACAGGTTATAGTTCCGCCGAAAACAAAATGACATTCACATGCACGTCAATGATAGCGCCCAACACGCCACATCTGTTCAAGGTGCTCCCAACTGTTGCAGGCGAGTCAACTCTCTACGGCCCAGTAAACGGAACCATAGAGGCTACCGCAGAAGCTAAAAGTGCAAAGTATGAGGGTGCTCAGTTTGCTGGCACATTCGAGGGTCTTCGTGCTGAAATTGCAAGTCAGGTCTATGTAGTAGGTGCAGTAGGTAAGATTGGCAGAACCACAAAGGCATTGAAGCCGGGCCGTTGCTACTTCACACGTGAGGATTCTGGCAATTTCGCGAGGAGCTTCGGTGGTGCAACCATCGAGTTTATCGACGAGGACGGAACGACGGCTATTAACGAACACGAATTAAACGAATCTCACGAATTAAGCGGCGCAGTTTATAACCTGCAGGGTCGCCGCGTAGAGAATCCCACGAAGGGTCTGTATATCGTGAATGGAAAGAAGGTAGTGATTAAATAATGGAGGACACAGCTATGACAAAGAAAGAATATATGAAACCTTCCATGAAGGTGGTAGAGTTACAGTACAAGTGCCAGATACTGGCAGGAAGCCTGCCTGGCGATATCCATGATGCGAATTATGAATTTGATGCAAGCTTTGGCGAAGACTATGTTGACGAGGGCAACTAAGCTTCCCTTGAATTATTGATACAAAAAAATTCGGGCTCATCGTTTGGTGGGCTCGAATTTTCTTTGAGTTTGGGGTCACACGGGGACAGGCACGCTGTGAGCATGAGTTTCTCCGAACCTACATCCTTTTACCGCTATTTCAAGCGCGTTACTGGCATGACTGCAAAAGAATACCGCAACAGGAAGAACAACTCTGAATGAGTATGAACAGCATAAAAAAAGTGGCATCTACGTGCCACTTTCTCTTTAGTACTCGTCCTCGTTGAACAAGAAATCCTCTTTCGTGGGATAGTCGGGCCAGATATCCTCGATACTCTCGTAGATATCACCCTCATCCTCAATCTCCTGCAGATTCTCCAACACTTCGAGGGGAGCTCCAGAACGGATGGCATAGTCGATTAACTCCTCCTTGGTTGCTGGCCAGGGAGCGTCTTCTAGTTTAGATGCTAATTCAAGTGTCCAGTACATAATATTTAAACTTTTTTGTTGATTTCTGAAATTGAGCACAAAAGTAGTAAAATAATTTTTATCCGCAAGGATTTTTCCAAATTATTTCATCTTGTTTTGCGTTAAAATTCATTTTTTTCGCCAAAACGTACAGATAATCGCTTAATCTGTTGACAAATTGCGTTATTTCAGCATCAACAACAGCTGTTTCTGCCAATTCAGAAATTTTACGTTCGGCACGACGACAGACAGTACGACACACATGACACTGAGCCGCTGCCATTGTCCCGCCCGGCAGGATAAACCCCTGTGGTTCAGGTAGCAAAGACAGGATTTCATCAATACGATGCTCCAGGTTTTCTATCTCACCTTTGGGCAGTTGACCCGAAGGAGGAAGAGGCGTTTGCTGTTGGTCGGTGGCCAAGTGGGTTCCCACATTAAAAAGACTGCTCTGTATGCGAACAAGCAAAGGGCGCTCATCGTCGTCAGCAGGCAACATGGCAACCAGGAGTCCGATGTGAGAACTCAGTTCGTCGACAGTGCCATAGGCCTCCAGCCTCACACTGTTTTTCTTAACACGTACACCACCCACCAGACTGGTCATGCCTTTATCGCCAGTACGGGTGTAAATCTTTGTCATCTTCATAGGTTAGAAGTTTATTAGGTATCTTTGTTTGGTTCTTTTCGGGTCGAACAGTACGATGCCGCAGTAATAAAGGTCGAAGGTGACCGTTGCACGCGGGTCGTGCTCGATACAGTGCCAGTATTCCGGGTATTGCCAGATGTCCTGAAACACCACCACCGAGCGTTCGTTACACTCTTGGAACAAGCGATGGAAATCGGTCTTGATAGGCACGACGGCCAACTCAACAGCCTTTGCCTCATCCACTATACGGGCCTTTCGGCATCCCTCCTGCAGATAGTCGTGAAAGCCTACCCAATCAACAATCCGACTGGGTTGTCGATCGTTGGCCAAGCGGAAGTATAACAAGCCCAACTTACGGCGCAGCCAGTCGTCGTTTTGCCCCAGCGACTCATAGGCATAATAGGGCCAGTGCTCATTGACGACATAGCGCACAAAGCGATAGTCTGTGGGCGACTGAATACCGAAGCCTCGACAGTGACTTATCCTGCGGAGCCAAACGTATGCCTGATGCAGTCTGTTCAATTTCATATCTTTTTATTTTCAGCGCAAAGATAATAATTAATTCCCAATAATTTCGTAACTTTGCAGCAAAATTTAATGATGATGACAGAAAAGATTAAAGTCATTGCTTTCGATGCTGACGACACCCTGTGGGACTGTCAAGGCTATTTCGAAGAAGTAGAGAATCACCTATACCGCCTTATTGCTCCCTATTGTGAAGATCCCAAGAAAGAACTCTTCAAAACCGAATCGGGTAATATGGCCGACCTTGGTTATGGCTGTAAGGCATTCACCATCAGTATTTTAGAGACTGCCATGCGCATAGCCGGCAACCACCTGTCAACAACGCAGCTGGAAGAGCTCCTGCAAGACTGCAAACGCCTGCTCCACCTGCCTGCCACTCCCCTGCCTGGCGTGGAAGAAACGCTGAAGGAGTTGAGAGACAGAATACAAGAGTCAAGCCTCTCACCTCTCACCGCTCACCTCTCACCTCTCAAACTGGTCTGCTTCACCAAAGGTGAACTTCAGGATCAGGAGAACAAACTGAAGCGCTCTGGTCTGCTAAAATATTTCGACGATGTGGAAATCACCTCCGACAAGACCCAGCGCGAGTTTCTCGCCCTGTGCGAGCATCAGGGCATTCACCCTTCGGAACTGTTGATGATTGGCAACTCGCTGAAAAGCGACTGCGCGCCAGCACTGGCCATTGGCGCATGGGCCATCCATATCCCCTTTCACGTAACGTGGCAATTGGAGCACTTTGATGATATTGACCACGAGCGACTGATAAAAATTGAGCATTTCAGCGATATTCTTCGCTATATTTAGAGAAAAAGTTGTAACTTTGCACCCCAAATACACATTATTATAAAATGGAACAGAAAAAATATAAGAGAATAACCGTGACCTCTGCCCTGCCCTATGCCAATGGCGGTGTGCATATTGGTCATCTGGCTGGTGTTTATGTACCAGCCGATATCTACGTACGTTACCTGCGTCTGAAGAAGCGCGACGTGATGTTTATTGGTGGTTCTGATGAGCATGGCGTGCCCATCACTGTTCGTGCCCGCAAGGAGGGCATCACACCTCAGGATGTGGTAGATCGCTATCACAAGATGATTAAGGATTCGTTCGAGGAGTTTGGCATCTCGTTCGATGTCTATAGCCGTACCACCAGCGAGACGCATCATAAGTTTGCTGCCGAGTGGTTCAAGAAGCTCTACGACGAGGGCAAACTGGTAGAGAAAACCACCGCTCAGCTCTACGACGAGGAGGCCAAGCAGTTCCTGGCCGATCGTTATGTTGTGGGTGAATGTCCCTACTGCCACAACGAGGGCGCCTATGGCGACCAGTGTGAGAAGTGCGGACGCGACCTGAGTCCTACAGAGCTGATCAATCCTAAGTCAACCATCAGTGGTTCTACGCCCGTATTGAAGGAAACCAAGAACTGGTACCTGCCTCTGAACGAGTATCAGGACTGGTTGAAGCAGTGGATTCTGGAGGGCCATAAGGAGTGGCGCTCAAACGTTTATGGCCAGTGTAAGAGTTGGTTGGATATGGACCTGCAGCCACGTGCCATGACGCGCGACCTCGACTGGGGTATCCCCGTACCTGTAGAGGGTGCAGAAGGAAAGGTGCTGTATGTATGGTTCGATGCCCCTATCGGCTATGTATCAAACACCAAGGAACTCTGTGAGAAGAATCCTGAGAAGTGGGGCAACTGGGAACAGTGGTGGCAGGACGAGGACACCCGTCTGGTGCACTTCATCGGCAAGGACAATATCGTGTTCCACTGCATCATCTTCCCTGTCATGATGAAGGCTCACGGCAAGTATATCATGCCCGATAACGTGCCCGCCAACGAGTTTCTGAACCTTGAGAACGACAAGATCTCTACCTCTCGCAACTGGGCTGTATGGCTCCACGAGTATCTGGTTGATATGCCAGGCAAGCAGGATGTGTTGCGCTATGTACTGACAGCCAATGCCCCCGAGACCAAGGACAACAACTTTACTTGGAAGGACTTCCAGGACCGCAATAACAACGAGCTCGTGGCTGTTTACGGCAACTTCGTGAACCGTGCCCTCCAGCTCACCAAGAAATACTGGAACGGCGTCGTTCCTGCTTGTGGCGAGTTGCAGGATGTTGATAAACAGGCCCTTGAGGAGTTCAAGGATGTCAAGGCCAAGGTGGAGGCACTGCTCGAGCAGTTTAAGTTCCGCGATGCCCAGTTCGAGGCCATGAACCTGGCTCGTATCGGCAACCGTTATATCACAGAGTGCGAGCCCTGGAAGGTTTGGAAGACCGACCCCAAGCGTTGCGAGACCATTCTGAACATCTGCTTGCAGCTCACAGCCAACCTCGCTATCGCCTTCGAGCCATTCCTGCCATTCTCTTCGAAGAAGCTCCGCGAGATGTTGCATATCGACAGCTTCGAGTGGGAGCAGCTGGGCAGCACCGACCTGCTGAAGGCTGGTCATCAGTTGGGCGAGCCTTCGTTGCTGTTCGAGAAGATTGAGGATGAGGTCATCCAGAAGCAGCTCGACAAACTGGAGGCAACCAAGAAAGCCAATCAGGCAGCAGCCTATAAGGCCGCTCCTATCAAGGATACCGTTTCGTTCGACGACTTTGAGAAGCTCGACATCCGTGTGGGCCTCGTGAAGGATTGTCAGAAGGTAAAGAAGAGCAAGAAGCTCCTGCAGTTCACCATCGACGATGGCTCAGGCACCGACCGTACCATCTGCTCGGGTATCGCCGCCTTCTACGAGAAGCCCGAAGAGCTCATTGGCAAGCGTATCCTCTTCGTGGCCAACTTCGCCCCCCGTACCATGATGGGTATTGAGAGTCAGGGCATGATTCTCAGCGCAGTTGATGCCGACGAGAGCCTGAGCGTGGTAACCACAACAAAGGACGTAAAGCCTGGCAGTCAGGTAGGATAATGAAAAAGTGGTGGCCATACCTTGTCATCGTACTCTTGTGGGTACCATTGGTAGTCTTTGAAAGCGACTATCTATATGCGTTGCAAGACCAGAACCTGTTTCTCCACACGCCGCTCTTCTTTGAGCAACAGATGGTGAAGGCAGGCGGACTGCTGACATGGATAGGCAGCTACCTCACACAATATTTTTACTACCCTATGCTCGGAGCAGGCATTCTGTGCCTACTCTGGGCATTTTTTATGTGGCTGTGCAAACGCACCTTCCGATTGGCGAACACCTGGATAGCGCTGATACCTGTGGCCTGCATGGTGCTCACCATCGTCACCCTGGGCTATTGGGTCTATTACCTCAAATTGCCCGGCCATGCGTTCTGTGCCACCATGGGCAGCATCGTGGCGGTAGCATTGACATGGGGCTACAGAGCATTACCACGTCGCCATCACCTGCCATCAGTCTATATTGTCTTCGCCGCAGGACTAGGTTATCAATTCTTCGGATTCTACGCGTTGTTGGCCACAGCATTGATGGGTATTATCTCGTGGCGCGAGCATAAAAGTCTTTGGGGAGACGCTTTCCTAGCCTTCACCCAGATATTCCTTTGGCCAATCTTCAGTTACTATTGCGGAAACCCCGAAATAAACATCGTCAATATCTATTGGGCAGGCCTGCCCGTGTTTGCCCATCAGGGCGAGCGCTTCTTTGCCTACAACCTGCCCTATGTCATCCTCTTTGCGAGTATGGTGCTGATGGCCATGAAGCCCAGCATCAAGTCCAGGAAGTGGCTGAACATCACCATCGTTGCGGTGGTGGCCATAGGCCTACTGAAGTTCTGGAACAAGGACGACAACCTACATCGCGAGCTCAGCATGACGCGCAGCATTGAGACAGGCCAATGGGACAAGGCATTGAAGACAGCGAAGAACGTAAAGGGCGAACCCACCCGACTCATCTGTATGATGCGCAACCTGGCCCTGTTTGTTCAGGGTGCCAAGACCACCAATGGCTATCGTGACGGAGCCAAGCGCCCTGCGGCGCCTTTCACCGTTCACACCGTTCACACGGCAGGAAAGATGCTTTATCTGCAATATGGCATCCCTAACTATTGCTATCGTTGGTGCATGGAGGACGGTGTAGAATATGGCTGGAGCATTGAAAAGCTCAAGCTGATGACCATGTGCTCCATTCTGAATGGCGAGGAGGTGGCAGCCCAGCGCTACGTCAACCTTTTGAAGAAGACCGACTTCCACAAGAAATGGGCCATGCGCATGGAAGCCATGATCAAAGCGCCGCAACTGGTGATGCAGGCCCCGGAGTTCAAGCATATTCTGCCCTTACTTCGTGACGACAACTTCCTGACGGCCGATCAGAGTCAGCAGGAGCTCTTCCTCATTGAGCACATCATGAGCACCCCTGGAGCCACCTTGGAGCAGCGCCGGTTGGCCGACTTCACCATGAGTTATTATCGCAACAACCGTCAGAAACTCGTAGAACAATGAAGAACGTACTCTATACCCTCCTCGCCATCGCACTGCTGATGTCATGCAGCAGTCCACAGATACCCGCCCAATATAAGGAGAGTCAGGTGGAGGCTCCTATCTACCCCGACTATCAGGAGGTGACGGTACCCGTAAACATGGCACCCCTTAACTTCGAGTTGTTGATGCAGAGCGACAAGTCGGTGATACGTCTGCGCGCAGCCAACGAGGAAATCATTTGCGAGGGTCCCAAGGTCCGACCTGACATCGACGATTGGAAAGGACTCTTGGAAAAGGCCAAGGGAGGAGCCATCACCGTAGAGATCTTTGCCAGCATCAAAGACCAATGGGTGCGTTTCAAGCCGTTTAATATCTACGTCTCGGCCGACCCCATTGACCCGTGGCTCAGTTACCGACTGATATCGCCCTCATACGTTTCCTATGAGGAGCTCACCTTGAACCAGCGCTGCCTGGAGAACTTCGACGAGCAGGTGTTCGCAGACAACATGCTTTGCTCCACAGAGAGCGGTGGTCAGTGTGTCAACTGCCACAGCTATCAGCAAGGCAACCCCAACCGCATGCAGTTTCATGCCCGTCAGACACATGGTGGCACACTGATTGCCTACGACGGCACCATCGAGAAGATAGACATGCGCCACGACTCTCTGCTGTCTGCCGGCGTCTATCCTGCCTGGCATCCCACAGAAAAGCTCATTGCCTATTCCACGAACATGACCATGCAGGCTTTCCACACCGCAGCACCCGAGAAGATTGAGGTGCTTGACAGCGAGAGTGACCTGATTCTCTACGACGTTGACAAGCACGAGGTGACCACCATTGAGCAGGCCCCCAACGAACTCGAGATATTCCCCGCATGGTCGCCCGACGGCAAGTGGCTTTATTTCTGCAGCGCTCACTTTGTGTATCAGAGCGACAGCGTGGACAGGAGCGAGATCACCATGCGCGCCAACGAAGTGAGATATAATATCTATCGCAAGTCGTTCGATGCCAAGACACGCCAGTTTGGCAAGCGCGAGATGGTGTTCTGTGCCGACACCTTAGGCAAGAGTGCCACCTTCCCACGCATCTCACCCGACGGACGCTGGCTGCTCTTCACCCTGGGCCACTGGGGATGCTTTCACATCTGGCATCATGATGCCGACTTGTGGATGAAGGACCTCAAGACCGGCCATGTCTTTGCCATGGACCAGTTGAACAGCGACGACACCGAGAGCTATCACTCGTGGTCATCAAACGGACGCTGGGTGGTCTTCTCATCACGCCGATACGACGGTGTCTTTACACGCCCGTTCATCGCCCATATCGATGCCGAGGGACACGGCAGCAAGCCATTCGAGCTGCCAGCCAAAGACCCCGACCTGCACAGACAGTTTCTTAAAAGCTATAACGTGCCCGAGTTTATGAAAGGCCCTGTTGAGCTCACCCCTCAGCAGGTGGCCAGCAAACTCAAGGCCGACGGCAAGCCCGTAACTTATAAATCTAAATAACACCAACATTATGCAAGCAATCATCCTCGCGGCCGGCATGGGTCGCAGATTAGGCGAATATACAAAAGACAACACCAAGTGCATGGTGCCCGTAAACGGTGTCCGTCTCATCGACCGTCTTTTAGGTCAGTTGGCCAAGCAAGACCTCAAGCGCGTCATCATCGTGGTGGGCTATCAGGGTCAGGCGCTCCGCCATTATATTGAGGAGCAATACATCAGCCATCAGACCTCAGACCTCAGCCCTCAGCCATCAGACCTCAGCCATCAGACCTCAGACCTCAGTCGTCTGAACATCGAGTTTGCCGAGAATCCCATCTACGACAAGACCAACAACATCTACTCGCTGGCCCTGGTGAAAGACAAGTTGCAGGAGGACGACACCCTGCTCATCGAGAGCGACCTCATCTTCAGCGACCGCATCATCCCCATGATTGTCAACAATCCCTACCCCAACCTGGCACTGGTGGCCAAGTACGAGACATGGATGGATGGCACCATGGTGCGCCTGGACGACGATCAGAACATTGTGAACTTCATATCGAAGGATGCTTTCGACTATAACGAGGTCGATTCCTATTATAAGACCGTCAATATCTATAAGCTGTCGAAAGCCTTCTCACAGCAGAAATACGTGCCCTTCCTCGATGCCTACACCAAGGCCGTGGGCAATAACGAATACTACGAGAACGTGCTGCGCATCATCTCGCTGCTCAACAACAACCACGACATGAAGGCCATGCCCATTGGAGGCGAGAAATGGTACGAGATCGACGACAAGCAGGACCTCGACATTGCCGAAGCCCTTTTTGCCGACGAGAAGGATGTGCTGCGCAAGTACTATGGTCGCTACGGTGGTTTCTGGCGTTTCCCCCAGATGCTCGACTTCTGTTATCTGGTGAATCCCTATTTCCCCAGCAAGCGCATGAAGGACGAGCTGCGCGCCAACTTCGACACCCTGCTCACCGAATATCCCTCGGGCATGAAGGTAAACACCCTCATTGCCAGCAAGAGCTTTGGCGTGAGCGAGCCCTATATCGTGCCTGGCAATGGTGCTGCCGAGCTGATTAAGATTCTGATGGAGGACACGCAGGGCAAGACCGGCTTCATCCGTCCCACCTTCGAGGAATATCCCAATCGCTACGACAAAGACTGTCAGGTGACCTTTGTGCCCCAGAATGCCGACTATCGCTATACGGCCGACGACCTGATGACGTTCTTTGCCGACAAGGGCATCCAGCAGCTCATGGTCATCAACCCCGACAATCCCTCGGGCAACTTCATTCCCAAGAACGGCATCCTGCGCTTGGCACAATGGTGCGAGGACCGAGGCATCCGTCTCATCGTCGACGAATCGTTTGTCGACTTCAGCGAGGACTATGCCAACAACAGTCTGCTCAGCGACGAGATCCTCGAGGCCTATCCCCACATGGCCGTGATGAAAAGCATCTCAAAGAGCTATGGTGTGCCCGGCCTTCGTCTGGGCATCCTCTGTTCGGCCAACAAAGAGCTCATCGCACGCATCAAGAAAGAGGTGAGCATCTGGAACCTCAACTCGTTTGCCGAGTTCTTCATGCAGATCTACAACAAACACGAAAAAGACTATCTGCGCGCCTGCGACAAGTTTGTGGCCGAGCGAGCCCATTTCTACGAACAGCTGAAGCAGATACCCTTCTTCCACGTGATGCCCTCGCAGGCCAACTACTTCCTTTGCGAGGTGCTGCCCCCTTACAAGGCCAGCGAGATTGTCATCTATATGCTCAAGCAGCACAACATCCTCACACGCGACTGCAGTCTGAAGTCAGGTCTCGACCCCACGAAGCAGTACATGCGCATCGCCGTGCGCGACCATGCCGACAACACCCGACTCGTTGAAGGACTAAAAGAACTGGCCAAATGAAGATATGCATTTGCGGAGGAGGCAACCTGGGCCATGTGGTGGCAGGCTTCGTGGCCGCCCAAGGCCGTCACGAGGTGAGTCTGCTCACACGCCAGCCCGAGCGATGGAGCACCGAGCTAACCATTGAAGCCCCCGAGGAAACAACATACATAGGCCACCTAAACGGCATATTTAGCGATGCCAAACATGCTGTCAGCGATGCACAAATCATATTGTTGTGCTTGCCGGGCTATGCCATTCGCGATACACTCCTTCAGATAAAAGCATATTTGCACCCCGACGCCGCCGTAGGAACGGTGGTCAGCAGCACAGGCTTCTTCTTTCAGGCCATGGACATCCTGCCCCCTTCGCAGACACTCTTCGGGTTCCAGCGTGTGCCCTTCATCTCGCGCGTCATCGACTATGGCCATCGAGCCCGCCTCATGGGCTATAAGGACCGTCTTGAGCTGGCCATCGAGCATTGCAGCCAGCCCGAAGCCCTGCGCGATGCCCTGAGCAACATGCTGCGCACCCCCATCCATCTTCTCAGCAGCCACTACGAGGTGAGTCTCAGCAACAGCAATCCCCTGCTGCATCCCTCGCGCCTCTATTCCCTTTGGAAAGACTGGCACGAAGGCATCATATACAATCGCATCCCTATGTTCTACGAAGAATGGACCGAGGAAGCCGCTCAGCTTTACATCAATATGGACCGCGAGTTGCAGGCCCTACTCGAGCAACTGCCAGTACGCAAAGGCAGCATAGCCACCGTTCTCCACTATTACGAGAGCACCGATGCCCCCTCATTGGCTCGCAAGTTGCGCAGCATAGAGGCCTTCAAGGGCATTGCCTCGCCCATGATCCCCGTCGAGGGAGGCTTCATCCCCGACTTCCACAGTCGTTATTTCACAGAGGATTTCCCCTTTGGCCTTGCCTTCGTTCACCGGATGACCCACGAAAAAGGCATTGCCTCACCCACCATCGACATGATATATGAGTGGGGAATGAAGATGATAAAATAGGGGATGCACCCTATTGAATGCATCCCCTATTCACTTTTCTATATAATCAGTTTCACACGGAAGCCGCGCTTGGTCTCTTCCTCTATCACCTGGCGGCACTGCCCGGAGAGTTCGCTGCGATGGCCATCGTTCAGCGGCGTGGCAGTCATTTTCTCCACCATGAAGTCGAGGGCCGTGACGAGCGACTGCTCGCTGTGCGTGATTCGCACGGTGATGGGGCGGTAGGGTGCCATCGCGCCGTCGAGCATCTTGCCGATCAGCTGCTGAGCCTTCTCTTCCTTCTCAGGGATGCCGTATTTGTGGCAGAAGGCACTGACAGCCGAGTGCATGCCGAGGAAGTCAAAGTCAGGGCCGTCAATCTCAAACACCTCCTTGCGGATGCGCTGTATGAAGGCCTTGGTGGCGCTGTGGACGGGCGACTCGAAGATCTGTTGGGGCGTGCCGTCCTCGTGGATATAGCCGCCCTGCATGAAGAAGATACGGGTGCTTACATCGTGGGCAAACTTCATCTCGTGGGTGACGATGAGCATCGTCATGCCCTCCTTGGCCAACTGACGGATAACGCTGAGCACCTCGCCCACCATCGTCGGGTCGAGGGCCGACGTAGGCTCGTCGAAGAGGATGACGTCGGGCTTCATGGCCAGAGCGCGGGCGATGGCCACACGCTGTTTCTGTCCGCCGGAGAGGCTCGACGGATAGACGTCGGCCTTCTC
Source organism: Prevotella sp. E15-22 (assembly GCF_023204875.1). Classification (NCBI taxonomy): domain Bacteria; kingdom Pseudomonadati; phylum Bacteroidota; class Bacteroidia; order Bacteroidales; family Prevotellaceae; genus Prevotella; species Prevotella sp. E15-22. Next base: position 2,655,257 of record NZ_CP096247.1, read on the forward strand.
GGCCAGTCCCACCTTGCGCAGCAGGGCCAGTCCCTGCTGGCGTGCTGTTTCCTCTGGCTCGTGGCGTAATTGACAGGGGGCGAAGATGACGTTCTCTAAGACGGTCTTGTGCTCGAAGAGGTTGAACGACTGGAACACCATGCCCATCTTCTGGCGCAGGCGGTCTGCGGGATAGTCCCGAGCAAGGATGTCCTCGCCATCGACGACGATGCTGCCGCCAGTGGGCGGGTCGAGCAGGTTGAGAGCACGCAGGAGTGTGCTCTTGCCCGTGCCCGAGGGGCCGATGATGGAGATGACCTCGCCCTGGCGGATATCCACGGTGATGTCGTGCAGCACGTCAAGGCTGCCGTAGCTCTTCTTCAGGTGCGTGATGCTGATGATAGGCCCCTCCCTGTGAGGGAGGGGAGTAGAATGTAATGCAGGGCGATGTCGGCGACGGATAAACAGCCATGCGCCACCACCTATTATTATAATGAGAGCCACACCGTACCAGAGGTAATCACTCCCCTCCCTCATAGGGAGGGGCTGGGGGAGGGTCTGCTGGGGGTGGGTCTGCTCTGTGAGTATCCCAGCCTCGCCCTTGCGCGTGATGAACAAGATGTGCGAATCGAAATAGCCGTCGGAGAAGAGCACCTGTTTCTGCCGCTCCTCGGTGATGCTGATGGCTCCCATGGCCAGGTCGGCCTTGCCCGCCTGTACGGCAGGCATCTGTGCGGCGAAGTCCATCACGAGATACTCCACTTTCCAGTTCCTCCGGTTGGCCCATTCCGTCAGCAGGGCAGGCTCTAAGCCCGATGGTCTCCCCTGGCTGATGAAGTTGAACGGCGGCATGGTGGGAAAGGTGGCCACGCGCAGGGTGCGCCCCGTGCCGCGCGGCTGGGGGATGTCCATAGTCGAGGGGTCTTCGGCCTGCTGCCAGCGGTCGTACAACTGCTGGTAGGTGCCGTCGCGGCGGATGTCGGCCAGGAAACTGTTGAAGTCCTGCTGCAACTCGGTATTGTCTAAACGGAAGCAGGCAGCTATCGGAACTGGTTGCATCCCTGCGTTTACAGAGTCCACCTTGGCAGCAATTTCCTTGCAGAATATCAGCGTCAGGCTCTCGCTGCCCGCCACATCCACCTTGCCGTTCTCCAAGGCAGCCAGCATATCGGTCTGCGAGGTCAAGCGCAGGATGTCGGCCTCGGGAGCCCAGTCGGTGACGGCAATGTCCTGGACACTGCCGATGATGACGGCCACGCGCTTGCCCTTCAGGGCCTTGAACGGCAGCGGGACATCGGTGACGGCGGTTGTCTTGGCCGAAGAGGAACCGCCTCCCATGAGTGTCGGCACGTAGCACAGTGTTCCTGCTATCAGCAGCGCCATGCCCGCTACGGCAGCCTTCACGCGCTGCCGTCCTACCAACGACTGGAGCAGCATTCCGATGAGCCATGCCATCACGAAATAGATAATGGCCGTCACGATGAGGGGGAAGAAGGCATCGAACGTGCGCGAGCGTATCAGGTCGGAGGCGCGCGTCATGTCGGCCACGGCAATGTAGCCCACGATGCTCGTGCCCTTCAGCAGACTGATGATCTCGCCCTGATAGACGGGCATCACCGCACGGACCACCTGTGGCAGCACAATTTTCAGGAACGTCTGTCTCGGGGTGAAGCCCAAGGCCAGTCCCGCCTCCGTCTGTCCGCGGTCGATGCCCTGGATGGTGGTGCGCAGCATCTCGCTGATGTAGGCCGCCGTGTTCATGGCGAAGGTGACGATGGCCACCACGATGCCGGTAGCATCCACTGGTGCCATCACCACATAGTACATCAGCATGAGCAGCACCAGCACCGGCGTGCCCCGCATCAGTTCTATATACACCCATGCCACCTGCCGCAGCCACCTGCGGCGGCTCATGCGCATCCAGCACACCAGTCCGCCGAGCAGCGTACCCAGCACGGCGGCGCAGAGCGTAATCAGCAGCGTCACCTGCAGACCGTCGAGAATCATCCTGTAGCGATCCTCCACTATCAAGTTGTTGCTGAAGCTCTCAGCCACATTACTAAACATACCCATAACGCTTCTCAACTTTTTTAATTAGTAGTGCCATAGTAAATACGTATTTAAGTTAAAGATTCGGAGCAAAGATACAAAAAATATTCTATTTATGTTCCAATTCGGAAGAAAATCTTCTTAAAAGGACGCATTTTGAGGTCTTCAAAGGCATCCCCTCACCCACCATCGACATGATATATGAGTGGGGGATGAAGATGATAAAATAGAATTATATACTAAGCTTTCACACTACCGCATTTTGGTATCCATGCTACCGACGTTTGGTAGCCTGACTACCAACGCTTGGTAGTGTGGCTACCAAAGCTTGGTACTGTGCCTACCAAGGCTTGGTACTGACGCTACCAAGCGTTGGTACTGAGAGTACCAAGGGGGTTGGTACTGAAAATACCAGAGGGGTTGGTACTGTGAGTACCATCCCCATGGTACCAAGGGTTCCAGCGTATTTTAACAGTTTTAGTTGGCCATTTGACGACTATGAATAAAATAGGGGATGCACCCTATTAAATGCATCCCCTATTGTTTTTCCTATTTCGGAAAATTATTCGATGGCATCTGCTGCACGACGTATGCGCTCAGACAGATCAATGAGCGCACCTTTCAATTGATAGCGCTCTTCTACGGTAAATTCAGTTGGTTTCTTGTTTCCGTCTATACCATTCAACTTATGATACAGCCAAGAGCCCGACTTTCCAAAGTATTCTCTGGAGATGTCGCCCCAAGAAACGTGCATCAGGATGTCAGACAAACGAGCTTTCATCGTGTCTTGCTGTGTAGCCTTTAATGTCATTACTGCCATAGTCGTAAGTGTTCGTTTATTTTGTTAATCGACTGAACGATGCAAAGATAGTACTTTTATTCGTATTAAGCAAGTGATTTAGTACTTTTTTTGTACTAACTATATTTTTGACTGATTGTCTTCAAAAGGTTCCAACGGTAATGCGTGTTCCACGTCATCACTCAGGGCCGCACCGCTTCCAACCTCGAATCTCAGGTCATCCGTTCCCTGCAGTCCTATGAGCTCCAGCTCTTGACCAACCTTCAAGCCCATCCCCAATGTTATTACGATCTCATCACTATCATCCGTGAAAATGAAGATGTATTCCCCGCCTGGCACACCTCTCCAGTCGCCGCTCTCTACACCCCTAAAGTCTTCGAAAACAAAAAAAATTCCTCCTCCTATTGGTTTTAAACAGATTATTTTATATATTTGCAGCATAAACTATAAATATACTATCATCTATTGATCGTTTCAAGAAAAAACATAATACTGTACGCCAATGGAAAAATATTAGAAAACAGAACACTATATTGAACTTCCACTTTTGATTCTTCGGACAATTATGGAAATGAAAGAAATGGGCTGAAAAAGAATATACACTTCTTATCTATGCTTATTTTAAATTCAAAATTGATAGATTATTCACGTACAACTGAAATATAGGCGAAAAAGATTTATCACCTATTTTTTTGATAAAATCACATAAGATTATAATCAGATAAGACATATAAAAAAATCATATGAAAAAAATACTAACTCATCTAAGCTTTTTATCGTTGCGCACGTCACATGGATGTGTCAAAGGCATGATTTATATTTCATTCTTTGGTTTAATTGCAACAGTATCATTCTCATGCGATAAGGATTCGACAGACGAAAGTAAAGAGAAAATACTAACTTATGAAGATAGTTTAGAATTAGGGCTAATAACACCACCTGATACTACAGGAAATGACCCGCAAGAGCCTTCTACGCCCACTAAAAATATAAAAGTGACAATAGATGGTATAATCTATAATTTAAATGAGAATAAACATACAGCAACAGTATTAGGAGTAGAAAGAGAGGACATAAAAAGTATTTTGATACCTGAATCCGTTCATTTTAACAATAATGATTATCCTGTTGACACTATAGGCGATGGCGCTTTTTACTATAAAACAAAACTTGAAAAAGTAAAGATTAAAGGAGAAAACTTAAAGGTTATAGGGCAGATGGCATTCGAGAAATGTTTTAGACTAATCAATATTGATTTGCCTAACAGTGTAACGGAAATAAGTCATCATGCTTTTTTTAATAGTGGACTTAGTGGTTCTTTAATATTACCCAAAAACCTAATCAAAATTGGTAAAAATGCGTTCAGGATTTGTTATTTTGAGTCTGTTGTTTTTCAAAGTAATCTTGAAACGATTGGTCAAGAGGCGTTCTATAACTGTAGATATTTAAAAAAATTAACAATTCCAAAAGTCAAGAATATTGAGGCTTCTGCTTTTGAATATTGTCGAGAACTTAAGTCGGTAGTTATTAACGATGGATTAGAAATGATTGGTGAAAAGGCATTTTACGAATGTAGAAAGATAAATGAGGTTCAAATACCTAAGACTCTAAAATCCATTGGGGAAGATGCCTTTTTAAACTGCGTAAGTATACGCAAAGTTGTTATTGAAGATGTTTCTTCTTGGTGTCGTCTTTCTTTTTCAAACTCATCATCGAATCCATTAATTCTAGGAAGCCGTTTATTTAATATTAATAAAGAAGAAATAAAAGAAATTGTTATACCAGAGGACATAACTTCAATAGGTCAATATGTATTTGCGGGCTGTGAAAGTTTAAACAAAGTAATAATTCCAGAAAATGTCTCTATAATAGGGCATGGAGCGTTTATGGCATGTAAAAATATAGAATTTCTTAGTCTATCTGAGAATATCAATGAGATTGGAAATTCTGCTTTTTCAAATTGTAGGATTCCTGTTATATATTGTTATGCATCTAAAGTACCTAAAACGGGATCTTTAGCATTTTATGGAGGTGAAAGTGGGGTAACATTACATGTTCCAGTCCAATCTATTTCTCTTTACAAAGCCTCTGCACCTTGGAAGTATTTTGGAAAAATTGTTGGTTTTTAAACAATAAACCTCAACATGATTCTCTTTAAAATTATATAAATAATGGATACAGTTATAGGTTGCAATTATGGATGAAGCGAATAAAAACATACAATTAAGAGATGCTGTTAATAAATTATCCTCCCTCATGTATACAATTTATGTTGATTGGAAGGTTAATCAAACAGTTCCATCTAAATACGATGAACTAATAGCAGAAAACATGTACCGTATGATGATATTTAAGGCGAAGTCTATTTCGACAATGAGCAACGGGATTACCATTATTCCGACACAAAAAGGAATCATTCCAGACCCATCCACCATATATCCAGTACTTAGAAGTATGTACGAACTGCTTTTCCTTTTTAGGTGTATATATGTATCTTCAAGAAATGAAGTAGAGAGAAACATCTTGCTTAATATTTGGACAATAAGAGGGAATAATAATCTCATACGAATACCAGACGAAGAATTGGACGTTGAATGTCGAAAAAAAAAGAAAACTGCCAAAGAAGAAAACAAAACTTTAAGAATGAAAATCAGGGAACAAATGAAAAAACTCGTGTTAACGCAACCAACAATTGATAAAATTGAAATAATTATTAAAAATAAATCTCCCACACTGAAAGGATTTAAATTTGAACATTGCGAGCATTGTGACAACATTACCGACTTTTGTGCCTTAGACATTAGTAACGGCAACATGGGGCTACAACTATCTGGTGTTAGCTACATATATTCACATTATTCTGCTCATTCACATCCTAGTTCTTTGGGCGTTAAACATTTTGAGGAAATGTATTATAATAAGGATGAATACAAATTCATGACTGAAATATTAGAATACACCTGTTTATACCTTGCCCATTTCATGAATGATTTCTGTATTTATAAAGAATCATACCGTTCTTTCTATATTCAAAACGAGATTCAAATTAGCAAGATTCTAAGTATAATTTAAAATTTCATACAACACAGTTTCATAACAACAAACTTTAATAATTAAGCAGTAATTATTATGCTTGATTTCACGGGTTTTCAAGGCAGTACTTACATCGAGGAAACGAAACGTTATCACGAGGAGGAAGACTGCCTCAAAGAAAAACGTTGTGAGAGAGAAAAACGTCATCGTGAACGATTAAATTACATCATGCAGGATCGTGCCGACCGTGGCTATGACTACGATATCGAAAGTGAATTCAAGTCTGAAGTAAAAAACTATTAAAATATAAATATGGCATACTTATATCCCTTTGGTCAACAAGTACACACACTAGTTCAGCAAGACCGCACGCCCAAAAAGGTTTTCGTTCTTGGAGTATATGCCAGTGCCGTTCATGCCCGCTGGAAGAAGGATGGCAAAACAATATGCACAGCTCTTGCCGTGGCAAGTGAGCCTCGCATTTTCTGGGACGGCAACGTCGACGAGGCAAAAGAAATCATCAGCAAGATTTCTATTCCTGAAGAGGTTGGTACATTGGAGCCTGCAGGTAGTCATCTCAATGGCCCATCCGCAAAAGTCCTTGATGAGCATATCCTTGGTACACTGGGGTATACAAGGAAAGACGCATGGCTTTGCGATCTTCTTCCCGAGACACGCCTAAACTCAGGTCAGGTCAAGGTTATCACCGAACGTTATAATCCACTGATTGAACAATACGAATTAAATGAAGTGACCATCCCTAAGCGCCCAACAGTATTCTGCGACGCTCAGAGATGCAAGGAAATCGTTTCAGAGATAAAAGAGTCAAAGGCAAGTCTTTTGGTTCTGCTTGGTGATATTCCCATTGCACAGTTCTTGAATTCTGTGGCAGACGTTCCTTATAAGTCACTCCAGGAGTACGTCGAACTGTACGGATATGGTAAACCAACAGCAGCTACCATTGATGGCCATACCATAAATATTCTCCCATTGGCTCATCCTCGTCAAATAGGTGCTCTAGGTGCCCACAGCGAGAAATGGAACAAACTCCATCAGGAGTGGGAAAAATCGTTCAAGAAGTCATTATAATGCTATTCTTTAGCACCGCACAAATGCAATAGGCTTACCACGAGGTAAACCTATTGCATATTGTTCTATAATCGATTTCTGGCTACGCAGAACACTAGTGATAGGTCACTGTCTCGTCCTGATAGCAGGATAGTAAGAAGAGTAATTTGCACGTTTTTTGTGTCCGAATTCGCAAAAAATATGAATATGGAGATAAAATTCTATAAAAACAACTCTTCTTCAAAATTTTCAATAAGCCTCGAACTGATGCGTGACGCGCTGCTCTACGGCTGTCAGGTCTGCGTCGTCATGCATGGCTAGCCAAAGAGAATGATAGATGCCATCCTCTTCAAACAGCTTCTTCTGCAGATGCGAGCACATATTGGTGGTATCAATGGTCATTTTTCAATAGTTCTAATCAGTGAAAGATCGCCACTCGATAAGGCCTTAAAGTTAGCCTCAATCTTTTCAATGTCCCAATCCCACCATTTCAATTCCTGAAGGTAGACAATAAATTCGTCATCGAAACGCTTGCGGATTACCCTGCAGGGATTACCTGCGGCAATAGAATACGGAGGAATGTCAGAGGCAACTACAGAGTTTGTTCCGATAATGGCTCCGTCGCCGATATGAACACCAGGCATCACTGTCACATTCTGACCAATCCAGACATCATTGCCGACTACAGTATCTCCCTTAAGCGGCAACTCATCCTTGACAGGTGCTATTGCGCTGCCCCAGTCACCTCCCATAATATAGAACGGATATGTGGTCACTCCGTCCATTCTATGATTGGCGCCATTCATAACGAATTCAATGCCCTTGGCAATGGCGCAAAACTTGCCTATTATCAGCTTGTCGCCGATAAAATCGTAGAAGTGCGTGACGTGCTTCTCAAACTGGTCTGCACCATCCACATCGTCATAGTAGGTGTAATCTCCTATAATGATACGTGGATTCTTCACCACATTCTTGATGAAGCAGAGGCTTGGGATGTTGGGATTTGGGAAAGCCTTGTTAGGGTTGGGTCTGTTAATTATGCTCATAAATTGGAATTTACTTATTATTCATATACAGCAAAGGATAAGGTGAGCCTTGTTCATCGAGATCTGTACGCTTATAGGTATGAAAGCCCATGTGTTCATAGAATCCGATGGCTTGCGGGTTCTGCTCGTTCACGGTTACCTCGTCTGCGCCAAAGTGGTCGGTGGCATAGCGGACAAGAAGGCTGCCTATGCCCTGCCCACGTCGGTCTGCATCAACGAACAGCATTTCTATCCTACGCCTGTCAATACCTATAAAAGCGATGGGTACTTCGTCCTCATCCATACTTACAAGCAAATGCCCGACTGTTTGAATAATTTCGGGGATATAGCCCTTGATGCGCATGATTTCGTCTTCAGGCAGAAATGTATGCGTCCGTCGGACAGCATTCTCCCATATCCTCAACAGTTGTTCCGTAAGGGCTGGTGTACAGTTATCAATCTCCTTTATGTTCATTCGTAAAATTCCAGAACACTAGTGACAGGTCACTGCCTCGTCCTGATTTCTTCAAGATTTCCAATAAGCCTCGAACTGATGCGTGACGCGCTGCTCTACGGGTGGCAGGGTCATGTAGTCGCCATAGGTGCGCTGCAGGTAATCTTTATAGCCCACCATGGTCTTGTAGGTCTTATTCTCGAACAGGATATCGACGCTCTCTGCGATATCCTCGGCAGGGAAACAGCCCTTGATACGGGGGCCTGCCTCGGTCATATTGCATACGGTGTGGGTTGGCTCTGTCAGCACAATGAGTCGGCGGAGCTTGCGTTCTATCTGGCGCACACTCATGGGCCAACACTTATAGACCCAATAGGCCAGGCGCGACTGCAGGGGATTGCTCTGCGAGATTTTGCAACGGCGAATCTTATAAAGCAGCTTCTTTTGCTTAAAGACACGATTGCGCTCCTGGGGATCGTCGGACACATAGTCGACAGGGAAGATGTCCATATAGACGCCTATCTCGTAGCCCTGGGTTTCCGTCTCGACCATGCGCGTGCGCTGGTCGACGACCTTGGCAAAGGTATAGTAATAATGGGATTCCGTGGTGGGATTGATGGCGCGATAGACGCCATTGTCGTCGTGATAGGACAGGAGGAATTGCTCGTAGTCCTCGCGCGGCATATAGATGTCGATATCGTCGTCCCAGGGAATATAGCCCTTGTGACGCACGGCACCAATCAGCGTGCCACTGGAAAGGAAATATCGCAGGTCATGTGCCTCGCAAAACTGATGCACATGGTCCAGAATGCCCATTTGAATCTGGCGCAACTCGTGTATGTCTTCTATCTTTCTCATAGGCTAAGAGCGACCAAACAGCCATTTCTTGAATATAGGACTGATGCGCAGGATGTTTGACGTGATGCAGCAGAAGCCTATGACAATGAGGCCCACAAGAACCGACAGCGTGGTGTCGATGACAAAGTTATGGGAATGGGCGTTGAAATAGGATCCTACCTGCGGCAGATTGGGCAGGAAGAGGAAGTGGATGAGATAGATATCGAGCGTGCGTCGGCCTATATACTGCAACGAGACGCCAATGGGCGACAGCTTGGTGAAGTACTGCTGATAGCAGCGGAAATACATGAAGGTGATGGTGAGCAGCATGAAGCGCGCCAGCGTCAAGGGGATGACGGCCCAAATGCTTTTGAGCATATGCCACTTCAAGGCATCCATGGCGGCAAAGATGACGATGAAGGTGAGCATGGGGAAGAACCACTTGCTGTCCATCACCTGTTGTGCCTTGTCCCAATAACGATGCACGATGTTGCCATAAAGGAAGAAGGGGAAATAGAGCAGCAGCTGGTCCATACTGCTATAGGTGAGGAAATCGGTGACCTGCGTCTTGGGCAGCTTAGAGCCCATGGCCCACTCAAACTCCTGGGGCAGATAGTTGGTTTCGTAGACACACAGCGACAGCAGGAAGAACACGACAATGGGAAGCCAGCCCCACCCTGCTGGCAGGAATCGCTTGATGATGCTGTCGAGATAGGCAAAGGGATAATAGATGAGGAACATGTAGAGCAGGACGAGCGTGAACCAATAGCCGCCCTTCATCGAAGCGCCCAGATTGTCCATCAACCCAACGAAGAAGTCTTTGTTGAAGATGGCGGTGGCAAAGAGGAAGAAGAACACCGTGGGCACTATCTGCACCCTGATTTTCTTGACGACCAGTGTGCCGAAGTTGCGCATGTTCCACACCTGTGAGGCCTTATAGGCCAGGAAGCCGCTGACGAAGAAGAACAGCGGCATGCGAAACAGCATGAGGAACGGGATAGAGGAAGAATTTTTCCATGACTCGCCAAAACCCATGATGGCCACGTGATAGGCCACAACAAGAATCATCGTAAAACCTCGGAGCGCGTCTAGCCACTCCAGGCGCGGTTTCTTTATCTCAACTTTATCCATATGTGCTGCAAAAGTACACATATTATTTTGAAATTCAAAAGAAAAGTACTACATTTGCATGCAAATTGCAAAAAGATAAATGAAAATTGCCTTCTTACTGTCGGCTTTTACAGATGCGCCACATCTGCAACGACTCATAGACAGTCTGCCTTCAGACAGCGACTGCTACATCCATATTGATGCCAGCTTTGACCAAACGCCATTCGTCGAAGCCACGCAGAGATGCGGGCAGCGCAGTGGTTCCGTCACGTTTATTGAGAACCGCGTCAGGGTGATGTGGGGCAGTTTCACGCAGGTGCGCTTCCAAATGGAGATGATCAGGGCTGCCCTCACTGAGAAGGCCTACGATTATCTGTTTATGCTCAGTGCCCAGGACTATCCTGTGTGGAGCAACCAGAGGATGATGCAGTATCTGGAGGAAAACAAAGGGAAGAACTTCCTGCAGGGTATGAGTATGGCTGAGTTGCCACACAGCGAGACCTACGAATATACCCGCTATCGTTTCTTGAACAACAAGCCATGGCGCTATGGCACACTGAAGAGTAAGTTCAGGGTGGCATTGAGAAAGATCTGTGAACCCTTTCTGAAAAAACCTTTGGTTTTCGAGGCTGACGGCAAGACATACAGTCTTTACAAAGGCTCGGACTATTTTGCCATCACGGGTGAACTGGCAGCCTACTTGCTGGAGACCTATGACCAGAGTCCCGAGCTGCGCCGTTATTTCACCAACAGTTTTGCACCGAGCGAGACCTTTGCCCATACGGTGGCCTTCAACTCAAGATTTGCCGACAGTTGCATGCTGACCAAAGGACCCGTGAAAAAGTTGGAGCAACTGACGCCCCTCACCTATATTGAATATGGGCAGAAGATTAAGATACTGACAGAGGCCGACTACGACAGCATCATGGCCAGCGGCAAGATGCTCTGTAGGAAAACGGTGACTGGCGAGAGTGACCGATTGATGGATATGATTGACAAGCAACGACAGCATGGATAACCTGAAAGAAAAAACAGCCAAAGGACTCTTCTGGGGCGCGTTGAACAATGGCACTATCCAGGTGCTCAACGTGCTCATCGGCATCATGCTGGGTCGTAAGTTGTCGCCTGAGGAGTGGGCGCCCATCGGTATGATTGCCATCTTTTCGGCTATCGCAGGCAACCTGCAGTCGAGCGGTTTTTCTACTGCCATCGTCAACATGAAGGCCCCGACGAGCAACGACTATAATGCGGTGTTCTGGTTCAACACGCTGGTCAGCGCCATCGTCTATCTTGTGCTCTTTGCCTGTGCCCCCTGGATAGCCTGGTTCTTTGAGCAGCCTTGTCTCACGGATCTTTCGCGTTTCATCTTCCTGGCGTTCTTCATCTCGTCGTTTGGCATCTCGACCAATGCCTATATGATGAAAAACATGATGCAACGCGAGATGACCATCGTCGGTGTCACGGCACTCATCATATCGGGCATCACGGCCATCATACTGGCTTTCCAAGGCTATTCCTATTGGAGCTTGGCGTGGCAACAGGTGATCAACGCCTTCGTACTGGTGGTGGGAAGATGGGTGTTTGTGAAATGGCGCCCCAGCTTCAAGGTGGACTTCACCCCTATTCGTCGGACGTTCCGTTTCTCGATGAATATCCTCATCACGATGATTATCAACACCGTGAACAACCATATCCTGACGTTTGTCTTCGGCAAGCTCTTCACGCGGACGCCACAGGTGGTGGGCAACTTCTTCCAGGCATTCAAGTGGGACACGATGGCCTATCAGACCGTGGGTGGAACCATTGAACAGGTGGCACAGCCTGTGTTGGTGAACCTTCGAGATAATGAGGACGAGAGTCGCGAGGTGCGCGTATTTCGCAAGATGATGCGCTTTACGGCCTTCCTGGCATTCCCTGCCATGTTCGGCCTGTCGCTGGTGTCGGAGGAGTTTATCCTGGCCACCATTGGCCAAAAATGGATTGACTGTGTGCCCCTGCTGCGCGTGCTCTGCATCGGCGGTGCCTTCATGCCGTTCTATTCGCTCTATAAGAATCTGATTATCAGTCAGGGACGTGCCGACCTGAACATGTGGCTGAACATCTCGCAGATCGTCTTGCAGTTTGTCCTCATCTTCGCCACCTATCAGCAGGGCATCCTCATGGTGGTCTATGCCTACTCCATTCTCAACGTGGTTTGGCTGTTGGCGTGGCAGTTCTTTGCTCACAGGATGATTGGACTGAGGCTGGTGCATGTGCTGAAAGACACCCTCCCCTTTGCCTTGATTTCTGGTGCCGTCATGGTGGCCTCGCATTTTGCCACCATGCAGTTTGACAACGTCTATCTGCTCTTGACGCTCCGCATTGTGATGGCTGCCGTACTCTATGTTGGCGTCATGAAACTGCTACGTGTGAAGATCATGGACGAGTGCATCAAATTCCTTTTCAAGAAAACAAGCAAGTAGCATGGAAATATCCATCATCATACCTGTCTATAACAAGGAGGCATACGTGGAACGATGTCTTCGCCAACTGATGATGCAGGACTTCAACAGCTTTGAGGTGATTGCCGTTGACGATGGCAGCACCGACGCATCAGGCCGCATCTGCGACAGGATGGCCAGTGAAGACCAGCGCATCCGCGTGGTCCACACGAAGAATGGTGGTGTGACAGCAGCACGTCGCAGGGGACTGGAGGAAGCTCGGGGCCGATATATCATGTTCGTAGATTCTGACGACGAACTACAGGCTGGGGCTCTGAGTGTGATGCACAAGACGATAGAAGAGACTGGCGCCGATGAGGTGATAGCCACCTATCACGACCAATATGGGCGACTCTATGACACAGGACGACGCGGATGGATTGAGGACAAGGGCATCATCATCGACCTGCTGGCCAAGCGTCTTGGGGTATGCGTCCTTTGGGGCATCATCTTCCGCCGTGAGTTACTTGAAGGATGCATGGACACGCCGTCAGAGATTCGTTCGGGCGAGGATATCATGATGCAGATAAAATGCCTTGTGAAGCGTCCAAAGGTTTATTTTATTGGCACGCCCATCTATATGTATAACATGGGATTGCCCAACAACAGAAGGTTGGAGGTTGGCGTTGAGCGTTTGTATGACGAGGTGCTACGAAAGACGCTTCTGCCACGATGGGACGAGTTTAAGGACTTTTTTACATTGCATCAGTTGAAGATGTACGAGAACTTCGTTGACACCAGACAATGGCGTGCCCGCAAAGACTATTACGACGAGATACGGCCACGCATCAACAGCAGTCACCCTTTGGCAGACCGCATTGCGTTCTTCCTTCCCCCATGCATCAGTTTCCTGTTGGTGCACTACTACAAGAAATGGTTAGTTTGGAGGAAGTCACACTAAGACAATGGCTTAGCAATAATACTTCTTCACGAGTGGAATAATGGATTGAGGAACGAGGTCGTCAATCGACTCACCATTCCTGAGGCGCTGACGTATCTCCGTACTGCTCAAATCAATCAAAGGCAAATCGATGGTGCCTGGATATTCATCACGCGGATAAGCAATCACCTCATGATGCGCCATAATCTCCTGCCAGTTGCGCCAACGCTGAAAATGTGCCCAGTTGTCGCCGCCTATCAACAAAGAAAAAGTGCAGTCAGGATAGTCCTTACTCAGGTGCTGTAAGGTGTTCCATGTATAAGAGGGCTTGGGTAAACGGAACTCATAATCGCAAGCTTTCACGCCCTCGACGCCCTCCAAGGCTATTTGTGCCATCTCCAATCGCAGATGGTCGTCCAACAAATCGGCATCATGACGCTTCAGGGGATTCTGTGGCGACACCATGAGCCATACCTCATCTAACGCACATTGCCTTAGCACGGCCTGTGCTAAGGCAATGTGTCCGTTGTGAATCGGGTTAAAACTGCCACCAAAGATGCCTATACGTTTCATCTCAAGAAAGCTTTCACAATTCTCAAAGTCTCTTGCTTAGCAGTCTCCAAGTCATCATTCACGATGATATGGTCAAACTGTGAAGCAAAGGTCATCTCATATTCAGCCTTGGCCAAGCGCTCGGCAATGGCTTCTGGCGTATCCGTGGCGCGTCCTTCCAGGCGACGACGCAGTTCCTCAACAGAGGGAGGTTGGATAAACAGGCTCAAAGCCTCATCGCCATAATACTTCTTAATATTGATGCCACCCTTCACATCAACGTCGAACACCACATTCTGTCCTTGGTTACGCTGGTTCTCCACCTGCTGTTTCAGGGTGCCATAGAAACGATCCTGATAAACCTCCTCATATTCCAAGAACTCATCGTTCTGAATCTTGGCCTTGAATTCCTCTGGCGTCAGGAAGAAATATTCCACCCCATTCTGCTCGGAGCCACGTGGGGCACGACTGGTGCAGGAGATTGAGAAATAGAGCTTCAACTCCGGATGCTCCTTCATCAGCCACTGAACGATGGTGCTCTTACCACTGCCACTGGGAGCAGAAACGATTAACATCTTGCCTTTCATAACTATGAACTGTTAACTATGAACTAAAGGGCATTTAGCACCTGTTCCTTAATCTGCTCCAGTTCGTCCTTCATCTGGACGACAATATTCTGCATCTCGGCCTGATTGGATTTTGAACCAGTGGTATTGATTTCACGACCCATCTCCTGAGCAATGAATCCAAGCTTTTTGCCCTGTCCATGTCCATCACGCATTGTCTCACGGAAATACTTCAAGTGATTGGTCAGACGCTGTTTCTCTTCACTGATATCCAGTTTCTCAATATAGTAGATGAGTTCCTGTTCCAAACGGTTCTTATCGTAGTCTACACCAGGAATCTGCTGCAGTCCGTCAACGATGCGCTGACGAATCTTCTCTACACGACTCTTCTCGAAAGGTTCGATCTCTGCCAGCAAACGTTCAATATTATCAATCTTCTCGCCGAACTTCTTCTCTAAGGCTGCGCCTTCTTGCTTACGGAAGTCAACAAGTGCTGCGATGGCTCCTTCAACAGCCTTACGCGCTGCTGCCCATTCGTCATCGGTCAGTTCCTCCTGCTCGGTCTTTGTCAGGACATCGGGCATACGGGTCAGCGTGTACATCCAATCCTGCGGCTCAGGAATACCAACTTTCTGGGCCACATCCTTCAACTGGTAATAATAGTTCTCTACCAATGCTGCATTTACAGGCGTTGCATCAACTCCAGCATCCTTCTCAATCCAGAGACTGAAGTCAACCTTTCCGCGTTCGAGAGTAGCAGCTATAAGCTGACGAATCTCCATCTCCTTTTCACGATACAGGGGAGCAATACGTGTCTGCAGGTCAAGCTGTTTTGAGTTAAGCGACTTTATTTCCGCACTGATTTTCTTGTCCTTAAACACTACGACCACCTTGCCGTAGCCTGTCATTGATTGTATCATAATTGTTTGCTTCTTATTTTTTCTTTCGGGATGCAAAGATACACAAAAAAGTGGAGATAAAGCAGGCAAAATGATAAATTTTCTAAAATGCAATGGATGTTTGCAGAAAAATGCGTACCTTTGCAATCCTATTATATAATAGAAAAACAAAAAAAATGTCGTGCATACTACATATTGAGACCAGCACACAAGTGTGCTCGGTGGCCGTCTCGGAAGACTCTCAGGTCATTTTTCAGCAAGAAGATCATAGCGGTCCTAACCATGCAGAGCGTTTGGGAACGATGGTAGATGAGGCTCTCTCGTTTACCGACAACCACGCCATACCCTTTGATGCAGTGGCTGTTAGCTGCGGCCCCGGCTCGTACACGGGATTACGCATTGGCGTGTCAATGGCGAAAGGCATCTGCTATGGCAGAAATCTAAAGCTCATTGCCGTTCCCACATTGGAACTGCTGTGTGTGCCTGTGCTATTGCGTGAGGTTGTCAAGGAAGAGAATGCCTTGTTATGCCCCATGATTGATGCCCGTCGCATGGAGGTATATGCAGGCATATACGACCGTGGTCTACATGAGATTCGTCCCACTGGCGCTGACATTGTCAATGCAGAGACCTACAAGGAGTGGCTCGACGAGCGCCCCGTATATTTCTTTGGAAACGGAGCTGCCAAGTGCCTCAAAAAAAGCGGCTTAGCCGACGACAATACGTCGGCTATCAACCACCCCAACGCTCACCTTATCGAGGGTATTGAACCTCTGGCCAAGTGGATGCAGCCTCTGGCAGAGCGTCGCCTCATCAATGGACAGACCGAGGACGTGGCCTATTTTGAGCCATTCTATCTCAAGGACTATGTTGCAAAAATGCCTAAAAAAATGATTTAAGCCATGATGGAAATTAAAGGATTGGACTACAACACCCAACGGGAATCACTGTTGATGCCCGAATACGGACGTGAGATACAAAAGATGGTGGATTACGCCACCACACTGCCAACAAAAGAAGAACGTTTGCAGTGTGCCAAGAGTATTGTACGACTGATGGAGACCAAGGTGCCACAAATGCGCGAGAATGCCGATTTTCAGCAGACACTCTGGGATCATCTCTATCTGATGAGCAACAAAGCCCTGGACATTGATTGGCCCTTTGACGTAAGTGGTGCTGAGAAATTCCATGCTAAGCCTGCGCCCATGCCTTTGCCCCAGGGTGGCATTCATCTGCGTCACTATGGCAAGTTGGTAAGCGAGTTGCTTGACCATCTGAAAGACATGCCTGATGGCGAAGAACGCGAGGAACTGATTCGATTGACCGCCAACCAGATGAAGCGCGACCTCGTACAGTGGGGACACGGTTCCATGGACGATGAAAAGGTGGCCGACGATATGGCCCGTTTGACAGACGGTGCCGTACAGCTGGACCTTCAGCATTTTATCTTCGAGCGCATTAACCAGCAGGAGCCTCAGCCTAAGCGCAATGGCAAAAAGCGCAAGTAACTCTAACACCTCTACGATATGGCAGCATTTATCATTGAGGGAGGACACCCTCTCAGCGGAACCATCGTACCTCAGGGCGCAAAGAACGAAGCCCTGCAGGTGATTTGTGCTACACTATTGACTAGTGACAAGGTGACAATCCACAATATTCCGCAAATCAGAGATGTAATGAACCTCATCCAATTACTCAAGGATGTTGGTGTAAAGGTTACCGAGGATTCCAGAAACACTGAGGATTGTGGCGTTTCTGGACTTACATGTACTTTTCAGGCAGACGAGTTGAACCTGGATTATCTGCAAAGCAACGAATTTGTTCAGAAGTGTGCCCAACTGCGTGGTTCTGTCATGATGATTGGTCCGTTACTTGCTCGCATGGGAAAGGCAACGATTGCCAAGCCCGGTGGCGACAAGATTGGACGCCGCAGATTAGACACGCACTTCTTAGGTTTTGAACGCTTAGGCGCACAGTTCCATCATGTGGCAGAACGCGATGTTTACGAGATACATGCCCAACAGCTGAATGGTTGTTATATGCTTCTTGACGAGGCATCCGTTACTGGTACGGCCAATATCGTCATGGCAGCTGTGATGGCCAAGGGCACAACCACTATTTACAACGCAGCATGCGAACCCTATCTGCAGCAACTATGCAAGATGCTTAACAAGATGGGAGCTCGTATCAGCGGCATTGCATCGAACCTCTTGACCATTGAGGGTGTTGACCACCTGAATGGTACAGATCACACCATCCTGCCAGACATGATTGAGGTAGGATCGTTTATTGGCATGGCTGCTATGGTGGGAAACGGCATTCGCATCAAGAACGTTTCCATCAAAGACCTGGGCATCATTCCAAACACTTTCCGTCGCATGGGTATCACCATCAAGGAAGAGGGCGATGATCTTTATATCCCCCACATGCCTCACTACGAGATACAGTCGTTTATTGATGGCACCATCATGACTCTGGCAGATGCACCTTGGCCAGGACTGACACCTGACCTATTGTCAGTACTCATCACCGTGGCCACACAAGCCCGCGGTTCCGTATTGGTTCACCAGAAGATGTTCGAGAGTCGTCTGTTCTTCGTTGACAAGCTCATCGATATGGGTGCACAGATTATCCTTTGTGACCCTCATCGTGCAGTGGTCGTTGGTCATGACCGTAAGTTGCAACTGCGTGGCGGGCGCATGTCAAGTCCTGACATCCGTGCAGGAATAGCCCTGCTAATAGCAGCCATGAGCGCCAAGGGCACCAGTCGCATTGACAATATTGAGCAGATTGATCGTGGTTACGAGAATATAGAAGCTCGTCTGAACGCGCTCGGTGCAAAAATTGAAAGAATTAGCTAAGCACATCAGGACATCTCAAAATTCCTGGAATCCCGCAAAAATGATTAAGAAAGAAGATGTTTACAAAATAGGGCGCATAGGTAAAGCACATGGCGTGAAAGGTGAGGTGACCTTCACTTTTGATGACGACGTGTTCGACCGTGTGGATGCCGACTTCCTCATCCTTGAGGTTGATGGAATACTTGTGCCTTTCTTCATGGAAGAATATCGTTTCCGCTCGGACAACACGGCACTTGTGAAGTTTGAGGATATTGATACACAGGACCGTGCCCGCGAGTTAACGAACTGCGATGTTTACTTTTTACGTTCTGAGGCCGACGACGAAGAGGAAGTGCTTACCTACTCCTTCCTTGTAGGCTTTAACATCATCGAAGCAAATAGCGGAAAGAAAGTAGGCACCATCGTTAACGTTGATGAGAGCACGCTCAACATCCTCTTTGAACTGGAAAACGGCATGCTGATTCCTGCCAACGAGGAACTTATTACAGATATTGACAAAGACAACAAAACGATTTCTTTAGCCCTACCTGAGGGCATCCTAGATTTATGAAAAAACAAATAGCTATTCTCGGGTCGACGGGAAGTATTGGCACACAGGCCCTCGAAGTGATTGAGGAACATAGCGACCTTTACGAGGTGTATTGCCTAACGGCCAATAATAAAGTGGAACTGCTGGCAGAACAAGCACATAAATTTAAGCCTGCCGCTATCGTCATTGCCAACGAGGCACGCTATGACGAACTGAAACAACTGATGAGCGACATGCCAGACGTAAAGGTGTATGCTGGTGCACGCGCCCTTGATGAGATTGTTGAGGCAGGTCCCATCGATATGGTACTCACCGCCATGGTGGGTTTTGCAGGACTCTCGCCAACCATCCACGCTATCAAGGCCCATAAAACCATCTGTCTGGCCAACAAAGAGACATTGGTTGTGGCAGGTGAGCTTATCTGTCAACTGGCACTCGAAAACAGAGCCAGCATTCTACCTGTAGACAGTGAGCATTCTGCTATCTTCCAGTCGTTAGTAGGAGAAGACGAGAATCCTATCGACAAGATTCTTCTCACGGCCTCTGGCGGTCCTTTCCGCCTGAAGACGATGGAGGAGATTGCTCATGTAACCAAGGCCGATGCTCTACGTCATCCCACATGGGATATGGGGGCCAAGATTACCATCGACTCTGCCTCAATGATGAATAAAGGCTTTGAGGTGATTGAAGCTAAATGGCTCTTTGGGGTAGAGGCGAAACAGATTCAGGTACTGGTTCATCCTCAGAGTATTGTCCACAGCGCCGTACAGTTTATGGATGGCAGCGTGAAGGCTCAACTCGGTGTGCCCGACATGCGCCTGCCTATCCAGTATGCCTTCTCGTTTCCGAAGAGACTACCACTCAGCGGTAAGAGACTAGACCTATTTGCTGCACAGCATCTGGATTTCTTCGAACCCGACTTGAAAAAATTCCGTTGTCTGGCAATGGCCTACGAGGCTCTGAACCAAGGAGGCAACATGCCTTGTATCGTTAACGCTGCCAACGAGATTGTGAATCGTGCTTTTCTCGAGGATCGTTGCGGATTCCTGCAGATGGGCGATATTATCGAAGCAACAATGCAACGCGCCACCTTCATCAAAAAGCCTACCTACGAGGATTATTTGGCTACCGATGCTGAGGCACGTCGCATAGCAACAGAACTTTTATAATGGTAAAAAAGTAAAAAGGTAAAAAGATACAAACATGGAAGTTTTTCTGATTAAAACATTGCAGTTCCTGATGGCCATCAGCTTACTGGTGCTGCTCCACGAGCTGGGTCACTTCACCTTCGCCAAACTATTCAAGGTGCGTGTATCCAGATTCTATCTCTTCTTCAACCCTAAGTTCCACATCCTAAGCACCTACGACACTTGGGTTCGCCGTCTGTTTAAGATGAAGCCCGAAGTGGTGCCTACGAAGAAAGACGAGGACGGAAACGAGTCAAAAGAGTATGTTGGCACAGAATATGGTCTGGGATGGCTACCTTTGGGTGGCTATTGTGCTATTGACGGCATGATTGATGAGACTAATCAGAAACTGTCTAAGGAAGCTCATCCTTGGGAGTTCCGCACGAAACCCACATGGCAGCGTTTACTTATCATGATAGGTGGTGTGCTCGTTAATTTTCTCTTAGCTTTATTTATCTACTCTATGGTGCTTTTCACCTGGGGCGAGACCTACATCCCTCTCCAGAGCATGAAACAGGGAATGGAGTTCAACGAGCAAGCTAAAGCCATTGGTTTTCAGGATGGTGACATTTTGATGTCGACCGACCAAAAAGAATTCAAGAACGTGGGTGCCGACATGTATCGCATGATTTGCAATGCCAAGCAGGTCAACGTGCTCCGCAACGGCAAGCCCGTAACCATCAACATTCCCCAGGAGGAGAAGTCGTTCCTGTTCTTTACCTATGAGGCATCGACCCTCAGTCTCATTGACATGGCCCAAAATGTACCCATCTTCGTACGTCCGATGGTGCCTGCCGAGATTGACAGTGTCATCCCCGGCACACCTGCTGAGGCTATTGGCTTGCAGAAAGGCGACAAGATTCTGGCTGCCAACAACAAGCAGGTAAATTCATTCTATGGCTTTACCGACGAGTTGTCGCGCATTAATGATGTATTGGCCTCCGCGAAGACCGAAACCGACAGTTTGAATGCCTTGAGCATTTCATTGGTTTACCAGCGAGGAGAAGTCATCGACACAGTGAACACCACCTTGACAAAGGACCTGAAACTAGGTTTTCAACCCGTTCAGATTTACGAGCCAATTACACTTGAATATGGTTTCCTGGAGAGTTTCCCTGCAGGAATCAAATATGGTTGGAATACACTGTGCAGCTATATCAACGACATGAAGTATCTCTTCTCTTCAGACGGTGTCAAACAGATGGGAGGTTTCGGAGCCATCGGCAGTTTGTTCCCCTCAGCATGGGACTGGCATCAGTTCTGGTTGATGACAGCCTTCCTCAGCATCATCTTGGCTTTCATGAACATTCTGCCTATTCCTGCTTTGGACGGAGGTCATGTGTTGTTCCTCCTCTACGAGATGATTACACGCAGAAAGCCTTCTGAGAACTTCATGATACGAGCTGAATACGTTGGATTTGGTATCCTTATCCTACTTATGGTCGTTGCCAATCTTAACGACATTCTACGCTGGCTACACGTGATGTAGCAGGAGCAAGTCGGCGAACAGCCCAATAAAGGCTGATAACGCCAATATAGAAAAGACATATTTGAAGAACCGACGGATGCAGACCGTCGATACACGAATAAGGCATTTGAGACATCCACTCAAGTGCCTTATTCAATATACCTACCACCCATAATAACACAGGACCAAGCATAGGCAAGACAACGACCAACAAGACACCATAAAGAATCACCGTAGCAGCGGGAATCACAATAAAGTTAGTTAAAAGGAAATAGGTAGAGAAACGACCAAAATAATAGGCTATGAGTGGCGCAACCGCTAACTGTGCCGCCAGCGACATGCTAAACGTACTATAAAGGAAATGCTGGAAACGACGGGTTACAAAATAATTCTCGGGAAGGAAACGTTCTATCAATGGAAGCCACAACAAGATAGAGAGTACTGCTGTGAACGACAATTGGAATCCGATGTCGTAGAGGGATTGGGGATTAACCAAAAGCATGATAATTGCAGTAAAACACAAAAGATTGATAGGATTTCGTTGACGTCCCATTACAGAAAATAGAACATAGCCGCTTATCATGGTGGCAGAACGTACTACACTCGACGAGAGACCTGTGAGAAAAGCAAATGCCCATAGACCCAGAACGATAACAACCTGTGACAACAAAAAATGACGGCGTCCTAATGTTAGGCGATAAAGCAAGAGAAAGATGATGCCCATGTGCAAACCACTCAATGCCAACACATGCGAGGCACCAGTCACAGAATAGACCTCACGCAGTTCCTTGTTTAATGCCGACTTATCACCTAACGTCATAGCAGCCAAGACCGCATATTGATCATCGTCGGCTTGTAACGACTTGTAGCGATTAAGCAGCTGATGACGCAATTCAAGGAACCACATCCTAAGGCGTTCCGAACGTGACAACTTCGAGAAGCCATGACCACCGAACTGCCAGTCTGTACTACGCACAAATCCTCTGTCTGCGCCTTTTACCAGCAGGCTATGCCCCAATACTATCTGCTTACTACGTTCGTCCTTCCACAGATAACAGCGTACCTGTCGCCCTTCGTCTGGCAGCAATAAGTCCATAGCGATGGTCTTATTCTTTTCTGATGGTTCTGAGAACACAACAGCCTCCACCACATTGTTATTCACAACCATCTGACGATTAGGCTGACCAATCAGTACACCAAATAGGAATACACACAACAAGACACCGATACTCTGCAAGAACTCCCAACGGCTCAAAAGCCATACCAGCACCAAACAAGCAACAAAGACAGCAAGTACGCACGCCGTTTGATGAACGAAAGAAGCCACCACCATTCCTATTACAAGAATGATGGTGGGTATCATCAAAGGGGTTGTTTCTAAACTATTAGAAGTGCAATTCCTGTCCACGATAAAAAAGTATCAACGCCTGCTGATAGAGATATTCATAACGTGCTTGCGTCAAGTCACTCGACGATTTCAAGTAGTTATTTTTTGCCTCGTTAAACTCCGTTATGGTAGCCTTACCCTGCTCATATTTTGCCTGCGTCAAACGAAAGGCCGTCTCACTGCTCTGACTGGCCTGACGACTACTTTGAAGTTTTTGACTGGCAGCTACCGTATTATAATATACCTGCTGAATTTCCTTATAAAGTGCCTTCTTTGTATTATCGAGTTGCAGCGTTTGGTTCTCACGTTCTATCTTGGCAGAACGGACACTATTGCGAGTTTGGAAACGATTGAAAATGGGGATACTAAGATTAAATCCCAAGTACTGACTGAAGTTATTCTTCATCTGCTTGGCAAAACCATCAGCCTTAAAACCAGAGGTCTTGTAATAGTTAGATCCCAGTCCTGCACTAAAACTCAACGTCGGATAATAACCTGACTGTGCTATTTTGATGCTGTTCTCCGTAGCACGAAGGCGCAATTGCTGAGCCTGAACTTCGGGTTTTGTTGTTAAAGCTTCTGCATAGATTTCATCAGGGGTGACAATGGTTTTTCCACCTTCAGAACCTACCTCTGGTCTAACAACAGAGAAGCCCTCCGGGGTAGGCAATTCCAGCAACTGTGTCATGGCAAGGATGGCCAGTTGCAGGTTATTATCAGCCTGTGTAGCCGTCAAGAGGCTCTGTGCCATCGTTGCCTTCTGTTGGGCAAGTTCTGCCTCACTTGCTCGACCGATATTGAGGAGTGCCTGTAAACGAGCCACCTGTGCACTATCAATACTAATCTGACGATGAGCCACATCGGCCATTTCTAAGTTATAGAGAATCTGCACATAAGCTTGTGCCACCTGCGTACGAATATCATTCTTTGCCTTCTCCAGATCCTGCGTAGCAGCCTGGAGGTTCAGTTGGTTCAACTTGATATTATTGGGAATCTGGAAACCTGTGAACAAGGGGACACTCGTACCCAGCGAAAACGATGTTGACGAAGTATTGGTATTCGTATAGGTATTCTCCGCCGTCAATCCACGGCCAAACGAAAAATTCTGGCCTGCACTTCCACTAAGATCTGGCAGACGCTGGTTCTTAGCGTTAGAGAGTTGTATCTCCTGCTGGCGACACTGGTTCTCCTGCTGTTTAATCGTGATATTATGCTCTACGGCATAATCACAGCACTGCTTCAACGACCACTGCTGTTGCGCATTAACAGGCTGCGCATACAATGCTGCTACCACAACTAAGATAAAAATAATGATTGACATAAACTTATTCATTTTGATCGTCATCAGTGATAATCTGTGGGCCACGCACCTTCTGGTCCTTCTTCAGGCCCTTCTTAATTTCGATATTCACGCCATCGCTAAGGCCAGTGACCACAGCTTGACGCTCGTAGGTCTTCTGCTGACCCTCACCTTTAACAATATATACGAAGGTAGAGTCACCACTAAACTCGATGGCACTCTCAGGCACGCAGAGCACATCATTGGCTTCATCCAACACAATCTCGGCGTTAGCACTATAGCCAGAACGGATCTTGCCATCTGAAGGTACCGTAACAGCAGCCTTGATCTCAAACTGGTTGGCACCATTGCTCTCCGTTGCCTTGGGCGATATATACTCCAGTGTTGCATCAAACTGTAAGTCCTGCAGGGCGCCGATAGTGATCTTCATAGGGACACCTATGGCGAGTTGTCCCACTTCCGTCTCATCGATATTGCCACGGAAGATAAGATCCTGCATATTTGCCACAATGGCTATAGTTGTACCATCGTTGAAAGTGTTCGAGTTAATCACCGAATTACCCACCTTGACAGGAATGTCAAGGATGACACCGCTGATAGTTGAACGGATCAGCGTTGACGAGGCCGAAGCATTCGACTTCGACACGCCATCGCGCACCACCTGAAGGGCATCGACAGCAGCAGCATTTTCCTCTTGTGCCTGCTTCAGTTGCTGGCGAGCTTTTTCAAAGTCCTCGTCGCTCACCAGTTTCTGATCGTGCAGGTTCTTTGTGCGAGAAAAGTCGGTTTCCACCTGCTTTAGGTTAATATTCGACAAGCGCACACGACTCTCAGCACTCGACAACTGTGCCATATCAGGAATCACCTTCACCTTGGCAATGATATCACCTGCATTCACATACTGGCCCGGCTCTTTATAGAGCTCAGCAATGATACCAGAAATCTGAGGTTTGATATTCACCTCGTTGCGAGGCTCTATCTTACCTGTGATAATAGTGGTTTTACGGATGCTATCCATACTCGTCGTAAACTCAGAGTACTGCACCTCTTTTGGTTGGCTCTTCTGCCAGAGAAACACGAATGTTCCGATGAAAATCAAAGCAATAATTGCTGCGATAATCAGTTTGAAATACTTTTTCATATCTATATCTTTTTACTTTTTTCTTTTAACTTTTTACTCGTCTCGCATAGCGTCCACCGGCTTAATACTCATGGCTCGTGCAGCAGGTGCGAGACCAGCCAGCACACCCATTGCCGCAATAGCGAGTGCAGCAGAGATGGCAGTCCAGAAGCCCACTTGGAAATGGGCAGCCAGAATACCGTCCTCCGTATTCGCCAGTTCCATCATCTGTAGGATCAGCACCCCAAAGAGGATACCACTCATACCGGCCACCATCGTCAGCACAATACTCTCGGAGATGATCTGCGAGAGAATCATCTTGGGGGTGGCGCCGATGGCACGACGGATACCTATCTCTATAGTACGCTCACGCACGGTGACCATCATGATGTTTGAAACGCCGATGGCACCAGCGAGCAGAGTGCCGAGGCCCACCAACCAGATGAGGAAGTTGACACCACGGAACAGGGCATCGACCATTTGGAACAACACCTCGGTATTGAATACCATCACGCCCTGTTCATCTGTTGGATCAACGGTATGGGCACGAGCAATCGTTTCACGAATGCGGTCTGTTATCGTTGACATCACGACCCCTTTCTTGCCAGTCAATGCAATAAGGTGCACACTCTGTCCCATGTTATAGGTCTGCTGCATCAGCGAGATGGGCAGCAACATCGTGGTGCCCGACTCGCCTCCAAAGTTGATTCCTTCGGCAGTACCGTAATCCACACCCACAATCTGATAATAGACAGAATCCACACGGATGAAACTGCCACAAGGGTCGCCACCGCCAGGAAAAAGGTCTTTATAGGTCTTTTTTTGGATGACACAGACCTTGCGACGCTGAGCCACATCCATGTCGTTGAGATAGCGCCCATAGCGCATCTTGGGCTCACTCACCCGCTGATAGTCGGCCTCCACCCCATTGATACCAACTGTCGTCTTACGGTCACCGAAGTAGGCAGTACCACCATTCGAGAATAAAACTGGACTCACCACATCGAGCTCAGGTATGCGACCCTTCAGGCGGGCAACATCCTTATACTCCATATTCCACATGCGACCTTTTCGGAAACCTTTATATGCCTTCGTAGTAGGTTGTGCCCACACCATAGCACTATTGGTAGCAAAGCCCTCGAAGTTCTTGCTCAGCAGTTCCTTTATGCCTTGTCCGCCACCAATGAGCGCCACCAGCATGAAGACCCCCCAGAATACGCCGAAACCCGTGAGGAACGAGCGACTCTTGTTGCGAGTCAGCGTGTCGAGAATCTCTCTATATGTATCTAAATCCAATCTCATATCATTCAGCTCTTAATGCCTCTATGGGGCGTATTCTTGATGCTTTCAACGCAGGAATCAATCCAGCGATGGTGCCTGCAATAATCATCACCATCGTTGCCTCGAAACACACATCGAGTCCTACGGTGGGATCAAGGAACATCGTAGCCTTAAACAGACCTGCATCCACCTTCGTATGACCTATTGTGGCATCCATATATTCATTGGCAGCAATGCCGAGAATCATGCCGATATAGCCAAAGATGGTGGTGATAATCACACTCTCGATAATAATCAACTTCAGGATGCTCCAGGGCTTGGCGCCAATGGCCTTGCGGATACCAAACTCGTGAGTGCGTTCCTTCACCGTGATCAGCATGATATTCGAGACTCCCACGATGCCAGAGAGCAGTGTAAAAAGACCCACAATCCAAAGGGCCGTACGAATAATGCTGATACCATCCTGCATCTGCATATTCTGTGTATAGCGGTTCCACAGGTAGATGGCGCTCTCGTCCTCAGGATGTACCTGATGTGCCAGGTTCAGACGTTGACGATACCCCTTCTCAAAGGCATCGTTCTCCGCCACCGTTTTCAAGCCTTGGAAAGTGAACTCGATGCGGCCAGCATCATCGGTTCTTGCACCATAGATGCTCTTGATGGCAGAATAGGACGAAAACATGCTGGCGCGTCCGTTCTCTTGTTCCTTATAGATGCCTACAATCTGGAAGGCAAAGTTGCCCACCTTCACAAACTGGCCTATATGCGTCTTCAACTCCTTGGCCTGCTTGTTACTGATCACCAGCACTTTGCGCTTCTGCTGGATGTCGATATTGTTGATGAAGCGACCCTCCATCATCTCCACCTTATCTATCTTGACATGGTTGGGATAGACACCAGCAATCTGACTACTCAAATACTGCTGTCCATTGCTGATGATGGCAGAAGTGAAGTACTGGGCTCCCACCTCGTTGATAACCGTTTTGAACTCCTCGTCAGTAATGTCGATATCACGCTCCTTCAGATTAATCCATCGCCCTTCCTTCATACCTTGATAGGGCATAGACGTTTCACCACCATAGACCACCATTGAGTTGCTCAGGAAGCGATTCATCTGTGTCATATTGGCATTGATGAGTCCATTACCAGCTCCCAGTAGCACGATGAGCATAAAAATGCCCCATGCCACTGCGAAGCCAGTAAGTGCCGTGCGCAATTTATTGCGACGGGCGGTCTGCCATATTTCATTCAATAACTCCATCCTTGATACGAATAATGCGATTGGTTTGCTGAGCCACTGTGGGGTCGTGGGTCACAATGACCTGCGTGATGTGCTCTTGGGCGTTGAGGTCCTTGAGCAATTGCATCACCTCGACCGATGTCTTCGAGTCGAGTGCACCCGTGGGCTCGTCGGCGAGAATCATCTGGGGTTTCGTAATCAGCGCGCGAGCAATGGCCACGCGCTGTTTCTGTCCACCCGAAAGCTCATTGGGATAATGACCTGCCCACTCTTTCAGTCCCAGACGTTCCAGATATTCCATAGCAAGGGTGTGTCGCTTTTTGCGCGACACCCCTTGATAGAACAGTGGCAACTCCACATTTTCCACTGCATTTTTGAACGAAATAAGATTGAACGACTGGAATATAAAACCAATCATGTGGTTACGATACTCGGCAGCCTTACGCTCTGAAAGGTCCCAGATACGCACACCATTCAAGGTGTAGAGTCCTGAGTCATAGTTATCCAGGATGCCCAGAATGTTGAGCAGGGTGGACTTACCAGAACCCGATGCACCCATGATGCTCACGAACTCACCAGCCTCGATATCGAGGTTGATGCCTTTCAGCACATGCAGGGGCTGAGCACCGAAATAAGTCTTGTTTACGTTTTCTAAGTGTATCATATTACTTTTTTTCTGCTAAACGTTAGACGCACGCCTTATGCGTTTTGTTGCAGATCATACGCTTCTTTAACATCTTCTAACGTTATGCCCAACAACTGCATCTGTCGGAAGAGCTCTGGCAACTGCTCTTTCATGAACACCTGCTTGCGCTCTTTCAGAATCTGTTGCCTTGCCCCTTTGGTGACAAAGTAGCCTAATCCTCTCTTATTATATATAATGTTAGCGCGAGCCAGTTCATCATAGGCCTTCACGGCGGTGTTGGTGTTCACCTCCAGCAGTACGGCGTACTCTCGCACCGATGGGATGCGGTCGTCGTCCTTGTACTTGTCGGCCAGTATCTCGTCACACAGCCTATCGACCATCTGCAAGAATATTGGTTTATCTGAATTGAAAATCATACGTTCAACCATTTATTATTAATCACCTGCATACGAGTAAACAGCTTATAAGAAGCCCAATAATGGAAGACTATAAAAAGCCAGGAAATACCAAGGCACACATAGAAAGAAGGATAAAAAACATATTCCATCTGACTAGTTTCCATATTGAAGTTGCCCTTGAAAGGCTCGAAAGTTACACCACTCCAGTCAATCTGATTTAATATCAATGTTAGCGAGATAGAAAAGACGAGAATCACAATACTGGTAAACAGGAACTGTTGGCGACGGAACAGCGTACCGCCCAGCATATAGACAGAGTGGAAATGAAGCACGAGAGTGAAGACCATGAAACTCAACTGCCAAGGTGATATTGCCATACCACTAAACGGATCAGAGAGATGCGGTATTCCCCAAATAATAATACGTCCAGTAGCCCAGTCCACAAGTACACGCAAAGCATCGGCCGTAACAAACGCACCGAAAGTAATGAAAGCCACAAGGAATATAGCAAGGAGCACACTGATGACATATTTCTCCAAATTAGTCACAGGCCACAACAAATAAGCGGAACGCTTACGTGTATCCTTCATTTGCGCAAACATGCCACTGGCACCGAAAAGCATTGAGATACAAAAGAAGATAAAACCAAACACAACACTCTGCTCAATATTCCTATCGTAATGCATAGATATATCCGAAGGCCAGCATTGAACCATCTCATCATAAGGAATACCCTGCAAACGTGTCCAAAACAGGTTTGCCATAAACATCACGAGTGTAAAGATGCCATATAGGCGAATCCATGATTTACGCGAAACGAGGACGTGACACTTCAGTGCCTGACCAAATCTTGTTATATTAAAGTTCTCCATTTTCTTACTATCTTTTATTCTGTTAAACATTTGCCTGGGTCTTATAATTAAACAGGAGTTCAAGGTTCACCTGCGTCTCAACATCACCTTCCTTGCGCTTAGCAATGACGGCATTGCCCTGAAGTGTTGGCTCGGCATAGAGCATATCATCATCCATCTGCTGGGCTGTGCGATACTCAAAGGTGTACTGATCCATGATATCCTGCATCGAGGCATTGAGCAATACGCTGCGCTGGTCGAGAATCAGGACGTGGTCGAGTAACTGCTCCACATCGTGTACCTGGTGGGTAGAGATGATTACCGTGCGATCGTCTGTCATGTGCTGGGCAATCACCTTACGGAACTGTGACTTAGAAGGAATGTCGAGACCATTGGTTGGCTCGTCCATCAAAAGGTACTTAGTGTTGGTAGCCATCGCGAAAGAAATGTAGGCCTTCTTACGCTGGCCCATTGACAACTCTCCCAGATGAACATCGGTAGTCAACTCAAAATCGGCCAAGCAGTTCTGTAGAATCTCCTCAGAGAAGTGGGGGTAGAAAGGCTTGTAGAGCTTCACATACTCTGAGAGGCGGATGGCTGGCATCTCAAACTCCTCCGTCACCAGGAACACGTCGCTCAGCATCTCGGCCTGGCGCTTGTATGTTGCGATACCATCGCAACTCACGGTACCCTTAGCAGGGCGTAGCAATCCGGAAAGTAGGTAGAGCAATGTGCTCTTGCCTGTGCCATTCTTGCCCAGCAGACCATAGATGCGATTCTCCTCCAACTGGATGCTGAAGTCATCGAATACCAGACGCTTCTGTCCGGCATACTTAAAACTGATGTTGTTTACGTTGATCATAACTCTTTTAATTATTCATTTAATAACTCAAAAACATTCTGTAATAGTGTACCAGTTGAATAGTACACTGCAAAAGTAGACGTTTTTATCCATCCCACCAAATAATTTGATGAGAATCTTCTATCTTTAACAAAGTTTTAACAATTCCACCTTATATAATTAGCGCACGTCAGCACCCCACATCAACTTTTCGCGCAGCGTAGCGAAATAGCGGGTACCACTTCGCTTCACCACCTGGATGTTATAGGGCGCACGACGCAAGGTGATGCGCGTGCCCTCGCCGCATTTCTCCGAACGACCGTCAATACCTACTAAGAACGAGTGACTACGACTCACCACGTCAAGCGTAATCTCTGAAGTATCTGGAATGACGATGGGACGGATGTTCAATGAATGCGGAGCCACGGCTGTCATAACCAGCACACCAGTACCAGGAACAACCACCGGACCGCCATTCGACAAAGAATAGGCTGTTGAACCAGTAGGTGTTGACACCACCAATCCATCAGCCTGATAGGTAGTCAGATATTCACCGTTAATGCTAGCACGAATACTAATCATCGAAGCCGTGTCGCGTTTCAGGATGGCCACATCGTTCAATGCACACGAGCAGTCAGTCAAGGGTTGACCATCGGCTTGCACCTGAATCACCGCCCTACTCTCCACGGCATAGTCATCATCATGTAAGGCCTGCAGACAAGCCTCAATATCAGCGGGAGCAATGTCTGCCAAAAATCCTAAACGACCCATGTTCACGCCAAGGATTGGTATATGTTTTGCGCCCACCTTGCATGCAGTCTTCAGGAACGTACCATCTCCACCCATTGAAATGGCAAAATCTGCTTCGAAGTCATTACCCGAGAACGTCGTAAAGCGACATTTCGAAGAACTCAGAATACTACGCACATCACACATCTCATTGATAAAATGGTAATATTCCTCATCAATGACCACACGGGCACCATGCACCTTCAGGCACGCCAGCACCTGATGGATAGCAGCCGATTTCTCCTGCTGATAGAGATTGCCAAAGAGGGCAAAAGTGAGTGACTTCGATGACATATTTCTGCTTTTTCTTTCTGAATTCGTAAAGTTTTAGTAACTTTGCCTGCAAAAGTACAAATTAAATTTGAAATTATGGCAAAAGTTTATGTTTTTCTTGCCAACGGCTTCGAAGAGGTTGAGGCATTGATTCCCATCGACGTATTACGCCGAGGAGGTGTTGATGTGGTAACAGTAAGCATCATGGGCAATAGTAAGACTGTTACGGCAGCCCACAACGTGCAAATCGTGGCTGATGCCGTGATGGCCGAATGTAACTTCTGCGATGCCGACCTACTCTTTCTGCCAGGCGGCATGCCCGGTGCTTCTAACCTCTATGAACACGAAGGTGTACGCCAAGCCGTGCTCAGCCAGGTTCAAGCCGGCAAGAAAATAGCAGCTATCTGCGCCGCTCCTGCAGTGGTGCTGGCTCAGTTAGGTGCGCTCGACGGCAAGAAGGCCACCTGCTATCCAGGCTTCGAGAAACTCTTCACCAAAGCCCATTATACAGCCGACCTCGTCACCATTGATGGCAACATTACCACCGCTGAAGGTCCGGCCGCAGCCTTCCCCCTCGCCTATGAATTGCTTTCACAGCTCGTCAGCAAGGAGACCAGCGACAAGATAGCCGAAGGCATGCGATTCAAACACTTGATGGCATAATGGATTATATCATCATCGTCGCAGGCGGCAAGGGCTTGCGTATGGGAGGCGACATTCCCAAACAATTTCTGCCTATTGGCGGAAAACCTGTATTGATGCGAACTCTGGAGCGTTTTCACGAATACTCCAAGGATTTGCAGATGATTCTTGTGCTTCCCAAGGCACAACAGGCCTATTGGAAGGAACTCTGCAAACAGTACGACTTCACGCTGGACTACCAACTTGCTGATGGTGGAGAAACACGCTTTCATTCCGTTCAAAACGGTCTTTCGCTAGTTCCAGACACCAAAGGCGTCGTCGGCGTGCACGATGGTGTGCGTCCGTTTGTCAACGTCGAGGTCATTCGCCATTGCTTCGAGACAGCACGAACCAAGCAGGCCGTCATCCCTGTGACACCTGTTGTCGAGACCCTGCGCCATATCCCCACGCAGAAGAATGTGCTCCGCAGCGACTATTGTCTGGTGCAAACCCCACAATGCTTTGACATTCAACTGCTCAAGGCAGCCAACCAGCAGCCCTACTCTGAGAGTTTCACCGACGACGCATCGGTAGTAGAAGCCTACGGACATGAGGTAACAATGGTTGAAGGAAATCGCGAGAACATCAAGATTACCACACCCTTCGACCTATTCATGGCCGAAGCACTTCTATCCTCTCACCACTCTCCCAAGACATCTAACCCCTAATTATGAATATACTCGACCAGGATATCATGTACTTGCCGGGCGTAGGCCCCAACCGCAAGAAGATGCTCAGTAAGGAACTGGGCATCGAAACTTATGGTGACCTGCTGGAGTATTACCCCTATAAATATGTGGACCGTTCGAAGGTTTATACGGTTCATGAACTCACGGGCGACATGCCGTTCGTACAGGTTGTAGGACGTATTCTAAGTTTCGAGACCTTTGAGATGGGACCTCGCAAGGAACGTGTGGTGGCCCATTTCACCGATGGAACAGGCATCATGGACCTGGTATGGTTCAATGGCGGCAAATATGCCAAGCAAAACTACAAGATAGGCACAGAATATCTAGTGTTTGGACGACCTGGCGTCTTCAACAATCGTATACAGGTGCAGCATCCTGATATCGACCTGGCCGAGAAGGTGGAACTCACAGCGATGGGCATGCAGCCTTACTACAACACGACGGAGAAGATGAAGAAGAGTGGGTTGAACTCGCGAGCCATCGAAAAGCTCACAAAGACGCTGATTGGTGTCTTGAAAGACCCATTACCAGAGACCATCCCCGATTTCATCACCACCCCACTCCATCTGATGAACCGAGACCAGGCCTTGCGCAACTTGCATTATCCGCAAGACACAAAAGAGTTAGAACGGGCTCGTGTGCGTATGAAGTTCGAGGAACTCTTCTTTGTCCAACTCAACATACTTCGCTACGCCAGCGACCAACGCCGCAAGTACCGCGGCTATGTTTTCAACCGCATCGGCAATACCTTCAACACGTTCTATCATCAGAACCTTCCCTTCCCCCTTACAGGCGCTCAGAAACGCGTGATGCACGAAATCCGTCAGGACATGTGCTCAGGCAGACAGATGAACCGCTTACTACAAGGCGATGTGGGCAGCGGCAAGACACTTGTAGCCCTAATGACCATGCTCATTGCTCTGGACAACGGCTATCAGGCCTGTATCATGGCGCCTACCGAGATTCTGGCAGAACAACATCTCCAGACCATCAAAGACTTTCTAAAGGATATGCCAGTTAGGGTAGAACTGCTCACGGGCATCGTGAAAGGAAAGAAACGACAAGAGATACTCGACGGTCTGCTCACGGGCGACGTACAGATTCTCGTAGGCACGCATGCCGTCATCGAGGACACAGTACAGTTTGCTCGACTCGGCATGGTGGTCGTCGATGAACAACATCGCTTTGGCGTGGCCCAGCGCGCCAAACTCTGGAGCAAAAGCACCAATCCACCGCATGTTTTGGTGATGACAGCCACTCCAATTCCACGCACACTGGCCATGACTCTTTACGGTGATCTCGACGTCAGCGTCATCGATGAATTGCCGCCAGGTCGCAAACCCATCCGTACTTCGCATGTTTTTGACACGCGCATGACCTCGCTCTACAACGGCATCCGCCAACAGATTAACGAGGGACGTCAAGTGTATATCGTATTCCCCCTTATCGAGGAAAGCGAGAAAATTGATTTGAAAAATCTTGAACAAGGCTTTGAGGTGTTAAGACAAGCCTTCCCGGAGTTCCGACTGAGTAAGGTACATGGCAAAATGAAGGCCAAGGACAAAGAAGAAGAGATGCAGAAGTTCGTCTCGGGCGAGACACAGATACTTGTTGCCACCACCGTTATCGAGGTGGGTGTCAATGTGCCCAACGCCTCTGTCATGGTTATCTTAGAAGCCCAGCGTTTTGGGCTATCACAGCTACATCAGCTACGCGGAAGAGTAGGCCGTGGCGCCGATCAGAGCTTTTGTATCCTCGTCACACCCTACAAGCTCAGCGAGGACACACGCAAACGCATCGATATCATGTGCGAGACTAACGACGGTTTCCGTATTGCTGAAGCCGATCTGAAGTTACGCGGCCCTGGCGACCTAGAGGGAACCCAGCAAAGCGGCATGGCTTTCGATCTAAAAATTGCGGACATTGCACGCGACGGGCAAATTGTTCAGATGGCACGTAATGAGGCTCAAAAGATTATCGACGAAGACCCTATTTGCCAGTCGCCGAAGTATCAATTATTATGGAATCGTCTGCGCGAATTACGTAAGACAAACATCAATTGGTCGGCCATTTCATAGAGTTCACGAGTCAAAAAAGATGTTAACTCTTATTAAATATGTACGTAATACACCTTTTTTCTCATAAATATGTGTTATCTTTGCACTCAATAAAACCGGACCTACCCAAAACGATAAAATAATTGAAGATGATTAAAGTTCTTTTAAGTTCCATTTTGTTCATGTTTACCTCTGTCGTCTACGGACAGAGCAAAGACTCATTGCAAGTTGTTTCAAACGATATTAACGACAGCGAGGAGGTCTTTGAGATTGGCATGGACGAGGAAATTGATAACTTTGACTTCCTCTACACCAACAATGGCGAGATTTTCAATTACGACGAGGTGCTGGTAGACAACCTGATGCAGGAAGCCTACAAGCATATCGGTGCTCGCTATCGCTATGGTAGCAAAGGCCCCAATGCCTTTGACTGTTCTGGTTTCACAAGCTTTGTCTACAAGAAGAGCAACATGAACATTGGTGCATCTTCTCGCGAGCAATACGCCCGCAATATTCCCATTAAGCGCGAAGATCTGCAACCTGGCGACCTGGTATTCTTCACCAGTCCAGGCTCAAGAAGAGGTGTAGGCCACGTGGGTATCGTGGTTGACTACGACCCCATCAGCAATGTCTTCACCTTCATCCACGCCAGCACCAGTTCTGGCGTCAAACTCAGCAAGTCTAGCGAGTCGAACTACGCCCGTCGTTATGTGGGTGCCCGACGCGTTCAGAACTAATGAGTTAAAGAGAGAGAGGAAATAAGATTTAGGAAATAACAAACTTAATGAATATGATACTTAAGAAAATCAAGAGAATAGCACTCGTAGCAATGACATCACTTGCAGTCATTCCTGCCGCAGGTCAGGATCTTCTGGCCAATCAGGCACCCATCGACCGTAAGATGAAAGCCATCGACTCTATCGCCCTCCACCGACTACTCGAGGACGAGATTTACGAGACCTCTGCTACACAGCTCTATACAGACTGGAACAACCAATTCACGGCATTGTCAACTGCACTGCCCGATTCATTTTTGGTTAATCTGCGTGATTTCTGTATGCCCACTCCCAGTCGTGTAGTAACCTCGAACTTCGGTTCACGCTGGGGCCGTCAGCACAAAGGCCTAGACATCAAGGTCTATATCGGCGATACCATTCGTGCCGCCTTCCCCGGTAAGGTACGCATTGTGAAGAACGAAGGCGCACGCAAGGGCTTTGGTAAATACATCGTGATCCGCCATAACAATGGCTTGGAGACCATCTATGGTCACCTGTCAGGATGGTTGGTAACCGAGAACCAGGAGGTACGCGCTGGCGATCCTATCGGTTTGGGTGGCAACACCGGTAAGAGTTTCGGTTCTCACCTGCATTTCGAGACCCGTCTCTGTGGTGTAGCTCTGAACCCCGCCATTATGTTCGATTTCAAGAACCAAGACGTTGTGGCCGACCAATGGATGTTCCGTCGTTCTACTTACAACCAGGAGTCATCACTGGCCACTCGCCTGCGTGGCACCGGTGGTGTTTATCGTGGTGGTGATGATTTAGAGGCTAACATGGGTAAGAGCAAAAGTTCTGGTTCTAATCGCAACAGCGGCAACATACATTTCCACAAGGTACAGAAAGGCGAAACGCTCTCTGCTATCGCTCGTAAGCGTCGTACATCAGTATCTGCCCTGTGCAGTCTGAACGGCATCAAGAAGACCGTAACACTTAAACCTGGTATGATTTTGAAGTACAACTAAAAGATAATAATTACACCTTATTATATATATAATATAAAAAGGCTTCAGGCAAGTGCCTGAAGCCTTTTTATTTGTTGTTAGTAGATAATAAAAGCGAGCGGAGCAATCGCCCCGCTCGCTGCGTATCTTAGTTGAAGAAGTACTTCAGTCC
Source organism: Prevotella sp. E15-22 (assembly GCF_023204875.1). Lineage (NCBI taxonomy): Bacteria > Pseudomonadati > Bacteroidota > Bacteroidia > Bacteroidales > Prevotellaceae > Prevotella > Prevotella sp. E15-22. The sequence goes on from NZ_CP096247.1 coordinate 2,692,478, forward strand.
AATCTGCAGACTCCAGCAGTTGCTATAGAACATGTTAGTGTCGTAGGTCTGTGTGGGATACTTACCATTCACCTTGTTCATCGAGTAGACAGGCTTATTCTGAGCATCGCGGCCCTCATACTTCAAGATGCGACCATTGTTACATACATCACTGCTCATGGTGTTACCCCAGTGTGAGTTCAAAAGGTTACCCACGTTCAGGATATCCACAGAAGCCTGGAACTTCTGAACGGTCTTACCAATACGGAATGAGAAGTCCTCTGCCACACGCAGGTCGAAGCGATGACGCCAGGGAGCACGACCGCTGAAGGTCTCAGCATATTCACCCTTATGACTGCGCAGATAGTCATCCTGTTCAACGAAAGCCCAGAAGGCAGCGCGCATCTCCTGATCCTCAATGAAGTTACCCTTTGAATCGAGTTTACCAAGTTGAATTTCATTATCATTAGCAGGGATATACATCAGGTCGAAGGCCAAATTATCACCATTCATATCGTTAGAGTACATAAAGGTGGTACCACTCTCGTATGACTTTGTCGTACTGTTATACGAGGTGTTATAGCCCTTATAGAACAGGTTGATGTGTGTACCCCAAGTCAGGCCCTTCACCTTCACAGGAATGTAGTAACCAACAGAAGCAGTTACCTGGTCGGGGGTAACAAAGGCAGAGCGGATGGGTGAACTGAAGTTAGGACCATCCACCGAGATAACATTCTGCCAAGCAGAAACAGGATCACTACCAGGCAAGCTAGAAACCTCTTTGTTCTCTGTATGTGTATAAGCGGCCATCACATTAAGGTTGGGGATAGGCTCAGCGTTCACCGTGATGTTAGCAGTATAACCATAGCCCTTTGAAGTATTATCCAGCATGATGGCATTCTTACCAACATAATACTCATACTCCTTAGGATAAATCAAACGGTTGTCGGCACCCGAGAAGCGCTCCCAATTAGCAACATCAGCATCCTTCACATTGATGTTCTTCATGTACACCGCGTTGATATTCTTGTTGAAGATAAACTCACCCGTTACACTCAGAGGGAATGATACAGGCATCTGATAGTCAACAGCGATGCTCGACTTCCACACCTGAGGCATTTTGAAGTTATCATATACACCCGAAATCTTTGAACCGGCAATATGGTTCTCATTAGTGGTGGGCACCTCGAAGTACTGCATCAGATCGTTCACTCCCTTGAACTGACCAGCCAAGCCATTCAACTTAGCCTCCACCCAGTCAGAGCTGTGACCGTTTGAATCCACGAACTTCTTATTCTTATAGTCATAGCCAGCATAGTAAGTGGTCTTATTGATATTGGCATTACCAGGTTGGTTGGTGAAGAACACCAAAGGCAGACGACCAGTGAACACACCAGTACCACCACGCACCTTCAGACTCTTATCGCCAAAGACATCCCATGTAAAGCCTACACGAGGCGAAATCTGAATATTATTGCTGGGCCACTTACCAGTGTCAATATGATAGCCATTGAAGTCAAGACCATAGATAGCAGTGTTACGCTCCACATCCTGCTCATCAAACATCAAGTTATCAAAGCGTACGCCATAGGTCAACTTCAGGTTAGGCACCACGTTCCACTCATCCTGCAGATACATGCCAAACTGATTGAAACGTACAGCAGAGGTAGGACTGTCATTACCATTAAATCCATAAGTAAAGACCACAGACTCGGGAGCTGCAGCACCCAGGAACTCATTCAGGTTCTTAAAGCGATACATACCTGTTCCCTCACGGATATACGAGTTGTCGGCAAACTGATGCTCAAAGCTGGCGCCAGCGGTCAACTTATGCGTTCCCAGATAAAGGGTGAAGTTATCCGTCACAGTGTGCACCTTATTCTCCACATGGTTCTTCCACGTAAAGAGCTCGTAGCCCGCACTGATATAAGGCTCCATAGCAGGGTTCGTCGAGGTAGCATCATAATCGTACATAATATCAATGAAGGGGAACTGAGCCGATTCAGAGGTACGCTTAGGATCGCTCATATAAGTATAGGTATAGAGCAACTGGTTGTTGGCCTTCTGACCGAAGCGGCTGTTCAATTCTGCAGAAACAGACTGCACCTTCTTCTCATTGCCATACATACTGTTAGCGAAGATCATCGACTTCGGGCCCACACGGGCACCACTGTGTCTGTAGAAGTAGTCGCCTGTCGACTGGCTAGCACCAGAATAGCCCACGTCCTTCGTGCTGTTATAGCGCACTGCCAGATGATGAGCATCAGTGATATTCCAGTCAATACGTGCCAGAATCTTCTCGTTCGTCTGGTCGGCAGGGAAGCTGTTCCATGAACCAGTCTCGTATCCAAAGTTATTCAGCAGATAGTCATGCACATTTCTCATGTCACTTGCCAACACATTTGAAACTACGCCACCAGCGGCCTCACCATCCTCACGAGGACGATACTTAATAACCTGACCTGGTGTCTTCTCGTATTCGTAATTAGCAAAGAAGAACAACTTATTCTTAATGATTGGGCCACCCAGTGTGAAGCCATACACATTCTTTCTGTCCTCAGCACGTGCACCTAAGTCCTCACCATTAATCTTATTACCACGCATGTGCTCGTTGCGGAAGTAAGTATAGGCAGTACCTTTGAAAGTGTTCGTACCACTCTTTGTGATAGCATTAACACCACCGCCAATGAAGTTGGTCTGACGCACGTCATAAGGAGCGATAACCACCTGTACCTCCTCAATAGCATCGAGCGAGATTGGGCTGCCGCCACCGGGCAGACCGTCGTTCAGGCCGAAGTTATTATTGAAGTTAGCACCGTCCACAGTAAAGTTACTCATCTTACCGTTAGCACCTGCAAAGCTCATGCCGCCACCAGAATAAGGAGAGATCCTTGCGATGTCGGTAATACTGCGGCTAATCATAGGCATCGACATCAACTGAGCATTGCTGATGTTGGTCGAGGCACCAGTCTTCTCAGCAGCAAACTTCGAGGCACGACCACTGACCACAACCTCTTTCAGGTCGGTAGCATTTTCCGACAGCCACACATCAAGGTTGTAGGTCTCACCCAGTTGCAGGGTGATGCCCTTCATCGTTTTAGACTGGTAACCGATGTACGAAACCGTCACATTGTACGGACCACCGGTACGCATGCCCTGAATGGCAAAACGTCCATTCACATTCGTCACTGCGGTGTAGCGCGTACCCGAAGGTTCGTGCAGCACAATCACCGTGGCGCCGATGATTTCTTCTCGACTATCTTGAACAGAGACCTTACCGGCCATGCTCGCAGTAGTCACCTGTGCCACCACCGACAACGTTGTTGTCAGCAGCATGGCCATCAGAAAGAATAGTTTCTTCTGCATAAACATGTTTTTTTAAATTAGATTTAATATATAGTTATCTTAGTCTTCGTTTTCGTCTTCGTCATATTCGAAGTCCTCGAGATCGTCAACATCCTCAACGTCAACATACTCGATATCCTCGTCCTCACCCTCATCTTCCAGTTCCTGGGCAAAGACCGTCATGTCCTTGTCGCGATGCACCAGCGAGTCCTCACTGGTAATAGCCTGCAACTTATTACTCTCAGCATTCAGTTCACGCCAGAGCACATCTTTCAGTTCCTCCAGTCCAAAGCCCGTCACTGCCGAGATAAACACCACGGGCAAGTCCTTAGGCAATGTTTCCTTGAGCATCTCAATGAGTTCCTCGTCCAGCAAGTCACACTTCGTCACTGCCAGCACACGATGTTTGTCAAGCATCTCGGGGTTAAACTGCTTCAGCTCATTCAGCAGTATCTCATATTCGCGTTTGATGTCATCAGTGTCACCAGGCACCATGAACAACAGCAGCGAGTTGCGTTCGATATGACGCAGGAAGCGCAGACCCAGGCCCTTACCTTCCGAGGCGCCCTCGATGATACCGGGGATATCGGCCATCACAAACGACTTTCCATCTCTATAGCCCACAATGCCCAACGAAGGCTCCATTGTGGTAAAGGGATAGTTGGCAATCTTCGGACGGGCGTTGCTCAGCGCACTCACCAGCGTTGATTTACCAGCATTAGGGAATCCCACCAAACCAACGTCGGCCAGCAATTTCAGCTCCAGGATGATGGTCATCTCCTGCATAGGCTCGCCTGGCTGCGCATAGCGTGGTGCCTGATTGGTGGCCGAGCGGAACTGGAAGTTACCCAGTCCGCCTCGTCCGCCTTTCAGCAATAGTACTTCTTGTCCATCGTAGGTCACGTCACACACATACTTACCAGTCTCGGCATTATACACCACCGTACCGCAGGGCACATCGATATAGATGTCCTTGCCATCGGTACCGTGGCACTTATCGCGTCCACCGTTGCCGCCATGCTCTGCAAAAATATGGCGCTCATATTTCAAATGCAGCAGTGTCCAGTAGTTGTGGTTACCACGCAGGATGATGCTACCACCCTTTCCTCCGTCACCACCGTCTGGGCCGCCATTAGGGTTATACTTCACATGACGCAGATGCATGCTACCCTTACCGCCCTTACCCGAGCGGCACATAATCTTGACGTAATCTACGAAGTTACTTTCCATACTTAATTTTTGCCAGGACTACCTAGAGTTGCCTAGGATATCCTAGATATTATCTACTACGTTGCAAATATCACCAAAGATACGGTCCAGTTCACCCAAGCCGTCAATATGATGATGCAAGCCTTCCTTAGCATACCACTCAATGAGGGGCTGTGTCTGAGAGTGATAAACCACCAGGCGTTTCTTGATGGTCTCTTCGTTATCATCGGCACGACCGCTCTGCTGTCCACGCAGGATCAGGCGCTTCATCAGCTCATCCTCAGGCACATCAAGTTCAATCATGGCAGCCACCTTATCGCCACGCTCGTTGAGCATAGCCTTCAGGGCCTCTGCCTGTGGAATGGTGCGAGGAAAGCCATCAAAGATGACACCCTTATGTTCACGACCGAAAGAGTCATAGACCGAAGCCAGAATGCTTACCATCAACTCATCGGGAATCAGCTGACCGTTGTCAATAAACTGCTTAGCTGTCTTACCCAGCTCAGTGCCGTTCTTAATCTCTGCACGCAGCACGTCACCGGTCGAGATATGGTTCAGTCCATACTTTTCAATCAACTTGTCGCTCTGGGTTCCCTTGCCTGAGCCGGGAGCACCGAAAATCACAATATTCTTCATTTTTAATCCAGTTATTTTTATTTGGTTATCCTTAATCTCTTTTCCTTATTTTTGTCTCGAAACGCTCCTAATATCAGGACCCCTTTCATCATTCTTCCACCAGCGTATACAGGTCTTTTAGTCCACGTCCCTGCTGATCGTAGTCCAAGCCATAGCCCAGGATGAAGTCATTAGGAATCTCGAAGGCCACATAGTCCAACTTGATATCCTCTTTCAACTTCTCAGGTTTGAAGAACAGTGTACACACATGCACCGAGGCAGGATTGCGGGTGCCCAGCGAGTCAATCATCTGTCGGATAGTGAGTCCACTCTCCACAATATCCTCAAGAATAATTACCGTACGTCCAGTCAAACTCTCGTTAATACCCAGCACCTCCTTAATCTTACCAGTAGACATAGTGCCCTGATAAGAGGCCAGTTTAACAAATGAAATTTCACAGGGGATGGTCATCTCGCGCATCAAGTCGGCAGCGAAGATGAAAGCGCCGTTAAGTACTGCCAAGAACAGGGGATTCTTTCCCTCCATATCTTTAGAAATCTGCTGAGCCAGTTCCTTAACGCGAGCTTTAATTTGTGCCTCTGGCATCGACGTCTCAAACGTCTTGTCCAGTATTTTAACTCTACTCATAGACAATTATGATATTTTGATGCAAAATTACAAAAAAAATCCCAAAAAAGGCTATAGATTACCAATTATTTCGTATTTTTGCATCGTTATGAAAATTTTCACCCGTACACAGATACAAGAACTCGATAATTATACCATTGAGCACGAGCCAATCAAGTCTATCGATCTCATGGAGAGAGCATCCCGTGCCATCACGAATGCCATCACAGACAGATGGACACCCAATGTGCCCGTGGTCGTCTTTGCAGGACCGGGAAACAACGGTGGCGATGCTTTGGCCGTGGCACGCATGCTCATAGACCAAAACTATCAGGTACAGACCTATCTCTTCAACATCACTGGGCATCTGTCCGAGGGCTGCGCAGCCAACAAGGAACGCCTCTGCAGCACAAGGGGCAATGCCCTGTTCACTGAGGTCACACAAGAGTTTGATCCGCCCCGTCTTGAGAAGGGCATGCTGGTGGTCGACGGTCTATTTGGATCAGGACTCAACAAGCCATTGGCAGGAGGTTTTGCTTCTTTGGTAAAATACATCAACTCGTCTAATGCTCAGGTAGTTAGCATTGACGTTCCTTCGGGTTTGATGACAGAGGACAACACGTATAACGTGCGTGCCAACATCATCAAAGCCACCCTGACACTAACATTACAACAAAGAAAACTCTCGTTTCTATTTGCCGAAAACCAACAGTTCATTGGTGAACTGAAAATACTCGATATTCGACTGAGTAAGGAGGGCATCGAGAAGATAGAAGCGCAATACACCACCATCGAGGACAAGGACATCTACCCCATTCTCAAGCCACGCGATCCCTTTGCCCACAAAGGCACAATGGGACATGCACTTTTGGTGGCAGGCAGCTATGGCATGGCTGGCGCAGCCGTCTTGGCCACTCAGGCCTGCATACGTTCAGGAGCAGGTAAGGTGACGGTACACACACCCAAGCGCAATGTTCAGATTCTGCAGACGACAACACCTGAGGCCATCCTCCATACCGACCGCGAGGAGACGTTCTTCTCAGAAGCTATGGCTACTGACGATTATCAGGCACTGGGTATCGGCCCTGGTCTTGGCACCACCGAGCAGACCAGCATCGCCATGATTGCGCAGATACGCCGCGCACAATGTCCAGTGGTGGCCGATGCCGACGCACTTAACATCCTGGGCACACGTCACGCCTGGATGCAGCAACTGCCCAAAGGCATCATCCTAACGCCCCACCCCAAGGAACTCGACCGCATGGAGGGACAAAGCCTCGACAGTTACGAGCGACTGACCAAAGCGCGCCAACTGGCCGAGAAACTGCAGGGTTACATCATCCTCAAGGGTCATTACACAGCCATCTGCATGCCCGATGGCCATGTAGCGTTCAACACCACTGGTAATGCAGGCATGGCCACAGCCGGTAGCGGCGACGTACTCACAGGCATTCTCACTGGTCTTCTGGCACGTGGCTATCAGCAGCGCGAGGCATGTCTGTTAGGAGTCTATCTGCATGGCTTGGCAGGCGACCTGGCTGCACGCGAGTTGGGCGAAGAGAGTCTCATTGCCAGCGACATCATCCGCTTCCTGCCCAAGGCATTTTTAAAGGTAAAAAAATAAAAAAGTAACGAATAAAAGATGAGAAAGTTATTTTTCATGCTGATTAGCATGGCGTTATGCGGAACAACAAACGCCCAGACGCAACTTACAGAATATCAACCAGGAGTTACCCCTGAGGGAGCCGTCTATTTCCTACCAAAGACAGCCATCCGCATTAATCTGCTGGTAGAGAAGACCACTTATAAGCCCGGCGATTTCTCGGCCTATGCCCAACGCTACATGCGCTTGAACAATGTTAGTCAGGAGGCCAATACCCAATACCGCATCATCAACATCAAACTGATGCCTGTTGGTGTGGCCGACTCAACCAAGGCCTATGCGCTGAAATTCAACCCGAAGACAGTGGCAGCCAATGTGGCGCTGGCAGAAGATGGTCGACTTCTGGCCATCAATGCCGATCCCAAAGCCGAGCAGCCCACCATGCCCTTTGTACCCCAGAAAAAGAAAAAACGCATGGAGCCGCGCCAGCTGATGAATCAAGATATCCTCTCTGCTGGCAGCACAGCCAAGATGGCAGAACTCACAGCACGCGAAATCTATGACATTCGTGAAAACCGCAACCTACTCATCAAGGGACAGGCCGACTTCATGCCAAAGGACGGCGCACAACTCCAACTGATGCTTAACCAATTGAACGAGCAGGACGCAGCCCTGACAAGCATGTTCAAGGGCACTTACGACTGCGACACTACCGAGCATACACTCACCATCTGCCCCGACGGCCCATTTAACCGTCAGTTGCTGTTTCGCCTCTCACAGGTCAATGGTCTGGTAGACGCCGATGACCTCTCGGGCGCGCCCTTCTATGTCACCGTTGAGGACCTGAACACCGTACCCCCTGTCGACGAGGAGGCTGCTGCCAAGACCAAGAAGAAGGCATTCGAAGCAGGTGTCTATGTCAACGTCCCAGGCCGCATGCGTATCTCGCTCTTCCAGGGCATCAACAACATCCTCACCACAGAGCAACCTGCAGCGCAGTTCGGCAACGTCGAGCTTCTCAGCGGCGAACTCTTCAACAAGCGTTACACCACACATCTCTGGCTGAATCCCATCACCGGAGCTGTCGACCGCTTAGATTGCGAGCAACCAACGAAGTAAAGATAAACACACAAAAAAAAATCCCTGCCGATTGGCAGGGATTTTTTTATAATCGTTTTCTAACGAATTAGCACTGAGCGAGTTTGCCGTCAGAACCGAGCACATTCACAATCTTGTGGATGTACATCTTCTTCATGTTCTCACGAGCGGGCTTCAGGTACTGGCGAGGATCGAAGTGATCGGGGTGCTCAGCCAGGTACTGACGGATAGCAGCAGTCATAGCCAGACGAGAGTCAGAGTCGATGTTGATCTTGCAAACAGCGCTCTTAGAAGCCTCGCGGAGCTGCTCCTCGGGGATACCTACAGCGTCGGGCAGGTTACCACCGAACTTGTTGATGGTGTCAACCTCGTCCTGAGGAACTGAAGATGATCCGTGCAGAACGATGGGGAATCCAGGAAGTTTCTTCTCGATCTCGTGCAGAACGTCGAATGCGAGTGGGGGAGGAACGAGCTTACCAGTCTTGGGGTCACGTGTGCACTGCTCGGGCTTGAATTTGTAAGCACCGTGTGAAGTACCGATAGAGATGGCCAGAGAGTCGCAACCTGTGCGTGTAGCGAAGTCGATAACCTCCTCAGGCTTGGTGTAGTGAGACTCCTCAGCTACAACCTCATCCTCAACACCAGCGAGCACACCGAGCTCAGCCTCAACAGTTACATCGTACTGGTGAGCGTAGTCAACAACCTTCTTGGTCAGGGCGATGTTCTCCTCGTAGGGCAGTGAAGAACCGTCAATCATAACGCTTGAGAAGCCCATGTCGATACAATCCTTACAGAGCTCGAAGGTGTCACCGTGGTCAAGGTGCAGAACAATCTCAGGATGCTCACAGCCGAGCTCCTTAGCATAAGCTACAGCACCCTCAGCCATGTAGCGCAGGATAGTAGCGTTAGCATAGTTGCGAGCGCCCTTAGAAACCTGCATGATAACTGGAGACTTTGTCTCAACGGCAGCCTGTACGATAGCCTGCATCTGCTCCATAGTGTTGAAGTTGAAAGCGGGGATAGCATAGCCACCGGCTACTGCTCTCTTAAACATCTCGCGAGTATTTACGAGACCCAAATCCTTGTAGTTTACCATAATAATTATAAGTTAAATATTTAACGTTTGTTTTTTACTGCGCGCAAAGTTACAAAAAAAAGCGAAGAGTGAAGAGCGAAGCATGAAGAAATTGCTCCCACCCTACCGTTTTTTCATGTTTATTTGCAATGGCAACGCACTCATCATCTGATTTTGCAAAACACACTTTGCATTAATTACTCGTGACGAATGGCCTCGATGGGGTCCATATTGGCTGCTTTCTGGGCAGGGATATAGCCGAAGAGCACGCCAATGAACACGCACACCAGGAACGACACATAGATAGACCAGGCGGGCACACTGCTGGGCATGCCGAAGGCCGACACGAATTCGCTGGCTCCAACACCCACAATCACGCCGATGAGACCACCCGTGACGGAGATCATCACCGACTCAATGAGGAACTGGAGCGAGATAACGGGACCTGTGGCACCTACGGCCATACGCAGACCAATCTCCTTGGTACGCTCAGTGACACTCACCAGCATGATGTTCATGATGCCGATACCAGCCACCAACAACGAGAAAGCTGCTGCCACCACGAGGATGATGGTCACGGTGTCCATCGTCGACGACATGGTCTCCATCATCTCGGCCTGAGAACGGATGGTGAAGTCATCCACGGCCTCAGCCTTCAACTTATGATTATCGCGCAGCATCTGGGTAAGTTCCTCAATGGCAGCATCCGACAGTTCCTCAGTGATGGCCGAGCACACGATACTCGAGAAATAGGTCTGGGCAGCAATACGCTTCATCACCGTGGTATAAGGGGCCACGATGACGTTATCCTGGTCCATGCCCCATGAGTTGTAGCCCTTCGACTTCAGCACACCCACAATACGCATGGGAATACTTTTAAAGCGGATGGTCTTGCCCACAGGGTCTACACTCTCGCCAAAGAGTTCCTTGACGACCGTGGCACCCACCACACACACCTTGGCAGCCTTCTTAATATCTTCCTCGGTGAAGCAATCGCCTTCCTCCACGGGCCACTGCTTGATGTCGAGGTAGTCGATAGACTCGCCATACATCGACGTGTTAGTGTTGTTATTGCCATAGATAGCCTGACCACTGGCAGTGACCTCGGGTGACACCTTCGTCACAAACTTCTTCTCGCGGATGATGCGCTGATAGTCGGCCATCTTCAGGGTCTGCATAGCCGACGGATCCTGACGTACACCGCCACGCATATCAGCACCAGGACGGATGGTCAGCAAGTTGGTACCCATGGTAGACAGCTCAGTACGAATGCTCTCCTTGGAGCCCTGACCAATGCTCATCATGATGATCACCGCAGCCACACCGATGATGATGCCCAGCATCGAGAGGAACGAGCGCATCTTATTGTTGGCCACGGCCTTCAGGCTCACTTTGAATAAGTTTAATATATTCATCTTCTTACTTCTTACATCTTACATCAGACTTCTCAGTCATCATTCAGCACAGGCAGCGCGGCCAAAGCCTCCGCTGCCGACTTAATATTCTCATTGTACGTGTCCTCACGAATCTTACCGTCGCGCAGGTTGATGTTCCTACTGGCATACTCGGCAATCTCAGGGTTGTGGGTCACGAAGATGATAGTGTGACCCTTGCGATAGAGTTCCTGGAAGAGCACCAGCATCTCGAACGAAGTACGCGTGTCGAGGTTACCCGTGGCCTCATCGGCCAAGAGTACAGCAGGATCGTTGACCAGTGCACGGGCAATAGCCACGCGCTGCATCTGACCACCCGACATCTGATTCGACTTATGATAGAGACGATCGCCCAAGCCTACGTCCTGCAGCGCCTTGATGGCACGCTCACGACGCTCCGTAGCCGACACCTCCGAGTTGTACATCAGAGGCAGCTCCACGTTCTCGATGGCTGTGGTCTTAGCCAGCAGGTTATAGTTCTGAAACACGAAACCAATCTTGCGGTTACGCAAACGGGCGCGCTGTGTCTTCGACATCTCACGCACAGAGATACCATCCAGATAATACTCACCACTGGTGGGGGTATCGAGGCAGCCCAACTGGTTGAGCAGGGTCGACTTACCCGAGCCAGAGGTACCCTGGATGGTAACGAACTCGCCCTCGTAGATCTTGAACGAAACGCCACGGAGGGCCTTCACCGTCTCGCTGCCCACCTTGAAATAGCGCTTGACGTTATCCAATTCAATAACTACTTTCTTATCTTCATTCATATTGTTGTTTCTTTCTACTCCCCTCCCTCGCAGGGAGGGGTTGGGGGAGAGTCTGTTACTTCTTAGGTTGCTGACTAGCACCGCCTTGCTGCTGACGGTTGTTCTGTCGTGGACGCGGCATGAAGGGATTCTGTGCCTGCTGCTGTCCTGCAGGTTCCTCACCACCGCTGATGGTGAAGTCCACCAACACCTCGGTACCCTCCTTGATGCCACTGACAATCTCGGTGAGAACACCATTAGTGGTTCCTGTCTCCACAGCATGGGCCTTAAAGACATTACCCTCGAGGGTCCACACCTTGACGGGAGCCTCCACATCCTCAATCGTCTGTCCCTCGTGAAGCAGAGCCTCGTTAGGCATAAAGCGCAACGCCTTGGCAGGAGCCGTGAGCACATCGTTCTTCTCGAGTGTAAAGATGGTGACGTTGGCCGTGAGACCTGGCTTCAACTTCAGCTCGTTGTTGGGAGCCGAGATAACCACCTCGTAGGTCACCACATTACTCTCGGTGGTTGCCTGCTGACGCACCTGAGTCACCTGTCCCTCAAACTGATCATCAGGGAAGGCATCCACAGTGAAGGTCACACGCTGACCCTCCTTCACACCACCAATGTCAGCCTCGTCGATATCAGCAATCACACGCATGTCGGTCAAATCCTGTGCAATGGTAAAGAGCTCAGGGGTGTTAAACGAAGCAGCCACGGTCTGTCCCTCCTCCACTGCTTTCGACAGCACCACGCCATCGATAGGACTGGTGATAGTGGCATAGCCCAGGTTGGTCTGTGCCTTCTGCACACTCTGTGTAGAGGTAACCACCTGCTCCTTGGCCTTGAGGTACGACAGCTTTGCCGTCTCATATTCATCAGCACTCACCAAACCTTTATTATATAGGGTCTGATAGCGGTTAAAGTTGGTCTGTTCGTAGTTCAGCGTACTCTGTGCCGACGACAGGTTAGCCTGCGCCGTCTTCAGCTCACTGGTCAGGTTTGTCTTGTCGAGCTCGGCAATCACCTGTCCCTTCTTCACCACCGAGTTATAGTCCACATAGAGTTTCGACACGATACCGCTGACCTGCGTACCCACGGTAACGCTGGTCACAGGTTCGATGGTGCCGGTGGCGGTGATGGTGGTCTGTATGTTACCCTTAGTCACCTGGGCGGTCTCAAACTCTACCTTCTGTTCCTTCTTGCCGCCCGAAAGGAACTGATAAGCGACGATACCAATGACAGCAACGACTGCCACGATAATCCAAATCTTCTTATTTTTCATATCTCTTGCTTTTTTATTTACTTCTTGAAATCACCCTGATAGAACTTCAGCAACTGCTGGTTCAGGATGGTCTGATATTTAGACTGCAGTTTGTTCTGCTGGGCATTGAGCAACTTATCCTTGCCGTTCATCAGTTCAATGATATTCGTAAGACCCAAGTTAAACTTCTCCTCCAGCAAGTCATAACTCATCTGCTCACTCTCCACGGTGGTCAGGGCAGCACGGAAACGCTGCTGATTGGTGTTGGCATCCTGCCAGAAGCCCTCGATGGTCTGATAGAGCGTCTTCTGCTGATCCTGCAGGTCCAACTGAGCCTGCTGCTGCTGAATTTTCGCCTTGTTCACCGATGTCTTCGTCTGACGGGCATCAAAGATGGGAATACTCAGTGTCAGTCCAGCCTGTGTGTTCACGTTGGTCTTCATCTGATTGCCCCAGCCATTGGCCGACAGAGAGTTGGTACTGGTAGAGACGCCGCCAGTCATATTAAGCGTGGGCAGGTAGCCTGCCTTCGATATCTTCAGGTTCAGGCCGCTACTCTCAATGGCCAGTCGCGAACTCTCAATCTCCGGACGGGTGATGAGCGCCTGCTGATACACATCCTGAAGCACGGGAATATCACTCAGTGCCTGCGCATCGGTAGTCTCAGGGATTACCACGTCGAACGACTCATCGCCAGTGAGTTCCAGCAACTGCTTCAGCTGCAACTTATAGTTGGCCAACTGCGCCTGTGCATCCACCACATTATATTCATCGGTGGCACGCTGGGCCGTGAGCTGGGCCAGGTCGGCCTTCGACATCTTACCCACCTCGAGCATCTCGCGTCCACGCTCCTCGTTCTTCTTACTCGTTTCCAAGCTGGCCTTACTTACCTTGATACTCTCGTCCAGATAGAGTATCTGCACATAGATCTGAGCAATGCGCTCCATGATATTGTTGGCCGTCTCGTCCACCTGCAACTCAGCCTGTTTCTCAGACAACTTATTCAGTTTCAGGCTGTTGTAGTTCTTGTTACCATTCCAAACCGTCCACTGCGCATTCAGGTTATACGACCCATTGTGATAGGTCTTGTCCACCTTCGTGTTCACTGTGCCATTGGTCACCGTTGTCGTTCCAGCATCCTGCCAGGGGCGATAGCCCAGACTCTGATTAGCCGACGCACTGACCGAGGGCAACAAATTGCCCTTGGCACCTTTCACATCCTCAGCCGCCGATTGTTGCTGCAGCCGGGCCTTTTGCAACGTGATATTGTTCTGCATGGCATGATCCAGACAATCCTGAAGCGTCCATTTCTTCTGAGCCGAAACAGCCGATGCCATCAACGCCACAAACACGAATATTACATACTTTCTCATATTATTCTTAATAAAACTGGTGCAAAGTTAAGAAGTTTTCTTGAATATAAAGCTAACTCCAAAATTAAAAAAACACAAAAAAAGATAATAAAAAAGGGTCACCGCTGTGACCCAACCTTTGTTAACCTTAAATCTAATACTATGAAAAACACGATGCAAAGATAGGGTGTTTTGCTTACAGTTACAAACTTTTTTGCTCGTTTTTCTTATAATTCGAACAATAATTGATTTATATCAAGTTAAAACAAACACCCTTAGGTGTAAAAACTACCTATACACTTTGCATAAATATATTCATCATAGCTCAGAAATTTTTCCCACACCACTCTCGTTAAGCTTCTTTACGCTAGGATTACCAGCATATTTCAGTGAGCCAACACCGCTCACCGTAGCCTTCAGAGTATCAGACGCATAGCACTCAATACCACCCACGCCACTCACCTCGCCTTTCACACGACGGGCCTTCATGCCGCTGGCATCAATGCTGCCCACGCCCGAGCACTCCAGGTTAAGCCATGTGGTCACGCCATGCAGGGTGATGCCACCCACGCCAGAGCAGTCCACTGCCAACTTCTCTGTGTGCAGACCACGCATCTTGATGCCACCTACACCCGAGTTTTCCACCTTCAGCAGTCTGCTCTTCAAGCTGTCCACCACCACCGTGGCAACGCCTGAGTTCTCCAGCTCGCGCAGCGAGGGGGTATAGATGGTGATATGAATGTCACGATCCTCAAGTGTGAAGTTAGGCATATGACTATCATATTCCACCTCCAACTCCTGGTCGTTCACCTCACATTCAAAGAAATCCATATAGTTCTCAGGAGCCGACAGCACCACGCGATAGTCGCCAGCCACACTCTGCACCACCTTCACATGACCCACCACATCGATGTCCACCTTATCAAAAGACGACATCGTCAGTTCCTTTTCGGTAATCGTCTTACTCGCCTCAAGCAACTTGCCTTTCGTCATCTTAATATCCACACACGACATGCAAAACAAGAACACAGAACAGAGTGTCAAAACAGTAACTTTCTTCATAATCATACTTTTTTAGTTATTTACTTTATCCGTTAGACGCAAAAAACACGTTAATTGTTGCACCGGAAGCAAAAAAAAAGTAACTTTGCCGTCAATTATGGAACAAACAAACCAATACGTCAAACAATTCCCTGAGTTGATGAAGGGAAAAACCGTGATGTATCTTCACGGATTCGGCAGCAGCGGACAGAGTGGCACGGTGACACGCCTGCGCACCATCCTGCCCAACGCCAACGTCATTGCACCCGACCTTCCCATCCATCCCACTGAGGCACAGGCTCTGTTGAAAGAACTTTGCGCCAAAGAGCAGCCCCATCTCATTCTGGGCACATCGATGGGTGGCATGTATACCGAACAGCTGTACGGCTACGACCGCATCTGCATGAACCCGGCCCTCTGCCTGTCCGACACCATGCAGCAACATGGCATGACAGGCACGCAGACCTTTCAGAACCCACGTCTGGACGGCGTGCAGCAGTTCTATGTCGACAAGGCCCTGGTAAAGGAATACCGACAGGTGAGCGAACAGCGCTTTTCAGGACTCGAAGGCCTCAGCGACGAGGAACTGGAGAAAGAGAAGAACCGCGTCTATGGTCTCTTTGGCGACAAGGACGATCTGGTAGATACCTTCGACATGTTTCGCGAGTGCTACCCCAAGGCCGCCCATTTCCATGGAGAGCACCGCATGGACGACCGCTCCTTCATGCATGCCGTCGTACCCGTCATCCGCTGGATCGACGACCAACAGGAGAACCGTCAGCGCCCTATTATATATATAGGTATAGAGACCCTCGTCGATGCCTACAACAAGCCCAACAGCAGCAGTCAGAAAGCCATCCGACTCCTCATCGAGCACTATCAGGTGTATTTTGTTTGCGAAGACAGCTACCCAACAGAAAACCGATGGGGACAGTGGCTGGAGGAGTATATCAACGTGCCCGCCTGGCGCCACACCGTCTATACCCATCGTCGCGACCTGCTCTATGGCGACTACCTGATCAGTAAAAGAAAAGAGGGCGACACGATGGCCACCCTCTTAGAGTATGGTTCCGACACGTTCAAGACGTGGGAAGATATCATTGAGTATTTCTCACGACTCGGCGGACAGTAAACACCTATTCCGCCTCAGTCGTAGGCAATAGCACCACGCCCGTCTGCTTCTTGCCGTCCATCATCACCTTGAGCGGACGCTCGAAGCGCACATGGCGCACATGTTCAGTCTCCTCGATAGCAGGCATGCTGTCGAGGATTTCTTTTTGCATCACACCGTCGCCCGTATAGGTATTGATGGTGAAGTAGCCCACACCAAACGAGGTAAGGTTCTGGAAGAAGTGCGTGCCCTGCGAGGGGTCCACGTGATAGTTCTTCAGTCCAGCCTCCACGATGACGCGTGCCGCCGAGATATGCGGCCATTTCACAGGGATACCCAGCCAGTAGTCGCTCGAGCCCCAGCGTCCTGGTCCAATCAGGATATAGTTCTTATCCTCGTTCAGGAACTTACGGTTGATGGTCTCAATCTCATCGGCAATCATCGGGTTGTTGGCCGCCGTAAAGTTCTCGTCGGTCTTCACATACACCACATCGAACACATCCTCCGAGATACCATGACCCAGCGAGTTATTCGAGCGCAGCAGACACTGCTCGTCAGGAATCTGCTGCAGGTCTTCGTCCAGCACCTGCTTCGAGTCCACGATAGGACGGATCTGCAACAGGTAGAACTCGCCCGTACGGTCGTCGTTCAGGTTGCAGGCAAACTCAATCTCCACAGGCCGGCGCATCTCGTCCGAGCCGAACTTCTGCGACATCTGGAGAAGCTCAGGCAAAGGAAAGACACCCTGCTGCAGCACACCACAGAACGAGATAATCTTTCGTCCGCCCTCGTAGATACCGTCACGAATCACCTGGTCCATGGGGTCGTAGGTCGAGGCGATATACGTCAGCGAGCCATCCTCATCAGCCTGGCGCACTCGCATCTTCTTGATGTTGAAGCCGTCGTCCACCTGGAAGTCGTCGCCCACATGACTCATATCCAGTGCATAGAAGCGCGTCTGCGTATCGCGCAGCGCCGTCTCCATCTCGCTGGTCTGCAGCACCTGATGTGGGTGATAAGGACTCACGCGCAGCGTCTGTCCGCCGTCCACGATATATTTTCCAAGTCCCAGAGCCAGCGAGGCAATACCCTCCTCGGCCGTCTCGTCGCCAATGGGATAGTAGTTCAACGAGCGCAGCACACCCGAGAACGTAGGATAGTAGAGGTCGCCATAGCGATGACCCACCACCTCTTGCAGTATCACCGCCATCTTCTCCTGGTCGATAACGTTCTGCGTGGCCGTCATGTAAGCCTTCGAGTCGCGATAATAGACGCTGGCATACACACTCTTGATAGCACAGGCCAGCATGCGCAGCATCTCGTACTTATCGTCGAGCCAGGGAATCATATAGGTTGAATAGATACCCGCAAACGGCTGATAGTGCGAGTCCTCCAGCAGCGAGCTCGAGCGCACGGCGATAGGTGTCTTGATGGCGTCGAAGAAAATGAAGAAGTCCTCAATGAGATCATCGGGCAACTGCGCCTTGAGGAAGTGCTGCAGAATCACCTCGTCAGGCGCATCGCTCAAGGCTATCGACCACAGGTTATTGTCGTCCATAAAGCGGTCGAAGAAGTCGGTACACAGCACCACCGTCTTAGGAATCTGCACGGTGGCGTTCTCAAACTGGTTCAGTTCCGGATGGCGCTTGATGATATTATCGAGGAACGCCAGGCCACGGCCCTTGCCGCCCAGCGAGCCCTCGCCGATGCGGGCAAAGTGGGCATAGCGGTCGAACTTCAGTCGGTCGAACACAGCCACCACGCCAATGTTCTTCATCCTACGATACTGCACGATAGCGTCGAAGATAATCTGTCGGTGGGCATCCACATCCTGCAGCTTATGCCATGTGACATGCTTCAGAAACTGCGACACAGGGAAGATGGCTCGTGCACAGAGCCAGCGACTCATATGGTTACGACGGATGTGGTGCATCAGCGAGTTGTGAGGAATCTTGAAGATATTATCCTGCAGTTCCTTCAGTGTTTTCACGCGTGCCACCTCCTCGTGGGTCTCTGGGTCACGGAACACGAAGTCGCCAAAGCCCAGGTGCTCCTCAATCATCTTGCGCAGGTCCACATTAAACTTCTTCGAGTTCTTGTCCAGGAAGTCAAAACCCTCGGCCCACGCCTTCTCGCGGTTCTGCACCTCACTGCTCTCCAGTATCAGGGGCACATACTCATCATGCTGACGGATGGCGCGCAGCAACTTCAGTCCTGCCTCAGGGTCGCCCTCCTCCACATGACTCAGTCGGCCAACAGGCGTCTGCATCGGGAAACGTGTATCACTGATCACACCCAGCGTATTCTCTGCATACTTCTCGTAAATCTGCATCGCCTCCTCATAGTTCGTGGCCAGCACCACCTTGGGGCGTCCACGCTTACGCTGGGCGGCAGCATGGGGGTTCAGGGCCTCCGTCGAAAAATTCTTCGACTGCTGCAGAATATAATTATAGAGGTTAGGCAGCACACTCGAGTAGAAGCGGATATTATCCTCCACCAGCAGAATCATCTGCACGCCAGCCTCCTCAATATCATGTTCAATGTTCATCTTATCCTCAATCAACTTAATGATCGACAGGATAAGGTTCGTGTTGCCCAGCCAGCAGAACACATAGTCGAAGATACTCATATCCTCGTTCTGCATGCGCTTGGTGATACCATGACTGAAAGGTGTCAGCACCACGCAGGGCACCGATGGCTGTATGCTCTTCACCTCGCGTGCCACAGTAAAGGCGTCGTTATCGGCCGTACCAGGCATACAAATCACCAGGTCGATGTTCGTCTCGTCCAGCACGCGGC